>NZ_JARUWZ010000008.1:0-161190 GCF_030433775.1 Erwinia sp. PsM31
AAGCCAGCAAGCCAGCAAGCCAGCAAGCCAGCAAGCCAGCAAGCCAGCAAGCCAGCAAGCCAGGATGGCTTACACAAAGCCCCCGTTACTCCGCCTGAACACTGGTGCATCGTCGCTATCCTGCAACGCGCCGGGGAAATCCTTTATCCACTGCTTCACCTTTTTATGATTGATATGCGCTACGCTCAATCCCTCAACACAGCCCCACAGCTCGCGGCCGTTTTGCGCCGTGATCACAATACATTCCGGCATCACGCGTACTTTCAGCGGCATCCCTTCGGCAAAGCCTGCCTGTTCTATCCACTCGCCGCGTAAAAATATCGCTCGGTGCGCGGCGCGGCTGTAAAACTCGCAGCGAGTGGTCGGCTGCGGCGCTTCAGTTACGCGCGGTTCTGACTTACAATCCTTCTTAGCCATGATTAACTCCCAAACAGTTATTTGTGGTTAGCGGTGATAGCGGGCTCCACCCCGTTATTACCGCGCTAAAAACACCTCTCTTCTCCTTCTTCCTGTCTTCCCTCATTGCTTAAATATACGCCTTCTCCTGTGCAAACTCGCTGAAAACGCAACGATAAAATGCGAGGCAGTTCCACAAACTGCATTAATGTTTTTCTCTGACGTACCTCGCCTGGTTAATATCTTTTTTTACCATTGCTGAAACCGATTTCTGTGCCGGACGACAGGCTATTCAACGATAAATAACGGCAAGTCGGGGCAGACAGGCAATCCTCGCCAGACGGCCAGCGGCGGAAAATCGGCGATCGGCGTCCGACTGGTCAGCGACCCGTTCTCCACTAAACTCATTAAGGTAGTTGATAGATCCCCTTTATAACGGCAAGGAGAACGGCATGTCTGAACAAAGTGAAATGACTAACGTGTTCGCCAGTAAAATGCGCGACGCCGATCTGAACTTTATCGCTAATATCGCCAGTAAATTGGGCGTCGGCCTGGGCGTTACGCTGTTTGTAAAAGGCGCGCTGGTAACGGGCAACACCATTTCCGGTAAGGAATATTACGAGAAAATCGTCGAGTTTTTTGGCGACGCGCAGGAAGGCACGGTAGAGCAGGCGATAGCGAATTATTTTAAACGCACCGGCGAGGCGTACTACACGCCGGAAGATGACGACGCGTCAGTGCCGCTTAACTTTTTGCATCTGAAAGATGTCGCCTTCCGGTTAGGATCGGAAAAGTTCTCGCATCATAAAAACGGGCTGTTAAGGATTAAAATAGAAGAGATAGATGGCTTTATGTTGGGCATTTCGTCGAACGAATAATAGCGCGGCGTGCAGAGCTTTAGCGGAGAATAATCGTGTTAGCCTGTTATGCTCAGGCTAACCGTGCACCTGTCGGTAAAGCACGCCGTTGCTGCCTGCTGAGGGCAGGCGGCAACGGCAGCAGACGCATCAGGCGGCGTTTTCCAGCACCTGCGTCATAAAGTCGCGCACCCATTTCACCCGCAGCTTGCGCTCGGCGAGGTCGCGCACAAACTTCAGCTTCGTTGGGCCGTCAAGCCGCCAGTTCTGCGGCTCTTTTTGCAACAGGCCAATCAGCCAGGACGGGTCGGCTTTGTTTTTCTCCGCAAACTCGATAAAACCGCCTTTCTCGCTCGCTTCAACGCGCCGGATGCCAATTTTCTTCGCCAGCAGGCGCAGCGTGGCGATATCCAGCAGGTTGCGCGCCGGGTCCGGCAGCTGGCCGAAGCGGTCTATAAGCTCCACTTTCAAATCGTCCAGCTCGCCTTCCTGCTGCGCGCTGGCGATGCGCTTATAGAACGACAGGCGGGTATTCACATCCGGAATATAATCGTCCGGCAGCAGCGACGGCATCCGCAGTTCGATATCGGTCTGGCTGTTGGTCAGATCTTCCAGCGACGGCTCGCGGCCTTCCTTCAGCGCGTCCACGGCGTTTTCCAGCAGCTCCATATACAGCGAGAAGCCAATCGTCTCCATCTGACCGCTCTGATCCTCGCCCAGCAGCTCGCCCGCGCCGCGAATTTCCAGATCGTGCGTTGCCAGCGCAAAACCGGCGCCCAGATCCTCCAGCGAGGCGATCGCCTCCAGACGCTTGTGCGCGTCGGTGGTCATCGCTTTTGGATGCGGCGTCAGCAGCCACGCATAGGCCTGATGATGCGAACGGCCCACGCGGCCGCGTAGCTGATGCAGCTGCGCCAGGCCAAAATGGTCGGCGCGCTCGATAATAATGGTATTCGCGGTCGGGATATCGATGCCGGTTTCAATAATCGTGGTGCAGACCAGCACGTTAAAGCGCTGATGATGGAAATCGTTCATCACCCGTTCCAGATCGCGCTCGCGCATCTGGCCATGCCCCACGGCGACGCGCGCTTCCGGCACCAGCTCCGCAATGCGATGGGCGGCTTTTTCGATGTTCTCCACGTCGTTATAGAGGTAATAAACCTGGCCGCCGCGCAGCACTTCACGCAGGATAGCTTCGCGTACCACCAGATTATCGAACTCGCGGACAAAGGTTTTCACCGCCAGACGACGGGCAGGCGGCGTGGCGATAATCGACAGGTCGCGCATGCCGCTCATCGCCATATTCAGCGTGCGGGGAATAGGCGTCGCGGTCAGCGTCAGAATATCAACATCGGCCCGCATCGCCTTGATGCGCTCTTTATGGCGTACGCCGAAGCGGTGCTCTTCATCCACAATCAGCAGCCCCAGATCGCGCCATTTGATTTCGCTTTGCAGCAGCTTATGGGTGCCGATCAGAATATCAATTTTGCCTTCACGCGCTTCTTCCAGGATCTGCGCCTGCTCTTTCGCGCTGCGGAAACGGGAGAGCATTTCAATGCGCACCGGCCAGTTGGCGAAGCGATCGCGGAAGTTGTCATAATGCTGCTGGGCGAGCAGGGTGGTCGGCACCAGCACCGCAACCTGCTTGTGGTTCTCTACCGCGAGGAAAGCGGCGCGCATCGCCACTTCGGTTTTACCAAAGCCGACGTCGCCGCACACCAGGCGATCCATCGCCAGCGGCTGGCACATATCGCTGAGCACCGCGTTAATCGCCTGCGCCTGATCCGGCGTGGTTTCAAACGGGAAGCTGTCGCAAAACAGCTGATACTGCTCGCGATCGTGCTTAAAGGCAAAGCCCGCTTTGGCCGCTCGCTGAGCATAGATATCCAGCAGCTCGGCCGCCACATCGCGGACTTTTTCCGCTGCTTTCTGCCGCGCGCGCGACCAGGCATCGCTGCCGAGCTTGTGCAGCGGCGCGTTTTCGTCTGCGCCGCCGGCATAGCGGCTAATCAGATGCAGCGAGGAGACCGGCACGTAGAGTTTGGCGTCGCCGGCATAGGTCAGCATCAGGTATTCCGCCGTGATGCCGCCGGTTTCCAGCGTGGTCAGGCCAATATAGCGGCCGACGCCGTGCTCCAGATGCACCACCGGCTGGCCGGGATGCAGCTCGGCCAGGTTGCGGATCAGCACGTCCGGGTTGATAGAGCGGCGCGTGTCCTGACGGCGGCGGCTGACGCGCTCACCCAGCAGATCGCTTTCGCAAATCAGCGCGCGGTTGCGCAGGCTGTCGATAAAGCCGTGCTCGCTGGCGCCGACGATCAGGTAAGCGCCGGGCTGCTCCGCCTCATGCAGCGCGTGAATGGTCTTCGGCACCAGCTTGATGCGGGCCAGCAGCTCCTGAAGCGCCTCGCGACGGCCTTCGCTCTCTACCGAAAAAATCACCGGGCCGCTGAACGATTCCAGAAAACGACGCAGCGCATCCAGCGGCGCTTTCGCCTGCGCCTGGACGGCCAGGTCGGGCAGCGGCTGATAGCCCAGGTTAGTGTTGACGGCCTTTTCCGGCAGCGCCTCGTTTTTCAGCTGCACGCGCGGCCAGTTTTTCAGCTCGCTGAACAGTTCGTTGGTGCGCAGCCACAGCTTTTCCGGCGGCAGCAGCGGACGCATCGGATCGACGCGACGGTTTTCAAAGCGCGCCATCACTTCCTGCCAGAAGCGTTCCGCTGCGCCTTCCAGATCGCCGGTGTTAATCAGCAGCGTATTGGCCGGAAGATAGCTGAACAGCGCGGGCAGCGACTGCTCAAAAAAGAGCGGCTGCCAGTATTCGATACCGGACGGCAGCGTGCCTTTGCTGACCTGCTGGTAAATGTGCTCGGCCTCGCGTCGGACGTCAAAGTGCTCGCGCCACTGGGTGCGGAACAGCTCAATGGCCGCTTTGTCCGTAGGAAACTCGTGCGCGGGCAAAAGATTGATCGCCTCGACCTCTTCCAGCGTGCGCTGGCTGTCGACGTCGAACAGGCGCAGGCTGTCGATTTCATCATCGAAAAAGTCGATGCGGTAAGGCTGCTCGCTGCCCATCGGATAGAGGTCCAGCAGCGCGCCGCGCGTGGCGTATTCGCCGTGCTCCATCACCTGATCGACGTGACGGTAGCCTGCCTGCTCCAGCTGGGAACGCAGCGTATCCCGCGACAGGCGCTGGCCCTTGCGCATCACCAGCGCATGGCCATGCAGAAAGCTGTGCGGACAGACGCGCTGCATCAGCGTGTTAACCGGCAGGATCAGCACGCCTTTTTCCAGCGAGGGCAGATTATAAAGCGTGGAGAGACGGGAAGAGATGATTTCCTGATGCGGCGAAAAGCTGTCGAAAGGCAGCGTTTCCCAGTCGGCCAGCGTTAATACCGGCTCATCGGTAAACTGGCGGATTTCATCCTGCAGCCGCAGCGAGGTTTGCATATCCGGTGCGATAAGCATCACGGGGCCGCCGTGTCGCGCCAGGATTTCAGCACATTCCACCGCACAGGCGGCACCGGTTAATTGTCCCAGCTGGCGCTGGTCGCCTGCTTTTGCTGGCAGGGTATATCGGGCTTGTTCAGGCATAGTCAGTTAGTCGGTCTCTTCACATAAAGGGAGAGCAGAAAACGACGCGTTTCCTGTTCGGCTAACCGAGTATACCTCTATTTCGGCGATTGTTGGGTGTAGTGCATTCTGGGTCGGTCAATGTTTGCCCAAATGAGTTCTTTTTCGCCGTGATAGCTGTGATTGCCATCGTCCCACTTCACGTAATAGCCCGCCGGCGCATCGCCCTGTTCAAACACGTTGACGACCAGTCCTTTAATTTCGCCCGTTTTATGCCGGACAATACTGCCTTTTTCATACTTTGACATTATGACCACTCCCGCCTTTACTCTACGCTGCTCCCTTTAAGGGATAATTAAGTCTATGCCCTTTTTTGCGTAATAATTGAGTAATTAACGGTCGTTTTTAGTGTGATATTTCGCCAATAAAAGCGCGTGTCGCAAGAGATAACAAAACTTAGCAAAAGAGTCAGCGGCTTAGAGGTTCCATAACGCCGGGCTAACCTTTATCATCTTCGATCACTTTTTGCCTTATTACCGCCAGAAGACGGATTACATGTATCAACCTGTCGCGTTATTTATCGGCCTGCGTTATATGCGCGGGCGAGCATCAGACCGCTTCGGGCGGTTTGTATCCTGGCTTTCCGCCATCGGCATCACGCTGGGGGTGCTGGCGCTGGTCACCGTGCTGTCGGTGATGAACGGCTTTGAACACGAGCTGGAAAAAAGCACCTTAAACCTGATGCCCCAGGCGCTGATTAGCAGCGAGAAAGGCTCGATCGACCCGCAGCAGGTGCCGGCGGATTCGCTGCAGCTGAAAGGCGTCAGTCGCGTCACGCCGCTGACCACCGGCGACGTGGTGCTGCAAAGCGCCCGCAGCGTCGGCGTCGGCGTTATGCTGGGCATCAACCCTGACGAGCCGGATCCGCTGACGCCGTATCTCGCCAATGTGAAGCAGAGCGACCTACAGCCCAATCAGTACCGCATTATCGTCGGCGAACAGCTGGCGGAACAGCTTGGGCTGAAGCGCGGCGACCAGCTGCGGCTGATGGTGCCGTCCGCCAGCCAGTTTACGCCGATGGGGCGGCTGCCCAGCCAGCGCCTGTTTACCGTTATCGGCACGTTCGCCGCCAACAGCGAGGTGGACGGCTATCAGATCCTGGTCAACCAGCAGGACGCCTCGCGCCTGATGCGCTATCCGGCTGGCCATATCACCGGCTGGCGGCTGTGGCTGGACAAACCTCTCCAGGTGGATACGCTCAGCGAGCAGAAGCTGCCGGACGGCCTGGTCTGGAAAGACTGGCGCGAGCGCAAGGGCGAGCTGTTCCAGGCGGTGAAGATGGAGAAAAACATGATGGGGCTGCTGCTCAGCCTGATTGTCGCCGTCGCCGCGTTTAATATCATCACCTCGCTGGGCCTGCTGATTATGGAAAAGCAGGGCGAAGTGGCGGTCCTGCAAACTCAGGGGCTGACCCGCCGGCAAATTGTGCTGGTATTTATGGTGCAGGGCGCAACCGCCGGCATCGTTGGCTCGCTGGTCGGCGCGCTGCTGGGCGTGCTGCTTGCCAGCCAGCTGAATAATCTGATGCCGCTGATCGGCATCTTCCTGGATGGCGCGGCGCTGCCCGTCGAGATTTCCGCCGTTCAGGTGGCCACCATTGTTGTTATCGCGATGGCCGTGGCGTTGCTTTCCACGCTCTATCCCTCCTGGCGCGCCGCCGCCGTTCAACCCGCTGAGGCTTTACGTTATGAGTAACCCGATTCTGTTGCAGTGCGACAACCTGTGCAAACGCTACCAGGAAGGCAGCGTCCAGACGGACGTCTTGCGTAATGTTTCTTTCAGCGTGGCGCCTGGCGAAATGATGGCGATTGTTGGCAGCTCCGGCTCCGGCAAAAGCACCCTGATGCACTTGCTGGGCGGGCTGGATACGCCAACCTCCGGCGACGTGGTGTTTAACGGCAAGTCGCTGAACGGCATGTCTTCGTCGGCAAAGGCGGAGTTGCGCAACCGCGAGCTGGGCTTTATCTATCAGTTCCACCATCTGCTGCCCGATTTCAGCGCGCTGGAAAACGTCGCCATGCCGCTGCTGATTGGCAAGGCCAGCAAGGCGCAGGCCGAGGCGAAAGCCATTGATATGCTGCGTGCGGTTGGTCTGGAAAAGCGGGCGGCGCACCGGCCTTCCGAGCTTTCGGGCGGGGAACGGCAACGCGTGGCGATTGCCCGCGCGCTGGTAAACAATCCGCGTCTGGTGCTGGCGGATGAGCCGACCGGCAACCTGGACGCGCGCAACGCCGACGCCATTTTCGATCTGCTGGGCGAACTGAACGTGCGTCAGGGCACCGCTTTTCTGGTGGTGACGCACGATCTGCATCTGGCGAAGCGGCTTAACCGCCAGATGGAAATGCGTGACGGCGTGCTCAGCGAAGAACTGACGCTGGCGGGCATGGCGTAATGGCAAGTTCTCTTTCTCTGCTCCTGGGCCTGCGCTTCAGCCGTGGGCGCCGTCGCGGCGGTATGGTATCGCTGATTTCAGCGATCTCTACGGTTGGCATTGCGCTGGGCGTGGCGGTGCTGATTATTGGCCTCAGCGCCATGAACGGCTTCGAACGCGAGCTGAATAACCGCATTCTGGCCGTGGTGCCGCACGGTGAAATCGAACCGGTCAACCAGCCCTTTACCGGCTGGCAGTCGCTGCTGCCGAAGGTGGAGCAGGTTCCGGGCATTGCGGCGGCTGCACCCTATATCAATTTCACCGGCCTGATTGAGAGCGGCGCAAAGCTTCAGGCGATCCAGGTTAAAGGCGTCGATCCGCAGCAGGAAACCAAACTGAGCGCGCTGCCTGCCTATGTGCAGAATAATGCCTGGCAAAGCTTCGGCGCGGGCAAGCAGCAGATTATTTTAGGTCAGGGCGTCGCCAACAGCCTGAAGGTAAAGCAGGGCGACTGGCTGACTATTATGATCCCCAACAGCGATCCCGAACATAAGCTGCTCCAGCCGAAACGCGTGCGCCTTCAGGTCAGCGGCATTCTGGCGCTGAGCGGGATGTTGGATCACAGCCTGGCGCTGGTGCCGTTGCAGGATGCGCAAAATTATCTGGCGATGCGTGACAGTGTCACGGGCATCGCGCTGAAGATGACCAATCCGTTTGCCGCGCAGAAGCTGGTGCGGGACGCGGGCGAAGTGACGCACGCCTATGTCTATATCCGCAGCTGGATTGGCACCTACGGCTATATGTACCGCGACATCCAGATGATCCGCGCCATTATGTATCTGGCAATGGTGCTGGTGATCGGCGTGGCCTGTTTTAACATTGTCTCCACGCTGGTCATGGCGGTGAAGGACAAGAGCGGCGATATTGCGGTGCTGCGCACGCTGGGCGCCAGGGACGGACTGATCCGCGCTATTTTTGTCTGGTACGGGCTGATGGCTGGCCTGCTGGGCAGCGTCAGCGGCGTGGTGGTCGGCGTGCTGGCGGCCTTTAACCTGACGCCGATTATCCACGGTATCGAAACCTTAACCGGCTACCACTTCCTGTCCGGCGATATCTATTTTATCGATTTTCTGCCGTCAGAAGTGCACTGGCAGGATGTGGGCATCGTGCTGCTTACCTCGCTGCTGCTGAGCCTGATCGCCAGCTGGTATCCGGCCAGACGCGCCAGCCGCATCGATCCGGCGCGCGTGCTGAGTGGGCAGTAACATGTATTACGGCTTTGACGTCGGCGGCAGCAAAATCGCGCTTGGCGTCTATAACGAGCAGCGCCAGCTTATCTGGAGCCAGCGCGCCGCCACGCCCACGCATGATTACGCGCAGCTGCTCGACAGGCTGGCGGCGATGACGGACGAAGCCGATAAGTTCTGCGGCACGCGGGGCAGCGTCGGTATGGGCATCCCTGGGTTGCCCGTGCCGGATGACGGCACTGTCTTTACCGCCAATGTGCCGGCGGCGCAGGGACAGCGCCTGCAGGCGGATCTGAGCCAGCGGCTGGGGCGGGAAGTGCGTATTGATAATGACGCCAACTGTTTTGCGCTGTCGGAAGCCTGGGACGACGAGTTCAAAGCCTATCCGGTGGTGCTGGGGCTGATCCTGGGCACCGGCGTGGGTGGCGGGCTGATAGTGGAAGGCAAACCGCTGACCGGACGCAACTTCGTCGCAGGCGAGTTTGGCCATATGCGGCTGCCGCTGGATGCGCTGGAAGTGCTGGGCCGCGACGTGGCGCAGCCCCTCTGCGGCTGCGGCAAGCGCGGCTGTATCGAGCCGTGGCTTTCCGGGCCGGGCTTTGCCCGCCTGTGGCGGCTGCATAATCAGTCAGATCTCAGTGCGCCGGAAATCGCCAGCCGTTATTATCAACGGGACGAGCAGGCCATAGCCCATACCGCCCGCTATCAGGCGCTGTTGGCCGTTTGCCTGGCAAACTGGCTGACGCTGGTGGATCCGCATCTGGTGGTGCTGGGCGGCGGGCTGTCTGGTTTTGACGCGCTTTACGACGGGCTGGAGCAGCAGGTGGCAACGCATCTGCTGCCGCGAGCAAAGCCGCCGCGTTTTGCCAAAGCCCGCCATGGCGATGCAGGCGGCACGCGCGGCGCCGCTTTTTTGCACATTAAGGATTAGAGGATTTAACATGCGTACACCCCGTCGCCGGCTGAGACTGGCTCGCTACAAGAAAACCCGACGCAAGGTGCAGCAGCGTTTGCGTCAGCGCATTTTCGAACGCGACCGCAATCTGGAGATCGCCATGCATCCTTTACCGCGAGTTGTTGTCCTGACCGGCGCAGGTATCTCTGCCGAGTCGGGGATCCGCACTTTCCGGGCTGCCGACGGCCTGTGGGAGGAGCACAAGGTGGAAGACGTGGCGACGCCGGAAGGCTTCGCGCGCGATCCGCAAAAAGTGCAGGCGTTTTATAACGCCCGCCGTCGCCAGCTAACCAGCGGCGATATCCAGCCCAATGCGGCGCACAAAGCGTTGGCCGAGCTGGAAGCCGCGCTGGGCGACCACTTTCTGCTGGTAACGCAAAATATTGATAACCTGCACGAACGCGCGGGCAGCCGTAACGTTATCCATATGCACGGCGAGCTGCTGAAGGTACGCTGCGTCTCCAGTGGCCAGGTGCTGCACTGGCAGGAAGACGTCAAGGAAGACGATCGCTGCCACTGCTGTCAGTTCCCGTCGGTGCTGCGGCCGCACGTGGTGTGGTTTGGCGAAATGCCGCTACAGATGGATGAGATCTATCAGGCGCTGGCGCAGGCGGACTACTTTATCGCTATCGGCACCTCCGGCCACGTCTATCCGGCGGCGGGCTTTGTGCATGAGGCGAAACTGCAGGGCGCCCACACCGTCGAGCTGAACCTGGAGCCAAGCCAGGTCGGCAGCGAATTCGAAGAGAAAGAGTACGGACTGGCAAGCGAGGTGGTGCCGGAATTTGTGCAGCGTCTGCTGGCGAAGATCAAGTAACCCATGCCATATGGGACGGCAACCTGCCGTCCTTTTTCTGCATGGCTTTTGCGATTGTGTATATGATTGCCGTTACGTTTCTCAGGCAAAAATGCAGTTCAGGCGGGATGGCTTCCGCCTTTTCGCCAGTGTTACGCCACGACTTCAGAAATCCACTTCACTGACTTGATATTAGTAAAGTTTGCCACATCACCCACAATCTCATCGATATGGCCTTCCATGCCTTTTTGCAGATCCTCGACAGAGCGGCAAACCAGATGGCAGGCGGCAACATAAGGTGCTGGCGTACCTTCAGGTGTGCCAATGATTTTGTCGATGGAGAAGGACACCAGATAGTCGCCCATCCTTGCCTGGATCAGCGGCAGATGCACATCGCGATAGTAGTCATGATCGAACTCACCGTTTTCAACGTTCGGGTATGACACGCTATATTTAATCAAATTTCACCTCTTTGGTTGCGCCCGGCACGCAGCGCGCCGGGTAATCCTCATTATAGCGAGGAGGCTCGCAAGGTGATTAGCGCTCTGAGTCACGACTGTATCTGTGCTTTGCCTTTGGCAGCGTGGCTGATACAGCAGGCCGCGCGCATAGTCTCTGGCGCAACGGCAGTCACGCCAGCCGGTAAAATAGCGTTCAAATCGGCAACCCGTCCTGGCGGCGTGGCAAACAAAAAACCAGATGCGCCACTATCCCACCCACCAGCCCCCAGAACGCCGCGCCAATCCCCAGTAGCGACAGGCCCGACGCCGTGATCAGAAAGGTAATCACCGCCGCGTCACGTTGTTTATCCTCCGCCAGCGCGCGCTGCAGGCTGCCCGCTATTGTTCCCAGCAGCGCCAGCCCGGCGAGGGTATGAATAAGCGCAGGCGGCAGCGCGCTGAACAGCTGACCAATCGCGCCGCCAAACAGGCCCGCCAGCAGATAGAAAAAGCCTGCGCAGACCGCGCCCCAGTAGCGACGCTGCGGATCGGGATGCACGTCCGGCCCCATACAGATTGCCGCCGTAATGGCCGCGATACAGACGGAAAAACCGCCGAAAGGAGAGAGCAGCAGCGAAGCCAGCCCGGTCCAGCTCATCAGCGGCGAAACGGGCACCGGATAGCCTGCCGCTTTCAGCGTGGCGATGCCGGGTGCATTCTGTGAGGCCATCGTCACTATAAAAAAGGGAACGCCAATGCCGAGCAGCGATGACCAGCTAAAATGCGGCGCGATAAATGCCGGCACGGCAAAGGTCAGCGGCTGCTGCGAAAGGTGGATCTCTCCTTTTATCGCCGCGACGGCCAGACCCACCAGCAGCGTCAGCACAATGGCGTAGCGCGGCAGAAAACGGCGCGCTAACAGGTAAGCCAGGCACATGCTGGCCGTCAGCGTAAAATCAGGCTGCAGCGAGGCGAAAGCATCCAGACCAAAACGCAATAAAATACCCGCCAGCATGGCGGCGGAAATCGCCTGCGGAATATGGTTCATCAGGCGTGCAAACAGGCCGGTCACGCCGCAGAGAAAAATCAGCCCGGAAGCAAAGATAAATACGCCGATGGTTTCCGGCATCGGCGTGCCGGGCAGGCTGGTGACCAGCAGCGCCGCGCCCGGCGTGGACCAGGCCGTCAGCACGGGCGCGCGATAATAGATCGACAGCCCAATTGAGGTCACGCCCATTGCCAGACCCAACATGCTTAGCCAGCCGCCAGTCTGCGCCGCCGTTGCGCCGGCGGCCCCGGCGGCCTGGAAAATAATGGCGGCAGAGCTGGTGTAGCCCACCAGCACCGCGACAAATCCCGCCACCACGGCAGGAAAAGTCAGGTGACGTAAAGAAAAGGCAGGACGCATGATCCTCTCCCGATTGACCGTTATAACGCACAAGCTAGCACTGTGCGCTATAACGCACAAGTGTTATGCTAAGGAAAAAAACGGGGGAGTTTTGATGCCACAAACACTACCGGAACCTGGTCGTATTCTGAGAGCGCTGCGCCTGGCGCGCGGCTGGAGCCTGACGGAAGCCGCCGTGCAGACAGGCGTCAGCAAAGCGATGCTTGGCCAGGTAGAACGCGGCGAATCCAGCCCAACCGTGGCGACGCTATGGAAGATAGCGACCGGTTTTAACGTGCCTTTCTCGCATTTTATTGCCGACCCCGCCCCTGAGAGCGCCTTTCTTCGCAGCGTAGGAACCGATGGCTGGCGACAGCAGCATACGACCATGCAGGCCAGCCCGCTGTTTCCCTTCGATCGCCAGTTGGGTTTTGACATGCTGGTGGTTGAGCTGGCCGCCGGCGCGCTCAGCGAGTCTTCCGCCCATGAGCGCGGCGTAATTGAACACGTTGTCGTTATTGAAGGCGAACTCCGGCTGGCGACCGGCGCGCAATGGCATACGCTTAAAGCAGGCGAAGGGCTGCGTTTTCAGGCCGATACGCCGCACAGCTACCGCAATGACGGCACAGCGCCGGTGCGTTTTTACAGTCTGATCCACTATCCGTGCGCCTTTAGCCTTCCGGGCGGGGGCGCGCCGAAGCCGCAGGATCCGAGCAGGTAACTGACCTGACGCAATAAACGTCGGGCAAAATAACAGATAATAACCGTCCGCACTCAGAGGGAAGGCAGATGACAAATTTACTCGAACGCTTCTTGCACTATGTTTCATTCGACACGCAGTCCAAAGCACATGTTCGGCAGGTTCCCAGTACGGAAGGGCAATGGCGGCTGGCTCGTGAGTTAAAACAGGAGCTGGAAGCGCTGGGGCTGAGCGACGTCACGCTGAGCGGGCACGCCATCGTTATGGCGACCCTGCCTGCAAACGTTGCCTGGCCTGTACCAACCATCGGGTTTATCGCCCATATGGACACGTCGCCGGACTTTACCGGTAAAAATGTTAATCCGCAGATCGTTGAGAACTATCGCGGCGGCGACATCGCGCTGGGCATTGGCGATGAGGTGCTGTCGCCGGTGATGTTCCCCGTGCTGCACCGCCTGACGGGCCACACGCTGATCACCACCGATGGTAAAACGCTGCTGGGCGCGGATGATAAAGCGGGCGTGGCGGAGATCATGACGGCTATCGCCCGGCTGAAAAGCGAGAACGTGCCGCATGGTGATATCCGCATCGCTTTTACCCCGGACGAAGAAATAGGCAAAGGCACCAGCTGTTTCGACGTGGCGGCTTTTGGCGCCGAGTGGGCCTATACCATCGACGGCAGCGATCTGGGCGAGTTTGAATATGAGAATTTCAATGCCGCTTCCGCTACCGTGAAGATTGTCGGCAACAACGTGCATCCCGGCAGCGCTAAAGGCGTAATGGTCAACGCGCTGGATCTGGCGATGCGTTTTCACGCCGCCATGCCGGAAAAAGAGGTGCCGGAGCAGACTGAAGGCTATGAGGGCTTTTACCATCTGCACGGTATCAAAGGCAGCGTGGATAAAGCGGAGCTGCACTACATCATCCGCGATTTCGACCGCGACAGCTTTGAAGCCAGAAAACAGGTGATGAAAGATATCGCCGCCACGCTGAGCGAGGGCAAACAGCCGGGCGTCAGCATTGAGGTGCAGACGGAAGACAGCTATTACAACATGCGCGAAAAGGTCGAAGTGCATGCGCATATTATTGAGCTGGCGCTACAGGCGATGCGGGAAAGCGGCGTGGAGCCGGTGACGAAGCCGATACGCGGCGGGACCGACGGCGCGGCGCTGTCGTTTAAGGGACTGCCTTGCCCGAACATTTTTACCGGCGGCTATAACTATCACGGCAAGCACGAGTTCGCCTCGCTGGATATTATGGAAAAAACGGTGACGGTGATTATGCGCATCGCGGCGCTGACGGCGGAAAAAGCGAAAAAATCCTGAGCAAGTAAAAACGGCCCTGAAATCAGGGCCGTTACGGTTATTCTTCTTCGCTGAAGTACCAGTAGCCGCTGTTAACCAATGCCGCCAGCTGCGCCAGGAAAGACGGATCGTCCAGCGCCTCGCCCAGATCCGCCGCGTGCACGGAATGCTGATTCGCTAACACCCGCAATGCGTCCGGCCGCTGCGATTCAAGCTGCTCGCCGTTAACGAACACGGCATCGCCAATAGACAGCACGCGCAGGCCGCCCAGACGTTGCAGGCTGTCGCCCTGTTGCAGCGCGTCGTAAATCTCATCCGGCTGGTAAGGGGGTTCCGGCGGCGCCACATCCAGTTCGTGGCGGGACTGGGAGATAAACTCGCCAAACCACTGGTTAAAGTGTTCCGGCTGGTTAATCACTTCCAGCATCATTTCGCGGATACCGTCCAGCTCCTGCGGCAGAATTTCTGCGGTATTTTCACGCGCTGGCACGTCCGGATCGGTAAAGCGACGGCTGCCCAGCTCGCGCGACAGCACATAGTCCGCAAAGCCGCTAATCAGCTCGCGGCCGCTTGGCGCGCGGAAGCCAACGGAATAGTTAATCGCGCTTTCCAGCGAGTAGCCTTCGTGTGGGAATCCTGGCGGAATATAAAGGATATCGCCCGGTTCCATTTCCTCATCAATAATCGCGTCGAACGGCTCGACCTGTAGCAGGTCCGGATGCGGACAGTGCTGCTTCATGGCCACTTTTTCGCCCACGCGCCAGCGGCGACGGCCGGTGCCCTGAATGATAAAGACATCGTACTGATCCAGATGCGGACCAACACCGCCGCCGGGCACGGAGAAGGAGATCATCAGATCGTCAGTGCGCCAGTCCGGCAGAAAGCGGAAAGGGCGCATCAGCGCGGCCGAAGGCTCGTGCCAGTGGTCGACCGCCTGCACCAGCAGCGACCAGTTGTTTTCGCCAAGGTGGTCAAAGCTTTCAAACGGCCCGTGCGCGACCTGCCACTTGTCGTTGTCATGACTGACCAGGCGGCTGTCGACCTCGTTTTCCATCGCAAGACCGGCCAGCTCGTCCGGCGAAATAGGATCGACAAAATTTTTAAAGCCGCGCTTGAGCACGACGGGACGCTTTTGCCAATAGCGCTGGATAAAATCGGGCCAGTTGAGATCGAGCTGATAATCCATAATGGGTCTTCCTGAAACGCTGAATTTCATCGATTATAACAGTCGGAAAGGATGGCAGGGAAAAGCATTTGCGGCCGCCGCCGCAAATAGCCGCCTTCAGGGTTTTTCGCCGACCACTTCCTGACGGCGGAAGATGACTTCCATTCGGGCGCCGCCCAGTTCGCTGGTGGTGGCGATGATATCGCCGGCATACTGCTCCACGATATCGCGCGCTACGGCCAGACCAATGCCCTGGCCGGGACGCAACGTGTCGGCGCGCTGACCGCGAATAAAAATCATATCGCGTTTGCTTTCCGGAATGCCCGGCCCGTCGTCTTCCACGATCAAATGCAGCTCATCGTCGGTCTGGCGACCCCGGATTTCCACAAATTCCAGGCAGTACTTGCAGGCATTATCCAGCACGTTACCCAGCACTTCCATAAAGTCATTTTGCTCGCCGACAAAGGTAATTTCCGGCGAGATATCCAGCGTCAGCTCCACGCCTTTCAGCTGATAAACCTTGTTCAGTGCCGAACAGAGGCTGTCCAGCAGCGCCGGCACGGAATGCAGCTCGCGCTTCAGCACGTTGTGATCGGCCTGCATGCTGGCACGGTGCAGATAGTAGCCGATCTGCTGCGAGATACGGCTGATCTGCTCCAGCATAATAGGTTCGGCCTGCTCGACGGAAAGGTTGCGGCCGCCGCGCAGCGAACGCAGCGTGGTTTGCAGCACCGCCAGCGGCGTTTTCAGGCTGTGGGTCAGATCGCTGAGCGTGGTGCGATAGCGGGTGTAGCGCTGACGCTCGTTATCCAGCAGGAAATTCAGGTTGCGCACCAGGCTTTGCAGCTCCTGCGGCGTTTCGTCGGCCAGGGTTTCGCGCGTGCCGTGCTCCAGCTCGCGCAGCTGTGCGGCCAGCAGGCCTATCGGCCGCAGGCTCCAGTGCGCGGCCAGCCACAGCAAAGGAATGACCAGCAGCAGGTTGACCAGCAGCACATAGCTGAACCACGACCATACCACGTCGGAATGCTGCAGCTCCTGAGGAATAGAATCCACCACGACCACGGTCAACGCCGGAAGGGTCGGCGTCGCCGCGTAGCGGTTTACCGCTACCGAGTGGGTAAAAGTATCGTTGTTATCGTCGTCATAGGCGGTCAGCTTATTTTGCGCTTCCTTATTATCGCCCAGCGCCTGGCGACTGATGTTGTTATCGGCATCAATTTCATAGAAATCAGCGCGCTTAAGCCATTCTCGCTTGATGCGAGAACGGATCTCCGGCACGTCGCGCAGCTGCCACAGCAGCTTGCCGTCCTCGTTATAGATAAAAACCAGGGTAGGGAAGTTAAGCGATACCCGCTCGGGCTGGGCAATGGTTAACTGGTTATTCTGCCACTGCGCCAGCGTAAAAAAGAGATTGCTCTCCGCGCGCATTACCCGGTAGGTGTTTTTATCAAAACTGACCACGTAGCCGACAACGGCCACCATGCCATAAGAGAGCGACAGGATCAGAACGACCGCCGCCGTAGCTAACAGAAAGCGGGCGCGCAGTGAAAAAGGCGTATCAGGACGAAGTAACGTCATTAAAGATCGAACCGATAACCCTGCCCGCGGACGGTGGTGATCACATCCTGCGGCCAGACGGCCTGAATTTTTTTACGCAGGCGCCCCATCAATACGTCGATGGTGTGGCTCTCACGCAGTTCAGCGTCGGGATAAAGCTGGAGCATTAGCGAATCTTTGCTGACGACCTTACCGGCATTGCGGATCAGCGTTTCGATAATGGTGTATTCAAAAGCGGTCAGCTTAATTTGTTGCTCGTTGACGCTCAGCTCGCGCCGCGACAGATCGACCTGAAAAGGCGCCAGCGAGATGATTTGTGAAGCCAGGCCGCTGTTGCGCCGCATCAGCGCCTGCATACGGGCCACCACTTCTTCAATATGAAAAGGCTTGGTCACGTAGTCATCGGCACCGGCTTCCAGCGCTTCTACCTTAGCCTGCCAGCCTTCGCGAGCCGTCAGCACCAGGATCGGCTGTTTGACTTCCAGACCGCGCCAGCGGCGGATCATCGTCATGCCGTCTTCATCCGGCAGGCCTAAATCGACCAGGGTAATATCGGGGGTATGTTCGGTAAGAAAATAGTCAGCTTCTTTGGCATCTTCCGCCGCATCTACCTGATGGCCCATTTCGCGCAGCTGCACGGCCAGATGATGACGCAGTAAGGGATTATCTTCCACAATCAATACGCGCATAACATTATCCTTTCAGTAGATTCGGTCAAAGACCGGGGCCGATTACGATCTGAGGAAAGTATAGGTTAAAGCAGATAAACAATAGATTAACACAGGCCGACTTGCGTCGGCCTTCTGATGTAGCGCGAACCAGACGTCGCGCGGAAAATTACGGCAGCTCGTCGACCATCTGCACCGCGCGGCCCAGATAGTTGGCGGGCGTCATAAGCTTCAGGCGGGTTTTCTCTTCTTCCGGCAGCGCCAGACCATCGATAAAGGCTTTCATGCCTGCGGCATCCACGCGCTTGCCGCGAGTCAGCTCTTTCAGTTTTTCGTAAGGCTTTTCAATACCGTAACGGCGCATCACGGTCTGGATTGGTTCCGCCAGCACTTCCCAGTTGTGATCCAGCTCGTCCAGAAGGCGATCGCGGTTCACTTCCAGTTTGGACACGCCTTTCAGCGTCGCCTGATAGGCGATCAGCGCATAGCCCATGCCGACGCCCAGATTACGCAGCACCGTGGAGTCGGTCAGATCGCGCTGCCAGCGGGAAACCGGCAGCTTGCTTGCCAGGTGCTGCATCACGGCGTTAGCCAGACCCAGGTTGCCCTCGGAGTTTTCAAAGTCGATCGGGTTGACCTTGTGCGGCATGGTGGAGGAACCAATTTCGCCCGCAATGGTTTTCTGTTTGAAATGATTCAGCGCGATATAGCCCCACACGTCGCGATCGAAGTCGATCAGAATGGTATTGAAGCGCGCGATGCAGTCAAACATTTCGGCAATGTAGTCGTGCGGCTCGATCTGGGTGGTGTAGGGGTTCCAGGTAATGCCCAGCGAGGTGACGAAGCTTTCGCTCATCTGGTGCCAGTCCACTTCCGGGTAGGCGGCGATGTGGGCGTTGTAGTTGCCGACCGCGCCGTTGAGTTTACCCAGCACCTCGATGCGCTCCAGCTGACGCAGCTGGCGCTCAAAGCGGTAGGCGACGTTCGCCATCTCCTTGCCGAGCGTGGAAGGCGTGGCGGGCTGGCCGTGCGTACGGGAAAGCAGCGGAATATCGCGATACTGTACCGCCAGGTCTTTAACCGCCGCGATAATTTTGTTCCAGTAGGGCACGATGACTTCACGACGCGCAGTGTTAAGCATCAGCGCATGCGAGAGGTTGTTGATATCTTCAGAAGTACAAGCGAAGTGAATAAATTCAGATACGGCGTGCAGCGCGGCAACCGGCTCTACTTTCTCTTTCAGGAAATACTCAACCGCTTTGACATCATGGTTGGTGGTACGCTCGATGGTTTTAATACGCGCGGCGTCTTCTTCGTTGAAATTAGCGACAATTGCATCAAGGTAAGCGTTTGCGTCAGCGTCAAATGCAGGAACTTCCTTGATCTCTGCGCAGGCGGCCAGTTTCTGTAACCAGCGTACTTCAACCTCAACGCGGAATTTCAGCAGGCCAAATTCGCTGAAAATAGCGCGCAGCGGGCTGACTTTGTCGCCATAACGGCCATCAATAGGGGAGACGGCAGTCAGAGAGGATAATTCCATCAGTGTAACTCCTGAAGATTAAAGAGGTTGGGGACAACGGGATAAAATTTGTTTCGCCTCTTTCACAAGGCGATTGCGTGAAAACATCAGCTGCAGGCGGCCGCCGCCTACCTGATGCCAGAGTACGGCGGAGCGAATACCGGCCAGCAGCGCGGCGCGGACTTTGCTCTGAATTTGCGAGTTTTGCAGCACGGCGGGCGAGCCGGTGACCTGGATACGCGGGCCAAGCGGGCTAATCACATCCACATAGATGGCGGCCATAGCGCTCAGCAGCGTATCGGATTCCAGGTCGTAATGCGCCAGCTGGCGATCCAGCTGCGCAATGCGTTTTGAGAGTTCGTCCAGCGCGGTTTTACTGGCGCTCAGCTTGCGCTCCAGCACCATCATGCTCAGGGTGTAGCGCGTCAGCTCCGCGCCCGCGCCGTGACGGCTGCTGCTGTTCAGCACGGCAATCAGCGTCTCCAGCCCGAAGCGCAGGTTCTCTTCTTTGCCACCGTAAACGGCGAGCGTCGAGGAGGGGTTGAGATCGACCACGCTCGACAGCGACACCTTTAGCGACTCGGGCGGGCAGTGTCCCTGATGCGCCAGCTGCTGCACCAGGTGCGCGCCCTGGCAGATGCCCGCGAGGGCCAGCGTAATGTCGTAATAATTTTTCGCCACGGTAACTCCTGTATGCGCCGCCGGACAGAGGCCCGCCCGGCATAACCTTTTTAAAGCGGCAGACGCTCTTCGATAATGCCGCCGCCCAGACAGATTTCACCCTGATAGAACACGGCGGACTGGCCCGGCGTGACCGCCGCGACCGGCTCGTCAAAACGCACTTCCAGCCGATCGGCACCCAGCGGCGTTACCGTACAGGGAATATCGCTCTGGCGATAGCGGGTTTTCACCGTGCAGCGCATTGGCGCGGCGATAATTTCGCGGTCGACCAGATGCAGCTGCTGGGCGATCAGCCCGACCGACATCAGGCGCGGATGGTCGTGACCCTGCGCAACCACCAGCAGATTGTTCGCCACGTCTTTATCCACCACGTACCACGGCTCTTCGCTGCCTTCTTTGGTGCCGCCGATCCCCAGTCCTTTGCGCTGGCCCAGCGTGTGATACATCAGCCCCTGATGCTCGCCCACCACGTCGCCTTCCGTACTGACGATAGCGCCGGGCTGAGCGGGCAGATAGCGCCCCAGGAAATCGCGGAACTTGCGTTCGCCGATAAAGCAGATGCCGGTAGAGTCTTTCTTCTTCGCCGTCACCAGTTCCAGATCTTCGGCAATGCGGCGCACTTCTGGCTTGGTCAGTTCACCAACCGGAAAGAGGCTCTGCGCAATTTGCTCATGGCCCAGCGTGTAGAGGAAGTAGCTTTGGTCTTTGTTGTCGTCCAGACCGCGCAAAAGCTGGCTTTTGCCGTCAACGTCGCGGCGACGCACGTAGTGACCGGTAGCGATAAAATCCGCACCCAGATCTTCGGCCGCGAACTCCAGGAAGGCTTTGAATTTGATCTCTTTGTTGCAGAGAATATCCGGGTTAGGGGTGCGGCCAGCCTTATACTCTTCGAGGAAATGCTCGAACACGTTGTCCCAGTATTCCGCCGCAAAGTTCACCGTATGCAGGTGGATGCCCAGCTTGTCGCAGACCGCCTGCGCATCCGCCAGGTCTTCCGCTGCGGTACAGTATTCCTCACCGTCGTCCTCTTCCCAGTTTTTCATAAACAGGCCTTCAACCTGATAGCCCTGCTGTTGCAGTAACCAGGCGGAAACGGAGGAGTCCACGCCGCCGGACATACCGACGATCACTTTTTTACCTAATGACATGAGAAATACCCGACTTTGAGTTGCAGTTAAAGGCTGCACTTTAAAATTGCGGCATATTCTACCACGCGTCGGCGGCGGGCGCATCCTCGCTAAAGGGCCACTGGAACGCGCTCAGCACCTCAAGCGGATAGCGTACGCCCTGCTGATAAATCCGCAAACTTTCGGCAACCAGCGGCGAACGGAGCTTTTTCGCGCCGATAATCGCCTCCGGCGGCAACCATAATGCGCGATCGATATCGCGATCCTGAGGGCTGGTCGGCAGCATTTTCGGTAAATCCAGCGCGAACAAAAAGCGTAGAAATGGCGTATTGTCGGGCGCGATCCATTGATGAAGCCGCAGAAAAACCTGAGGAACGGCCTCCAGGCCCGTCTCCTCGTACAGCTCGCGCGCGGCGGCCTGCAGCAGGGTCTCGTTGGCTTCCAGGTGGCCTGCGGGCTGGTTCCAGGTGGCGCGGCCGCGCACCATTTCCTCAACCACCAAAAACTGGCCTTCCGCCTGAACGACGGTGGCTACGGTAACGTGCGGTTTAAACATGCTGACTCCTTGCAGGCTTAGAGGGGAAAGTCGCCGGTGACGTCGCGCCATTCGCCGGGCGATAAGTTTTGCAGCTCCGTATTGCCCATAGCAAAGCGGATCAGACGCAGGGTAGGGAAGCCGATATGGGCGGTCATGCGCCGCACCTGACGGTTCCGACCCTCGAATAAAGTGATTTTCAGCCAGCTGGTGGGAATAGCCTTGCGCTCGCGTACCGGCGGGTTGCGCGGCCAAATCCACTCCGGCTCCTCGACGATTTCTACGCCAGCGGGCAGTGTAGGGCCATCTTTCAGATTAACGCCATCGCGCAGCGGCTGAATATCACGCTCGCCCGGTGCACCTTCCACCTGAACATAATAGATTTTTCCGGTGCGTTTGCCCGGCTGCGTCAGCTTAGCCTGCAGCGCGCCGTCGTTGGTCAGCACCATCAGGCCTTCGCTGTCGCGGTCCAGACGGCCGGCAGCATAAACGCCGCTAACGGGAATAAAATCTTTTAACGTGCTGCGGCCTGCCTCGTCGCTGAACTGCGGCAGGACGTCAAAGGGTTTGTTAAAAACGATAACACGCCTTGGCCCCTTGTCGGCGGCTTTGGCGCTGCGGGCCGGGCTGAATCGTTTAAGGCGGTGATTATTAACGGAAGATTTACGCATAGTCTTTGCACTTGTTCACAATGGGCGCATTATAACGCAAAGCGGTGAAGATTGGCGCGGCGTGAATATTCGAGTAGTATTGACGCGCATCTTACAAATCATTAACAAAAAAGCGCTCGAAGGAGAGGTTAATGGAAAGCAAAGTAGTTGTTCCGGCGGAAGGTCAGAAAATCACCCTGGATCAGGGCAAGCTGAACGTCCCAAACAATCCAATCATCCCTTTTATTGAAGGTGACGGTATTGGGGTCGACGTTTCTCCCGTGATGATCAAGGTGGTCGATGCCGCCGTGCAGAAAGCTTATAACGGTGAGCGTAAAATTTCCTGGATGGAAATTTATACCGGTGAGAAATCAGTAGAGCTGTACGGCCAGGACGTCTGGCTACCGCAGGAAACCCTCGATTTAATCAAAGAGTACCGTGTGGCGATTAAAGGCCCACTGACCACGCCAGTTGGCGGCGGTATTCGTTCCCTGAACGTGGCCCTGCGCCAGCAGCTGGATCTCTATATCTGTCTGCGCCCGGTCCGTTACTATACCGGCACGCCAAGCCCGGTTAAACGTCCTGAAGAGACCGATATGGTGATCTTCCGCGAAAACTCCGAAGATATCTATGCCGGTATCGAGTGGAAAGCCGGTACGCCGGAAGCGGATAAGGTGATCAAATTCCTGCGCGACGAAATGGGCGTGAAGAAAATTCGCTTCCCTGAGCAGTGCGGCATCGGCGTGAAGCCATGTTCAGAAGCAGGCACCAGGCGCCTGGTACGCGCGGCGATTGAATACGCCATCACCAACGATCGCGATTCTGTGACCCTGGTGCACAAAGGCAACATCATGAAGTTCACCGAAGGCGCATTCAAAGACTGGGGTTACCAGCTGGCGAAAGACGAGTTCGGCGGCGAGCTGATTGACGGCGGCCCGTGGATGAAGATCAAAAACCCGAACACCGGCAAAGAGATCGTTATCAAAGACGTGATCGCCGATGCGTTCCTGCAGCAGATCCTGCTGCGTCCGGCAGAATATGACGTTATCGCCTGTATGAACCTGAACGGCGATTACATCTCCGACGCCCTGGCGGCGCAGGTTGGCGGTATCGGTATCGCACCTGGCGCAAACATCGGCGACGAATGCGCGCTGTTTGAAGCCACCCACGGTACGGCGCCTAAATATGCAGGTCAGGATAAAGTGAACCCGGGTTCCGTTATTCTGTCCGCAGAAATGATGCTGCGTCACATGGGCTGGTTCGAAGCCGCAGACCTGATTGTTAAAGGTATGGAAGGCGCAATCGCCGCCAAAACCGTGACCTATGACTTCGAACGTCTGATGGACGGCGCTAAACTGCTGAAATCTTCAGAGTTTGGCGATGCTATGATCCAGCATATGTAAGCTGAGTTTTGTAACATGTAGCCAACATAAGATGTAAGTTTTATGTTGGCTTTTTATATTCCAGGCCTTTATCCAAATCCTTTTAAAACGGTACATAATAAGCGCAGTTTAAATAGTGCTAACGCCCCGTCTCGCAATGGAAACAGGTTATAACCCACTCTTAAAAGGGGCATCCCTGAACCGTTTCCACACCTGATTATTAAGATGTCCAGATCTCTTCACCACACAATATCCTGGGCTACATGACGTGCCTAGTGATTGCTCTAAGCGTGGCAATGCCATCGCCTTTGAAAAATTTGCAGATAATATAAATAATTCTACTGTTTCATGCAAAAGTGGTGTGATCGCTACAGAGTTATAACAGCACATCTGACGGGAGAGAGAATCCCCAGGCTATACCTCAGGAAACCGTGAGATCGCCGGGTTTGTAACGGGAAAAGTAAGATAACGGCTTGCCGATCCCTGGCAGGCTTCATCTCTCCTGTGCCTTACCATAAGGCCCGATCCCCACCGACTGTCGGCGGATCAGTTCGCCCGGCATCAGCGCCAGCGGCTCGACCTGCCCGCCATCCAGCATTTTCGCCAGCTGCATCATCGCGCTGGACACCATCTTTGCAACCGGCACGCGTACGGTAGTCAGCGCTGGCGTCACATAGGCGGCGACGGGGATATCATCAAAGCTGAGCAGGGAGACATCGTCCGGCACTTTCAGCCCCACGGCGCTCAGCGCGCAGGCGGCGCCGATCGCCATATCGTCATTACTGGCGACAATAGCGGAAAACCTGACGTTGCGCCGCAGCAGCTCGCAGGCCGCCAGCCTGCCGCTCTCGTTAGTCCAGCCGCCTTCCAGCATCAGCGCCGGATGTGGCGTAATCTCATGCCGTTTTAGCGCGGATAAATAGCCGTTCAGTCGACTGAGACCGGTGTGGGATCCCGCCATGCCTTTGATAAACGCGATTTCCCGATGTCCCTGGCCAATCAGATAATCTACCGCCTGGAACGTATCGTTTTCATGATCGGCGCAGACGGCATAGTGTGGGAACGTTTTTAAACTGCGGTTCAGGATCAGCATTGGCTTACTGATCGTCGGGATCAGCGCGTCGATCTCTTCCACGCTCAACGATCTTGGATAAATGATCAGGGCATCGCAGCGGCTGTCGATCAAAAAATTGATGGCCTGCCGCTCCTGGTCCGCCGTGTGTTTGCCGTCGGCCAGCACCAGCTGCGACCCCAGCTGTTCGGTCAGCGTCGCTACCTGATAGAGCAGCTCGCTAAAAAAGGGGCCGTTATAAAGGGTATTGGGCACCATCAGGCCAATGCTCTGGCTGCGGTTGGTCGCCAGATTACGCGCCAGTAAGTTAGGCCGGTAGCCCATCTCCTCCACGGCGCTCATGACCTTGTCCCGCACCGTTTTCGACACGTAGCCATGCCCGGCCAGCACGCGAGAAACGGTCGCTTTTGAGACGCCAGCACGCCTGGCCACATCCAGCATCGTAATCATGGAGAGTTTCCTTTCTGTATCGGCCGCTTATTGTAACCAAAAACGCAGCGGTTAAAACCCGCATTTTTTCTCGCCACGCCAGAAAAGATTAAATGATGCACGGTAAATATATTCAGATGCGTCATAAATAAATAATCTGTAACCGGTCTCACATTATTTTATGTTTAGCGATAAATAAATTACTGAATGAGTGGGTGATGGATCACAAAAAGCAAAAAGAGGATCTGTAACCGGTTGCAGGCTGATCGAATGGCGCGTAAAAATTCAGGAAACAAAGGGGGATGTTATGATCAAGATATTATTATGTTGCTCTGCAGGCATGTCCACAAGCATGGTGGTGCAGCGGATGGAAAAGGCCGCCGTAAAGCTCGGGATTGATACGAAAATTCAGGCAGTTGGCATGGAAGAGTTCAGCGAAAAGATCGCTGATTTTGACTGCTGCCTGCTGGGCCCGCAAATCAAATACAAGCTCAATGATTTTCAGAAATGCGCGGCCGAATACCATAAACCGGTTGCCGTTATTAACACCATGGATTATGGGATGCTTAACGGCGAAAAAATTCTGCAATCCGCCCTGTCGCTTATTGAATCTCATCAGGGGGCATAATGAGCACACTGGCCGATTCGCTGTTTGGGGTGATTGAAAATCGTATCAGTCCGGTAGCCGCGCGCTTATCTTCACAAAGACATGTTGTCGCTATTAAAGATGGCTTTATTGCTTCCATGCCGTTTTTAATTGTAGGTTCCTTTATGCTGTTGTTTTCTCATCCGCCGTTCAGTGAAAACAGCCAGTGGGCTTTTGCAAAATGGTGGCTGGGCATCGTCAGGCAATATAACGACCAGCTGATGATGCCTTACAATATGACGATGGGGATTATGGCCGTCTTCATCACCAGCGCTATCGCCTATAACCTGGCGCAGAGCTATAAGCTCAACGGCCTGATGGCCGCGCTGCTCTCGCTGATGACCTTTCTGGTGGTCGCCGCGCCGCAAAAAGATGGTGCGCTGTCGGTTGCCTCTCTGGGCGGTGAGGGCATCTTCACCGCCATTCTTATCAGCCTGTACTGTACCGAAATCATGCATCTGCTGACGAAATACAATATCGGCTTTAAGCTTCCCGAACAGGTGCCGCCCAAAATCCGCCAGTCTTTCGATCTGCTGATCCCGATTCTGGTTATTTTCCTCACGCTTTATCCGCTGAATCTGCTTATGGAGAGCCATTTCGGGCTGATCCTGCCGCAGGCAATTATGTCTCTGTTTGCGCCAATCCTGTCCGCTGCGGACTCATTGCCCGCCGTGCTGATAGCCGTGCTGCTGTGCCATCTGCTCTGGTTTGCCGGCATCCACGGCGCGGCAATCGTCGGCGGCCTGCTTCAGGCGTTCTGGCTGGCTAACCTGGGTATTAACCAGGAAGCGCTTAACGCGGGGCAGGAGGTCACCAAAGTCTTTGTTGAGCCGTTCTGGCAGTTCTTTATTACGGTGGGTGGCTCCGGCGCGACTATGGGTCTGGTGATCCTTTATCTGCGCAGCAAGTCTGCCCATCTGCGCTCGATCGGTCGTCTGGGCCTGGTTCCCGGCATGTTCAATATCAACGAGCCCATCATTTTCGGTTCGCCGGTAGTAATGAATCCGCTGCTGTTTATTCCCTTTGTGACCACGCCGCTGATCAACGCGGTTATCGCCTGGACAGCGACGCGCACCAACCTGATTAACCATGCCATTTCCCTGGCGCCGTGGACTACGCCCGGCCCGATTGGCGCTGCCTGGTCTACGGGGTGGGACTGGCGCGCGGTGGTGCTGGTCGCGTTTCTGATTGGCCTGTCGGCGTTAATTTATTACCCGTTCTTCAAAATGTATGAACGCCAGCTGCTGCAACAGGAAGCGGAAATGGCTGACGGCATGGTTCTGGCTGAGGAGACCAAATAATGGATGCACCACAGGATATGGAAACGACGGTGATGGAGCTGATTATCCATGCCGGTGAAGCGCGCTCTGCTGCCATGCAGGCGCTCCAGGCGGCGCGAAAGCATAGCTGGGAAGAGGCAGACGCCTCGCTGCTGGAGGCGACAAAAGCCGTGCGTGAAGCACACAGGATCCAGACTGAGCTGATCGGCGCGGACGAAGGCTGCGGCAAAATCCCGGTCAACCTGATCCTGGTGCATGCACAGGATCACCTGATGAACGCCATGCTGTGCCGTGAGCTGGTGGAAGAGATTATCTACCTGCATCGTGAAGTGCAGGAGCTGACCAAAACCCGTACGCAGTAGTTTTTAAAAAGGAACCATTTATGTCTGACAAATTACCCGCTGATTTTTTATGGGGCGGCGCCGTCGCTGCTCATCAGGTTGAGGGCGGCTGGCAGGAGGGCGGCAAAGGCCCGAGCATTGTCGACGTGCTGACGGGCGGTTCGCACGGTGTGGACAGAGAAATCACCGACGGCGTGATTGCCGGTAAAAATTATCCTAATCACCTCGCCACGGATTTTTATCATCGTTACAAGGAAGATATCGCGCTGTTTGCGGAAATGGGCTTTAAGTGTTTCCGTACCTCTGTCGCCTGGACGCGTATTTTTCCGCAGGGTGACGAGGTCGAGCCTAACGAGGCGGGCCTGAAGTTTTATGATGACGTTTTTGACGAGCTGTTAAAGCACGGCATTGAGCCAGTGATCACGCTGTCGCACTTTGAAATGCCGCTGCATCTGGTTAAACAGTATGGCGGCTGGCTTAACCGGGAGCTGATTGACCTCTTTGTGCGCTACAGCGAAGTGGTGCTAAAGCGCTATAAGCACAAAGTGAAATACTGGATGACCTTTAACGAGATCAACAATCAGCGCAACTGGCGCAAGCCGCTGTATGGCTACAGCAACTCCGGCGTCATTTTTACCGATCACGAAAACCCTGAAGAAGTGATGTACCAGGTGCTGCATCACCAGTTTGTTGCCAGCGCCAGAGTGGTGAAGCTGGGCCACGCCATCAATCCGGATTTTAAAATTGGCTGCATGCTGGCGATGGTGCCGCTCTATCCGTGGTCCTGTCATCCGGACGACGTAATGTACGCGCACAAAGCGATGCAGCAGCGCTATCTGTTTGGCGATGTGCATATGCGCGGAGCTTACCCTGCCTGGGTTCGCAAAGAGTGGGCGCAGCGCGGATTTACTATCAATATGGCGCCGGAAGACGAGCAGACGCTGCGCGAAGGCTGCACCGACTACCTTGGCTTCAGCTACTACATGAGCAACGCCGTAGAGTACGCGACCGCCCGGCAAACTGACGATACGCCGCTGGAGGCGTTCCCCGGCAGCCGCAAAAATCCGCACGTAAAAGCTTCCGACTGGGGCTGGCAGATCGATCCGGTCGGCCTGCGCTACACGCTTAACGTGCTCTATGAACGCTACCAGAAACCGCTGTTTATCGTGGAAAACGGCTTCGGCGCGTTCGATAAGGTTGAGGAGAACGGCGAGATCAACGACGACTACCGTATCAGCTACCTGCGCGAGCATATTGTGCAGATGAAAAAAGCCGTGCTGGAGGATGGTGTCGATCTGATGGGCTTTACGCCCTGGGGCTGCCTGGACTGCGTCTCTTTCGGCACGGGACAGTACGATAAGCGCTACGGTTTTATTTACGTTAACCGCAGCGATGACGGCAGCGGCGATTTCTCACGCGCCAAAAAGAAAAGCTTCGACTGGTATAAAGAGGTTATCGCCTCTGACGGTGCATCCCTTTAAATCCGGCTGACCGGAAAGGCCTGACGGGCGGTGCCATGCCGCCCGCCAACAAGCCGGAGTGAATGATGAGAATTGCAGCTTACGATATTGGCGGAACCGCCTTAAAAATGGGCGTGCTGAACGAGAAGGGCGAGATCCTGGCGCAGGAAAAAACGGCGGTCCCGAATTTTTCCGGCGAGCACATACTGGCGTCGATTCAGGCATGGCTGGCGAGCCATTCCGAATGTGAAGGAATAGCCCTGAGCGTTCCCGGCTACGTCGATCCCTGGACGGGCTTTATTACGATGGGCGGCTCTCTGCGCGATTTTGACGGCTTTGCTTTACAGGCGTGGCTACAAAATAAAACTGGCCTGCCCGTTAGCGTAGAAAACGACGCCAACTGCGCGTTGCTGGCCGAACGCTGGCTGGGCAACGCGCAGACGATGCGGGATTTTCTGATGATGACTATCGGCACGGGCATTGGCGGCGCGCTCTTTTGCAACGGCGAGCTGGTGCGCGGGCATCGTTTCAGGGCGGGCGAATTCGGCTACCTGCTCAGCGAACGGCCGGGCGCGGGACGGCTGAACAGCTACACCATGAATGAAAACTGCACGCTGGCGGTCCTGCGCAGGCGCTATTCGCTGATAAGCGACAGGCCGCTGGAAACGGTCACGGGCGAAGAGATATTCGCCGGCTATGACCAGGGAAATAAAATTTGCGTCCGGCTGGTTACGCAATTTTATCAGGATCTTTGCTCGGGCATTTATAACCTGGCGCATCTGTTCGATCCGGAATGTGTCTTCCTGGGGGGAGGCATAACCGAACGGCCAGGCTTTATCGACGAGATCAAAGCGCATCTGGCCTGGTATGGCCTGACGGTGTCTGTCGCCAGAGCCAGCCATGGCAACAGCGCGGGGCTGACGGGCGCGGTGTATCACTACCTGAACAGCCGGCATAAATAAAGCCCAGCGGGTTTTATTCAGTCATTCATCATCCATGCGGTGAGGGGCAGGGCTACCTGCTTTCAGCCCACTCTCTGTCTGTCCGCTCATTCAAGGAGCTTTTTGTATGCAAAACAAAATAAAGATTGTCACCATCGGCGGCGGATCCAGCTATACCCCGGAACTGATCGAAGGGCTGATCCTGCGCAAGGATCGGTTACCTATTGCGGAACTCTGGCTGGTGGATATTGCGGACGGCGCCGAAAAAATGGAAATCGTCGGCAATATGGCGAAGCGTATGATTGCGGCGGCCGGACTGGACTGGCAGGTTCATCTGACGCTCGATCGTAAAGCGGCGCTGAAAGATGCCGACTACGTGACCACGCAGTTTCGCGTAGGGCTGCTGGATGCTCGCCTGAAAGATGAGGTTATCCCGCTGGCCAACGGCCTGTTGGGGCAGGAAACCAACGGTGCGGGCGGGCTGTTTAAAGCGTTCCGCACCATTCCCGTTATTCTGGAAATTATTGACGATATGCGCGTGCTTTGTCCCAACGCGTGGCTGGTCGACTTTACCAATCCGGCCGGGATGGTGACGGAAGCCGCGATAAAATATGGTCAATGGGAAAAAACGGTGGGGCTGTGCAACGTGCCTTTCAGCCATATCACCCAGGCCTGTGAGCTGCTGGAGACCCCCGAGGCCGAACTAAACTTCAAGTTCGCCGGGCTTAACCATTTTCACTGGCACCGCGTCTGGGACAACAAAGGAAATGAACGCACCGCCGAACTGATCGATAAAATCTATGCGCCGGAACAGCGCGATCGCTCTGATGAAGGCCTGAAAAATATTCACCAGATCCCTTTCCACTATGAGCAGGTCAAACACCTTGGCATCCTGCCGTGCGGCTATCATCGCTATTACTATTTACAGGAGCCGATGCTGGCGCACGCTGTTGAAGAATTCAGGCAGTATGAAACGCGCGCCGAGGTGGTGAAAAAAACCGAAAAGCGGCTGTTTGAACTCTACAAGGACGTCAACCTTAACTACAAACCGGAAGAGCTGAGCCAGCGCGGCGGCGCACACTACAGCGATGCGGCCTGCGATCTGATCGCCGCTATCCAGAACAACACCGGTAAACAGATGGTGGTGTCAACGCGCAATAACGGCGCCATTGCCGATCTGCCTTTCGACTGTATTGTGGAAGTGACGGCAGCTATTACCGCGCATGGCCCGGAGCCGCTGCGTTGGGGAGCGCTGCCGCCTGCGGCGCGAGGCATGATCCAGCTGATGAAGGCGATGGAGGAAACCACTATCGAAGCGGCCGTGACCGGCGATTATGGCGCGGCGCTGCATGCGTTTACCATCAATCCGCTGATCCCGGCTGGCGATACGGCCATCAAAGTGCTGGATGCGCTACTGTATGCCCATAAGGCGTATCTGCCGAAATTTGCCGAAAAAATAGCGCAAATAGAGCGGGATAAGCCGGAAATCGTCGCGTTTGTCGACCAGCTGTTGGCGGACCGCGAAGCGCATGCCTGACGGCCAGCACCTGCCGTCCGTGTCGGGCGGCAGCCTGTATACCTGATATCTTCCTGATGCCATCGCTATCCTTTTTTAAAAAATAAGGTGATGCCATACCTGCTCAAAGGCGTAAAGAAACCTTCTTGTCGGAGGCTGATAAACACTTTATTCAGCGCCGTTACAGGTTTTTAGCGCGCTATCCGTTCATTGCCCTCTGATTTCTGACGGCCAGCATGCTGTTCTTTTTTAAGTTTACTGCTGACAGGGGGAGCCTGGCGATCTGTGGTGGGGGGAGTGCTGTTTGCGGTCGGCGATGATGAGCGCTGAACCTGTTCATCTAAAGCCGTTATAAAAGGCGCAATGTTGCTGTGTCAGGTCTTTGCCATGCTGATAAATGCTTGCGCCTTGATAAAAAATCACTCGGGGGCGGTGCTCTGAAAATAAGACTCAGTAAGAGCAATAGCCGCCTTTATGATGGGAACCGGTACCGCCATGGGGATGTTGTCCCTTAGGACAGGCGAATGCTGAAGCAGACAGCACAGCCATCAGGGACGCCAGCAAAAGCAAGGTCGTTTTTTTCATCTCTGTTCTCTTTAAGTGACGAAGCAAAGATAATATACGCTTATAAATCCCAATAAGGATCCTGATAAAAAAACAGTACTATCACGCTGTTTCCGCCAGGCTGTCCAGCTCAGCCTGCGGCGGTAAGGTAAGCGACAGTAACTAATAAACTTTCGTTACAAAAGGGCGAGTTATGCCTGCTACGAGCACGTGAAAAAAAGGGAACGGCATGGGCGGCCTGCCGTTTTTCGCTGCTACGCTTATCGAAAAGGAGGAGATTATGTGCGGACGTTTTACTCAATACCGATCCCGTGAGGCTTATCTGGAAGCCTTGAGCAACAGTATCGAGCGGGATATCGCTTACGATCCAGAGCCGCTTGGCCGCTATAACGTGGCGCCAGGTACGCGCGTACTGTTGCTCAATGAACGTGACGCGACGCTTCATCTCGATCCTGTCCATTGGGGATACAGCCCGGAATGGTGGCACAAGCAGCCGCTGATTAACGCTAAATCGGAAACGGCGGCGACGGGCAAAATGTTTAAGCCGCTCTGGCGCAGCGGGCGGGCGATAGTCATGGCCGACGGCTGGTACGAATGGAAACGCGACGGCAGTAACAAGCAGCCTTACTTTATTTATCATCAGAGCGGCGGGCCGCTTTTTTTTGCGGCCATCGGTAAAGCGCCTTTTAACAAAGAGGACGACCATGAGGGCTTCTTGATCGTAACGGCCGCCAGCGATAAAGGACTCCTGGATATTCACGATCGTCGGCCGCTGGTGCTGACGCCCGAGGCCGTGCTTGCCTGGATAAGTGAAAAAACCACCCCGGAGCAGGCGAGCGAAATAGTAAAAGAGGGGGCCGTCCCGATTGATGAATTTGCCTGGCATCCGGTTAGTAAGGCCGTGGGCAATGTCAAAAATCAGCGTCCCGAGCTGATTGATGAGGTTGAAACGGCCTGAGGTCGCACATAAAAACATCCCTTTCCGCTGCAAACAGCAAGAAGATCGTAAGGACAGGCGCTATGAGATTAAAATGGGTATTAAGCCTGGCGATAATATTTTTTTATGCAGACCCGGCGCTGGCTGCCCGGTTGTCGGACGAGGAAGTGCAGCAGCGGATTGTAGCCGAGTCCATCGCAGACTATTCGGGTAGCTGCGCCTGCCCGTTTAATTCAGCCAGAAACGGCAGCCGCTGCGGTGGACGAAGCGCATGGAGCAGGCAGGGCGGTGAAGCGCCGATTTGCTATGTAAAAGAAGTGACGGCGGAAATGATTAATCAATGGCGAGCGGCCAGTAACGAGGATTAGGCGGCACGCCGTGCCGCCGGAAACATCAGGCCTGTTTAGGCTGACCGTTGGATGCCATGATACCGCCATCGACCGGCAGATTAACGCCGGTGATATAGCGGGCGTCATCGCTGGCAATAAAGGCAATCGCGCTGGCGATATCTTCCGGTTCACCTGCACGCGCCAGCGGAATACGCTCATAGAACTTATTCAGCAGCTGCTGGTTATCTTTCATCTCTTCCGTCAGATCGGTAAAGGTAAAGCCGGGACAGATGGCGTTTACGCGTACGCCGTCTTCGCCATAATCCAGCGCCAGCGAGCGGGTAAAATTGGTGACCGCGCCCTTGGCGGCGTTGTAAACGCTCATTCCCCAGTCGCCACCCAGCCCGGAAACGGAAGAAACGTTAACCACGTTGCCTTTGCTTTTCAGCAGCGCGGGCATAAAGTAGTGCACGCAGTAGAACACGCCGTCCAGGTCAACCTTCATCAGCTGTTTCCAGTCGTCCAGCGCGATCTCATGAATGCGGCCCTGCACGATCTGGCCGGCATTATTTACCAGCACGTCCACCCGACCATATTTATCCAGTACGTTTTTGGCAAGCCGTTCTACCTGTTCCGCCTCGCCCACGTCGCAAGTTGCAACCAGATGCTCACCCTGAGCCAGTTTCGCCAGCGTCTTATCCAGCTTTTCTTTCGTGCGGCCTACCAGCACCACGGAAGCGCCTTCGCTGGCGAAGCGTTCTGCCGCAGCCTGACCAATACCGGAACCTGCACCGGTTACCACCACGACTTTTTGCTGAAAACGGGCCATATTAACCTCCTGTTGGAATAAATCTCTTGTTAAAACGCTCCGTTAACCCTGGCAGGCCTGTGACGGATCGCAAGCCCTGCAAAAAGGGGAGACAATTAACTTATTGTTATTTAGCTGGTTTTTCAGGGGTTTCAGAATGTAACTTTTTCTGAATGTAACAGCCCGGCCTGCATCTCCATGCAGAGCAGATCGCCCGCCAGCGCAGAGTGGTAAACCGATTCTCTGAGCAGCGTAAAGCCGTGACGCTGGTAAAATGTCATGGCGTCCGGCGTGGAGGAAAGGGTGAGCGTGGTGATGCCCCTGGAGAGGGCCTCATTTTTTATGGCCGTCAAAATTTGCGTGGCGTACCCTTTGCCCATATGGTCCGGCAGGGTAAAAATGGCCTCCACGCTGTGCTTTTCGCTGTCAAGAAAGCCTGTCGCTACGGGAAAACCCGGCGCGTCTGCCACAAAAAAAGGGTGCTGAACAATGGCCTGAAGATAGCCACCAGGCATTTTGTCCGGCGTCCAGGCCATGACCTTCTCTTCACCGTAGGACGCTCTACAACCGGCGCGGATAGCCAGATTGCGTAGTTGCCATAGCGCCCGCGCTTCTTCCGGGCGTGCCCGTCTGATCATCGGCTTGACCTTAGCCAGCGTGGCTGGAATAACGTTTGATGTTAAAACCTTCTTCTTTTACCGGCGCAACAAAATAGCGGCTGATAAGCTCATATTCGGCCTCTGTAGCAGCAAAATCATGGTTTTTGGCCTGGTTTCTTAACGCCAGCCGGGTTTTACACAAACTGTCTGGCTCATCCAGGAAATGCAGGATGTGCATACAGCGGGCCTGGTCCACAATTTGTTTCATCCACTGGCGTTGCGCAAGCGTATTTGCCGGAAAATCAAGCACTACGGAAGTGCCCGTTGTCAAGAGGGCAACAAGATGAGGCGTCAGCGTATCGCGCAGCCTTGCAGCGTATTTGACGTAATCCATGACGTTTTTCATTTCCGGGCCATAAAGCCCGAACAGCCAGCTGTCTTCAGACAGGATAAGCGTGCGGGGAGCACTGGCAAGCTGCTGCGCCAGGGTGGATTTACCGGAAGCAATTTTACCGCACAGCAGATGCAGCAAGGGTGGAGAAGCAGCAGAATCGACCATAACATTCCTCGTTAACGACAATACCCTTTTTACAGCAAACCGTTCAGGGCGAGCGAAGGCGCATTAGAAACAGCGCCAGATGGTAAAGCACATCCTCTACAGCGAACCTGATGGGCACCGAATAATTGATAATCAGCACGGCTAAAACCAGTAAAATCAGGCAGCTTGTTATAATACGCGGCATTATCACCTCTCTGCGCCCCTGGAGCGGCAAACCCAATGAAACCGGAAAAAGTCGTAAACATAGTTAAACACAACGGTATAAGGCAGAAAAAAGGCGACCAGCGCAATTTGCAACATAAAGGCTTTCAACAATGAGACGGTAAACCACCAGGCGGTTACCGGGATCAGGACGGCAAGCAGTCCGGCTTCAAAAAGGACGGCGTGGAGGATCCTGACAGGCAGGCTCCGCCTGAAACCCATTCTTATCTGAACAGCATCAAACAGGCGATTAAAAATAACATTCCACAGCATCGCCGTGACGGCGGACAGCGCTGCCAGCACGGCAGATTGCGTTACGGGCACGGCTAATATCGCCGCCAGCATGAGCGCAATCAGGACATTAGCCACCACCTCAAAAAGTATTGAGTGAAAAACCCTTTCTTTCAACGTTTTGTTTAACACTGTTTCCATTAAAGTTTCCGATAATCTCAACGGTTGCGCCCGGCAGGCAGGCGGTTACGGGCCGGTAGGGTAGCAATCCTGCTTACCGGAAACTTTGTCTACCATCATTTCTTGTCTTTATCGCGGGATCCTGAACACATAAAACAGGTTAACGCACCCTGTGGCGTCATTTCTGAGACTGAAAGCGAAAAAAACTTGATAAACTGCTGGTCACAGCAGAAGCGACGCCTTTCGCCGAATAAATGCCGCGCCGTCTACCTTTCCTTTACGACCTCATGACCCTTCAGGCAGCGTCATAGCGTCGAACCGCACGGTTCCCTTATCAGGACTGACAGCTCGTCTGGTTAGCTGCGTGGCTTTTCAGAATCAGCACCAAATAAATTTACAGCGCCCTCACGCGTACGCATTTCCCGCACTAATGTAAAAATATCAACTACTCCAGCTGTGCTAAATCGAATTTTCTTATTCCTGGCGCAGGCCGGGATTTTTTTCTCGTCCATTTGAGAAGACGCTGAAGCAGAAAGGGGGCTCTATGTTCATTCATGAAATGGTAGTGAGGATTGGTGTTGTATCTTCAGCCGGAGCGAGTGTGGCGAGTCAGTTAGGTGGCATGAACTACAGCGTGTTGTTTGGCTCTTTTGCCGGAGCGGTGTTTTATGTTGCCGGCGCAGCTGACATCGCTTTGCGCGTGCGGGCTGCTTATTTTGTTGTCTCATGGATCGTGGGCGTGTTCGGCGCCGATGTTGTAGGCGCCAAACTGGCTGGCCTGTTGGGATATAGCGACAGGCCGCTGGATGGGCTTGGAGCGGTACTGCTCTCGGCGCTGGCCATTAAAACCTTAACATTCTTTAATCAGCAGGATCCGGCCGCCTGGCTGGCCCGCATCAAAGGAGGCTTTCATGGTCACAAATGATCCTATGGTGATTACCAATGTGATCACCTGCTCGGCAATTGCCCTGCGGCTGATGTTTTTCCGTAAGCCCGGCGCGCACCATCAATGGTGGGCATCATGGCTGGCCTATCTGCTGGTGCTGGCCTATGGTTCGGTTCCGTTTCGTTATTTCTTTGATGATTACAGTCATAGCAGCTGGGCTTCTATCCTCATCAATCTGGTGTTCTGCGCGGCGGTATTTCGCTCAAAAGGCAACGTAGCGGAGATCCTTGCCGTGCTGCGCCCCGGTAGATGAAATTTTCGCCTGCCGGTCGGCTTGTCTCACTGGCAGGAGTTCTTTTTTTGAACGGTACTGTTAAGGTCATACGCCGTATTAATATATTATTCTTACCTAAGCTAAATTAGCGTAATAAATACATGTTCACTCTGCCGCTTATCCATCAATCTGTTGCGCGTTCTTTTCAGACATAACCTGCTGTATTAAAAGGCAGTCAATCCCCGCTCCCGCTATTAATAAATCGCTTTCTTTCACGATGCGAATAAAGCCAAATCCGCCAGAAATGTTCTGTTACGGGAAAGTTTCATTAATAATGGTAAAACGAACGATTTCCTTACATTATTTACCAGCGGTAGTTAATCTTCATTGGGTTTACAACTTTCTTCTGCCAGGATTAGTCTGTTTTTCTCTTTAATCCCCTGTAGATTTGCCGGATAAAGAAACATTTTCCGGTAAAAGATGGGTAAAAATGGCAAAAAAGTTAAATCTGTTTAAATCAAGGGTTGAGATGCTCAGCCATTGCTCAGTAAAATAGGGCCAAAACTCAAATCAGGAGAATTTCGTGTCAGAAGCTGCGTATGTCTATCATCCGGAACGACTGGAAGAAGCGAAGAACATCGCTTTGGGGTGGCGAATTGTAGGCCAGATGGAGCCGCAAACGCTTGAGGATGCTATTCAAATGTTGCGAGACAGCTCGGCCTACGCTGCACAGGTGTACGATCTGCTTTACGCCGAAATCGCTGAGCATCAAAAAGCGCAGGAAAACCGCTGATTACCTTCGGGCCAGCGCGTCGGCCCGATAGCGTTGCCAGGTTTCCCAGCATTTTTGCGGATCGACATTAGCGTATCCGCAAAAAGGATCCAGCGTGCGGGCTATATTATCCGGTACTAAAACCTGCGTGGTGATATCCCGAATCTTTTCCACTTCTTCCTTCGTTAACGGCGAGCCTTTACGCCATTCAGCCTTCGCCAGTAGCCCTCCCAGCGCAGGAACAGATATAACCGCCATAGTTGCGTCTCAATTAATTGCCTGCTCAGATCGTCGGCTCGTCCGGAGAAAACTTTAGGTTGTTACGAAATTTAAATTTATTTAAATAAATTTTAACAACTCATTAAAGTAATAAAGAGGGGGATGTATCAGTGCGGTTTCAGTTTTCAGATAAAAAAATGCCCGCAAAGAGGATAATCACGGGCCAACACCAGGGAAACTTGATAGAAGAATAGTGGCATGAAGACGGTAAAACGCAACCGTCCACGGGCAAAAATCGTTATAATAACGCCTGAAGTGCGAGGGTTATCAAAATTCTTCTGCAATCAGCCACTGGTCCGCTTCATCGAACATTTCTTCAATAATTCTCAACATTACCGATTTGTCGCTTTTGCTGGCGTCCGTTTTCACGCCGTTTGCCTGCATAGGTTTTACTTTGACGTCGGCATCGGGGAAAACTCGCTTAATGCGCTTTTCCAGTTCATCTAAAATCAGCTGCTGCGCGTTTGGTAAGCCCGCAACGTTGCGCTTATCGTAAATCAGTTCAACAAACATGAGAGGGATCCTGGTTATCAATGCTGGATAAAAATACAGTTAAATCTGCCTGGCTTCAACTGAAATTTGTTGGTGGCGGCGATAACTTTCCTTATCTGGTCGACACTTGCGGCCCCTCCCGCTGCGCAGCAATCATCAAAAATTGCTGTGCACATAGACTACACTTTCCTCGGTTAACTTAAGGAGAGAAAAGATGAAAAAATTGTTACTTTTTCCACTGATTGCCGTGGCCACTTTGCTGAGCGGCTGCGCAAATGACCATATCATTCATATGCGCGACGGCAGCACAAAGGTGGTTGAAGGGAAGCCGGAAATTGATAAGGCGACCGGTATGGTTATCTACACCGATGAATCCGGCAGGCAGCAGGCGGTAAACCAGGCGGATATTAAAGAGATGAGCAGCCTGTAACGCAGACCAGGCCACTTCCGATTGCGGCCCAACCACGACGCGGGCAGGATACTGTGCCAGACCTGTCAGACACTTGCCCGGAGAATGCTCATGCTTCGTTTACTTGCCCTCGGTGGCCTTTGCGCCTCTTCTTTTTTTGCTCAATCCTCTGAAGGCACTGCGCCGTTACAAAACAGCGAGTATCAGATTACCTGTCCGGGCAGGCCAACCATGACAGTGACCAACGCACAGTATGGCCTGACCACGGTATTGTGGGCGGGCGATAACTTCCAGATTGCGTCCGGCAGCCAGCAGTCCCGTACCGATAACGGCGATAAAGTGGCTATCGTGCTGTTTCGCAACGGCGACCAGATGGTGATGAACAAAAGCACCAATGAGACCTTTTTCTCGTATGACGGTAAGAAAAACCTGGTTTCCTGTAGCCGCACCGGCGAACGCGAAAACAGCACGGTAACATTGCAACGAACCGATGCGTCGGGAAAGGTCGAATCCTGAGTAGTCAGTCGGGCAATCTTGCCGGGAGGCCGGAGCGGGCCGCAAACTTTTACGTATAAAAGAGGAGTCTATGACTATCAGAATAACGCACCAGCCTGGCGCGGACGAACTGGCGGAAATTGAAGCCGGCCTGCTGGCTTATAACTCGCAGTTTATGGCTATCGGCGAGTTAAAAAGTATCGGGGCATTTATTGAAGACGCCAGCGGCAAAAAACTTGCCGGCCTGACGGGTTCAACGGTGGGCAACTGGTTGCGCATTAATATGCTTTGGGTAAGCGAAGCATTGCGTGGGCAGGGTACAGGCACGGCGCTGATGCAGGCGGTGGAAGAAGAGGCCCGTCGACGCGGCTGCCTCTACGCTCAGGTCGATACCGCCAGCTTCCAGGCCCGGCCCTTCTATGAAAAACAGGGCTACGTCGTCCGGCTGGTGCTGGATAACTATCCGCGCGTGCACCAGCGGTTTTACCTGACGAAAACGCTGTAGCAGGAAGACGACGATTATTCTCCTGGCCGCTGACGCAGATCCAGCGGCGAGTTCTCCGCCTCGTCCAGCAGCGCCAGCCACTCCCGCATCGTCACTTCCTGCCAGGACAGATGGCCTTTTGTGGTTCCCATCAGCACCACGTCCGGGCGCAGCGCCCGATAAAACTCCAGCGTTTTTTTTAGATCGGCCTCGTTGCTTTCCGGCACCAGCACGGTTACCCAGCGCTGGTGGCTGAGGCTGATAGTATCGCCGACAAACAGATAGGTTTTGCCATAGGGCGAAGCATAAAGGTAGGTGGTGCTGCCCGGCGTATGGCCCGGCGTGGGCACCACGTGCAGGCTGCCGCAGTGCACTTCCGCCTGATTAAAGGTGTCGTCCGCTTCGGCGAACGAGCTGACGGGGCCAAGCGCGCGGTTGTGGCAATAGAGCGCCGAATTAAAGCGCTGCTGCAGCAGTCGCGCGCCCGGGCCAGCCTCGTGCCAGTGGGTCAGATAGTGGCGAAAAATCCCGCCGAGATCGCTGATAATATTATGGTCTTCATGATCCTCAACGCGTGAAATCAGCACGTTGCCGCGTGAAAGCTTCAGCAGAAAACCGTGCATCATCACTTCCGGATCGCGTTCGCCCGGCGGAAACTCCGGCGTTGAGATCCACAGATCTTCATACAGCTGCTTCATGAATGCTCCCGCAGTACCGCATGCCCTGACAGAGTCAGCCTGCCGACATCGCCTGCGACCCGCAGCTGGCCATGCGCGCCAAGCGGCAGCGTGACGGTGTTCCAGTGATGGCCAAATTCCAGCCCGGTCACCACCGGCAGGCCGGTCAGCTCGCGTATTAGCGTCCACACGCTGTCAAAGTCATAGCCGTTGTCGTACTCGCTGAGTTTTACGCCGGTAAAACTGCCGGTGACAATGGCTTTCTGCCGTGCCAGCACGCCGTGCTGCGCCAGCTGCAGCAGCATTCTCTCCACGCGGAAAGGGTGCTCGTTAATATCCTCAATCACCAGGATGCCGCCGTCGATCTCCGGCAGCCAGGGCGTACCGATCAGCGAAGTCAGCATCGCCAGATTTCCGCCCCAAACCGTGCCCGAAACGTCTACATCCTGCGGCGCGGTGGGCCATTCCAGCGTGAATTCGGGCGAGGTCAGCGCCCGCCAGAAATGATCGAGGGTGAAATCAGAAACGACCTCCGCGCCAAAATTGCCTGCCAGCATCGGGCCGCTGAAGGTTTGTCCGCCCGCCTTCAGCAGCGCCATCTGGATCACGGTAAAGTCGCTGTGGCCGCAAATTGCCAGCGGGCGCTCGCGCAGACGCGCCGCCAGCGCGGCGGCATCGAAACCGGGAAGCAGCCTGGTGGCGCCGTAGCCGCCGCGAACCGTCAGCACAATATCCGCTTCGACCTGTCGTAAATCCAAATCCTGTAGCCGCTGCTCGTCGCTACCGGCAAAACGTTGGCTGCGACGGGCGATCGTTTGCAGGTTAGTCACCTGATGACCCTGCTCCTGCAAACGCCGCACGGCGAGCTGCGCGGCCGCCTGATTCTGGCAATAGCCGGAAGGCGCGATCAAATGAAAAGTGCGTGGAGTAACGGACATAATCTTCACTTTTATCCTTAATTGGCTAAATTTTGGCCCTTATTCAACGGTTTTTCGTCGCGGTAAAGCTGTTAGCCTTGTACTTTCAGGCGGGACATCTGTTTTCTGCGCAGGGTTAATGAATCATTTTACGCAATCCAGGGTCCAATACGGCTGATAATGACGAAAAGCGCAGCTGAAGTCATCCACCGCTGCGCTAAATTAAGAGTTTCGGTAATATTATCCCGGCAAATCGCCGCTATGATAAAACGCGAAGCTAAAGCTGAGAGGAATAAAATAGCGTGAAGAGCATAAAAACAGTGGCGATCGTGAGTATGCTCCTGCTGGCAGGGTGCGCCAGCCAGCCGCATAAACCGAATGAACATCAGCGGCAAACCCCGCTCACCAAGGCGCCGCCGGGGAAGGTTGCTCAGGCCTGGTCGCTGTTTACGGAAAACGCCGCGCATAACTACGGCGTCGATCAGAAGCTGGTTGAGGCGATCATTTCCGTGGAATCGGGCGGCAATCCAACGGTAGTCAGCAAGTCGAATGCCATTGGATTGATGCAGATAAAAGCCTCTACGGCGGGCCGGGAAGTCTATCGGGTACAGGGCCGTCGCGGGCAGCCAAGCACCTCGGAACTGCGCGATCCGGTGAAAAATATCGATATTGGTACGGCTTATCTGAAAATTTTGCAGGATAGTTCGCTGTCGGGGATCCGCGATCCGAAAACGCTGCGCTACGCCACTATTGTTTCCTACGCCAATGGCGCAGGCGCGCTGCTGAGAACGTTCTCACGCGACAGGGATCGGGCTATTGCCATGATCAATGCCATGACGCCGGAAGAGTTTTATCAGCATGTACAGAACAAGCATCCGGCAGCGCAGGCGCCGCGCTATTTGTGGAAAGTGACCACGGCCTACCGGACAATTTAGCGGACGCGCGACCTGATAAAGCTTGCTGAGTCAGCGGGATGGCTTACGGCTACTGAAAGCGGGTGGCTTTTTCGCGCGCCAGACGTTCCAGCGAGAAAATCACGTTCTGTAACAGGCGCTCCTGGCTGAAATCCAGCGAGGCGAAGCGAAAGCTCAGGCGCGGCGTGACCACGGTTTCATTTTTATTGCCTACCACGCTGCGCTCGCCGACGTTAATCAGCGTAGCGTCCGCCTCAAGGCGACCATATTCGCCCAGTTCAACACACACTTTCTTAAAGATTTCGCCACCCTCCAGGCTTTCCGGAATGGGAGAATCGCTTAACACGCCGATACCGCCCAGCGAGAGATCCTGGACTCGCATCCGGCCCTGGCCGCTGCCGTCCGGCCATTTGACATAGCAGTAAAAAATGGGGTCAAGCGGGACGGCCACGCGAAAGAACTCACGTCGTTGGATCATCAACAGTTCGTCGGGCAGCCCGGCGCCAAAGGCAGGCAGGCCTTCATGACTGTCGTTTTCAAGGGCGTTAAGCGTAAACTCGACTTTTGCGCCGTAGGTTTCTGCGGCCAGATGCAGTTCATTCATTTCCAGCGCCAGCTGGTTTTCATACTCATTGCTGCCGTAGTCGACGATCAGACGCTCTTTATCCGCATACAGCAGCCGCGTAATAAACTGGCCCCTTGCATGGGAAACCAGAACAGGCGTCTGATTTTTCAGCAGATTTTTTAATACGGCAAGCACGGCGAGCGGGCCACGCTTGAGATATTGTTCTTTTTCTTCTTCTTTCACGTCCTACTCCGATTGGGTGTCAGCAAACCCGCACCTGGCGGTGTTACGTCAAATTATCGGCATCGGCGCGTGACGCTTTAGCCGGTCCGAAAAAAAAATTGCAAAAAGTTTGGCTTTAAATCACAGAGTTAGAAATCTTGCCTATACTTATGCCGTCTAATCAGTACAAGCAAAGGAGCAGTAAATGGGAATTTTGTCATGGATCATTTTCGGTCTGATTGCCGGTATCATCGCTAAGTGGGTTATGCCGGGTAAAGATGGTGGCGGTATTATTATCACCGTGATCCTGGGCGTAGTCGGCGCCGTGGTCGGCGGCTGGATCAGTACGCTGTTCGGTTTCGGCAAGGTAGACGGCTTCAACTTCGGCAGCTTTATCGTGGCGGTCATTGGCGCCATCGTTGTGCTGTGGATCTACCGTAAAGTCAGAAGCTAATCGCGCAGCGGTAAAGCTTACTGAGAAACCCCACGCTCCGGCGTGGGGTTTTTCTTATCTGCCTCAGAAATCGTAGCCGACGGTGGCCATCACCGAACGTTCCGCTCCCCAGTAGCAGTAGCCCGTGCCGTAGCAGGCCGCGACGTAGTGACGGTCGGTGAGGTTAGTCGCGTTAAGCTGCACAAACGCGCCTTTCAGGCTGGGGTTCCAGACGCCAAGATCGGCCCGTACCGAAGCGTCAAACAGCGTGACGGAGGGCAGGCGCGTGGTGTTTTCATTGTCTGCCCACTGCTTGCCGATATAGCGTACGCCCGCGCCCGCGCTGACGCCCCACGCAAACTGATATTTACCCCAGAAAGAAGCCATCGAATTTGGCGTCACATAAGGCGTGTGGCCGTCGTTGCCGTCCACGGCATCCTTATAACGGACGTGATTAAGCGTGTAGCTGGCCAGCGTGCTCAGGCGCGGCGTCCACTGGTGATGGGCTTCCAGCTCCAGCCCCTGCGAATGCACTTTGCCTGCCGGGTCGTAATAGGATTCCTTAACCACGCGGTTGCCCACATCTTTCTGCGTTAAATCGTACACTGCCGCGCTATAGAGATCCGAGGTGCCCGGCGGCTGATATTTCACGCCGGTTTCATACTGCTCCGAGGTCGTCGGCTGCAGCAGATTGCCGTTAATGTCGGAAAGGGACTGCGGCGTAATCGCCTGGCTGTAGCTGACGTAAGGCGAAACGCCGTTGGCAAAGGCGTAAAGCAGCGCGGCGCGCCCGCTGAGATGATCGTCCTGGCGGCGATGCTTGTCTGCCGTCGCATCGTTCTCCGTTTGCGATACGATACGGTCATAGCGCCCGGACAGATCCAGATGCCACTGCTGCCAGCTCATCTCGTCCTGCAAATAAACGCCGGTCTGATAGTAGCGGCGCTGCGAGCGGGAAAAATCGTAATCCGGCTGCGGCCCCAGCGCTTCACCCGTGCGCGCGTTCAGCTGGCTGGCGTTGCCGCTGGCTTCGTAAAGATCGTTTTTATACTGATGGTACTCCGCGCCCAGCACGACTTTGTGTGCCAGCTCGCCCGTGGCGAAATCCGCCTCCAGCTGATTATCCAGCGCAAAGGCATCGAGTGACGAGCGGGAGCCGGAGTAATAGCGGTTCAGCCGATCCGCGTCAGCCGTATCCCAGCCAATTTGGTAAACCTGATCGAGATCGACATTGGAATGGGCGTAGCTGGCGTTGGAGCGGAAAGCCCAGGTATCGTTAAAGCGATGGGCAAATTCATAGCTGTAAATCTGCTCGCGCCGTTTAAATTGATCCAGAGAACTGTCGCCATCGTAAAAGCCGGTACTCAGCTTGCGTCCGTTATGTTCAGTAATACTGCCGTCGCCGGGCACCGCGCCGTGATAGCCACCGGAAGGATCCTTCTGTAGATAAGCGCGCAGCAGCAGAGAGGTATCTTCATCCGGCTGCCAGAGCAGGGAAGGGGAAAGGGCGTATTTCTCTTCGCGCGTATGATCGTATTGCGTATCGCTGTGGCGGCTAAGGCCGGTCAGCCGGAATGCCCACTGTTCGTTAATGGCGTCGGTATAATCAAAGGCGGTGCTGGTGCTGTTATGGTTGCCCGCCGAGGCGCGGAAATGGCCCTGCTGGCTGAACTGCGGACGCTTCGAACTTTCCATCACCAGCCCGCCGGGCACCGTTTGACCGTAAAGCGCCGATGAGGGGCCTTTAATTACGTCGATACGTTCCAGAAACCAGGGATCGACCTGCAGTATATTGTAGCTGCCGGGATCGCTCATCAGCCGCAAGCCGTCCAGGAAGATATTATCCACGTCGCCGCCGTGGAAGCCGCGCAGCGAAACGGTATCGTAGCGGCTGGCTGCGCCGGCAAAATTCGTAAAAGCACCGGCGGTATAGCTCAGCGCCTGGTTGACGTCGGTTGCGCCCTGATCCTCCATCTGCTGTCGGGTGACAACGGAAACGGCCTGCGCGGTAAGCGCCAGCGGCCGGTCGGTTTTCATTGCGCCCTGGCTGGTGGTGGCGTTATAGCCGGAGGTCGGCGTAGTGGCCGTTTCGGCAGGAGCGGCGGTAACGACCAGCGTATCGGCGGCGCAAAGGGCAACGGGCGAGACAAACAGCGTAGTACAGAACAGCAGGCGTTTTTGAGCGAAAACCATGCTTCTTCCCTTTCAGAGTTCAAACAGAAAGCGCTGCCGGACTTGTTAACGGCTGGCAGCAAAAGTGTAAAGAGTATGACAATCTTAATGATAATTATTATCTTTACAACTACGGCGTACAATCCGTGATTTTTCTGATAAACGGCGTGAAGGGGAAAAATAAGCAGGAGGAATCAGGCAAGCGTGCGTGATTTTCTGGTAAGCAACGAAGGGAGAGAAACAAGCAGGAAGAAATCAGGCGATCCTGGACCGCCTGAAGAAAGGCTTACTGGCCTTTAGTGATATCGCCGACGTTATTACATACCACCCCTTTCGGGCAGTAGAGATCCATTAACTTCAGCGTGACGCCGTTGGTCCAGCCGAAGCCGTCCTGTAGCGGGTATTCACCGCCGCCGCCGCCGCCCAGGTTATTGCCTTCCACCACATATTTTTCGACCAGCTTGTGCTCTTTGTCATAGGTGGTCTGCACGTTTTTCAAAAAGCGCATGCCGATATCTTTCGCCAGCGTCTGCTTGCCGTAGTTGTTCAGCCCTTCCACGGCTGCCCACTGCAACGGCGCCCAGCCGTTTGGCGCATCCCACTGCTGGCCGTTGTTGACGTTGGTTGTTACCAGGCCGCCTTCCTTCACCAGCTGCGCCTGGACCGCCGTCGCCGTGCGGTTGGCCTGATCCGCCGTTGCCGCCTTGAGATAAAGCGGGAACAGCGTCGCGGCCGTCAGCTGCGGACGAACTTGCGCCATCTTCCAGTCATAGTCGGCGTACCAGCCCTGTTTTTCATCCCAGAAATAGCGGTTAATCGCCTGCTGGCGCTGTTCGGCCCGCTGCGCAAAGCGCTCGCTGGCGTCCGCCTGACCGGCCTCTTTATTGGCGCGCGCCAGCGTTTTTTCCAGATGAAACATCAGCGAGTTCAGATCGACCGGCAAAATAGCGGTGGTTTGAATCGAGGAGATATCGTCCGGCTTAGCGAACCAGCGTGAGCTGAAATCCCAGCCGGAGGCCGCGCCCGAGCGAAGATCGCGATAAAGCTCGCCCTTATCGCGTCCTTTAGCTTTTTCCACCGTCGCGATGTCGTCCATATAAGATTCGGTACGCGGCACGTCACGGGCGTCCCAATAGCGGTTCAGCAGCGCGCCGTCTTTCAGCTTCACCAGCCGCTTGCTGGCTTCGCCCGCTTTGAGGTGGTCAGCGCCGTTCATCCAGTAGTCATACTCTTTCTGCAGCTCCGGCAGGTACTGACGATAGACGCTGTCGCCTTTATGCGTCGCCAGCAGGTCGACCATCAGGCTGAAGAAAGGCGGCTGCGAGCGGCTGAGATAATAGCTGCGGTTGCCGTTAGGGATATGGCCATATTTATCCAGCAGCGAGGCGAAGTTATCCACCATATCCTGCACGCGATCCCAGTGGCCGCTTTCCGCCAGGCCAAGCATCGTGAAATAGCTGTCCCAATAGTAAATCTCCCGGAAGCGGCCGCCCGGCACGACGTAAGGCTTGGGCAACGCCAGCAGAGAATCCCACTGGTTAACCGGCGTGGCGTTACGGGTCAGTACCGGCCACAGCCCGTCGATATGTTCACGCAGGCTCTGTCCGGCAGGCGGCACGTAGGCCGGGCCGTTGGTGGGCAGCGTGAAGTTAGTATTCACAAATCGGCGCAGGTCGAAATTGCGCTGTTTTCTCTGCATCTGCCAGTCTGCCAGGATCAGGCTGGGACTGGTTTTCGGCAGGGCGTCTGCGAAGGTCTTTTGATCGGGAAACAGTTTAGCGGCCTGCACCGCCTTAAACAGCGGCCCCAGCGTCATATCAGGCGGCTGCGGCTGCCCATCGGCGGCAGCGGCGAAGCCGGCCTGCGTCAGCGCGGCAATCAGCAACGGCAGCGACAGCACGGTTTTCCATTGACGTTTTTCAACTTTCTGCATTAGTCGTTCTCCCTATCCCAATCGAATAGCTGTAAGTTATTGACCCTGAAACAAACTTTAGACGAAATTCCGGAGTTCGCCCGGGCCGGTGCCGCGAAATGTGATGCACCAGGCTTTTTATCAACGGCGCATGAAAGAAAAGGGGTACAAACTGGAAATATTTAATCAAATCTATTAAGCAAATAAAGTAAAAATGGCTTATTCAGGATGCGGCGGCTAATAGCTTCCTGAAAGCCATCTGATATCAGCGGCCGTCCGTAAAAAACAACCCGCTAACTGGAACGGTGGTTTTATGAAGGATCTTTTTTCGATAATTGTTTAGCGAGCTGTTTGCTACGCTTGCCAACAAGCCGCCGCTTTATGTTACTGAAAAAGGTCGGATGGTGAAATAATGAAAATAAAAGCCGCCTGTTTTGTGAAGAAGCATCCTCATTGCAACGAGGAACGATAAATTACTTTTGCAAATCACTATTATGGTTAATATATTACAGGTGACTTTAGGATGACATCACGGTTTTATCCTCTGTCCTGAGGAAAATTTTTTATCGTGACGTGGGAAAGTATATTGACGCAAACGCTTGAGGTCCATTCAGGGATTGACAGAATTATTGGAAAAAAGGAACAACCGGCATGACAACACACGGCGACAATATTTTGCAGACAGGCGGCGATCCTCGCGCGCTGGCGGAATTTTCCGCCCTGCGGCAGGAAATCGCCTTGCTCAATCAGCCTGGCGAGTCAGGCCCGGACTGGCAGCGCGTGGAGGCGCTCGCGATCGCGCTTTTTCGGGCGAACGGCATGGATTTGCAAAGCGTGGCCTGGTATACGCTGGCCAGGGCGCACAGCGCCGGGCTGCCGGGATTGTGCGAAGGGTTTGAAATCATTACGGCAATGATGAAACATCAGTGGCCGACGCTCTGGCCGCAGCCGCTTTCCGCCCGGCTGGCGATTGTGACCTGGCTGAGCGCCGGGATGCAACAACGGCTTAAGGAGCTTCAGCCGGAAGCGAGCGATCTCGATCTGCTTTACCGACTGCAGGCGCAGCTGGAACAAAATGTCAACACGCTTGAGGTGCTGGCCTACAAGCATCTGAGCCAGCTTGATCGCCTGAATATCCAAATCAGCGAGCTTATAGCGCAGCTTACCGTGCCGGAACGCCAGCTCAAAACTGACCGGACCATGCTGACGAGGGCGACCCTGGCGCGGGCTGGCCGTAGCGATGAGTTCACGCCGCTGGTTTACGTGCCGGGTGATATGACCAGCTCTGGCGCGCTCACGGTCAGTTTTAGTTTTTGGGAGCGTAGCCGGGGCTTTTTTGCCGGCATGGTTGTCGCCTGCCTGCTGTGCGCTTTAGGCTCGTGGGCTTTGCAGCTGATGCAGCCCGAGCCGGATAAAGCGCAGCGGATTGCTCTGCTGGCCCGCCAGGTTACGCCAGAGCTGGGCGGCCAGGATAAAAACTGGCAGGAGGCCGTTATGCTGGCCGCGCTGCCCAGGGAGCAGCTGGTGCTGTGGCATACGGCACGGTTGAGATTAAAAAAAATGCTGGCGCTGGTGAAGGTGCCGGAGGAGCAGCGCGCTGGCTGTCTTACCTATACGGAATTCGAGGCTCAGCTGGTCACTCTTCGGCAGCCTCTGGAAGCGATGCAGCCCGCAGAGGAGCTGTTGCGTCAGCTTGAGTCGAATCCGCTATCGCCGGTATTAAGAGGGAAAATAGAGAATCGCTTAAAACAGCTGCTGGCGCGCTACGCGCTTATTCTTCAGTCTGCCAGTAAAGACGCTTCGGAGAATAATAAATAATAGCCTGCGCGCTTCTTTTTAAACGAATGACGTTTTCCTGAAATAGTATAAAGAAGATGGGCGGAATATGTGTTCTGTTTCTTAACGGAGCTTTTCATCGTTATAGCCAGGCTCGTAACAAGACCCGCTTGTTTTACCAGTCGTTTTTCAAAAATAACCCTGTGGTATTTTATCAGGTTCATTTTTACTGCGCGCTTCTGTTTCCCCCAGAGATGGGGCGTAGGTTATTTTTACAGGGGGTAAGCAGCGCCAGCAAATAAACAGGGTGGATAAGAAGCGAATTTACAGGGCATGTAACGGGCAGGGCACTGTCGTTGTATTAGCGCGCCAGCAGCCGTTATCTGGCGCGCTTATGGCTGGCTCCTTTATTCGATAAAGGGGCCGCTGATTATTTAGCGCATTTACCGCACTGATTTTGCGCAATCAGCGTGAAAAAGTCGTTGCCTTTATCATCGACCAGGATAAACGCCGGGAAGTTTTCCACCTCAATCTTCCACACTGCTTCCATACCCAGTTCCGGGTATTCCACGCACTCCAGGCTCTTGATACTCTGCTGCGCCAGCACCGCCGCCGGGCCGCCGATACTGCCCAGGTAAAAGCCACCGTGTTCGCGACAGGCATCGGTCACCTGCTGGCTGCGGTTGCCTTTCGCCAGCATAATCAGGCTGCCGCCGTTGGCCTGTAAACGATCGACATAAGAATCCATTCGTCCGGCGGTCGTCGGGCCAAGCGAGCCGGAAGCATAGCCTTCGGGGGTTTTGGCCGGGCCGGCGTAGTAAACGGGGTGATCTTTCAGGTACTGCGGTAAACCTTCGCCTCTTTCCAGCCGTTCGGCGAACTTCGCATGGGCGATATCGCGCGCTACGATAATGGTACCGCTCAGCGAAAGCCGGGTGGAAACCGGGAAGCGCGACAGCTGCGCCAGCACCTCTTCCATCGGCCGGTTGAGGTTAATCTGATGCACCTCGCCTTCACCCTGCTGGCGCAGTTCGGCCGGAATATAGCGTCCCGGATTATCCTCCAGCTTTTCAATCCAGATGCCATCGCGGTTGATTTTCGCTTTGATATTGCGGTCGGCGGAGCAGGAAACGCCCATGCCGACCGGGCAGGAAGCGCCGTGGCGCGGCAGGCGGATCACCCGAATATCGTGGGCGAAGTATTTGCCGCCGAACTGGGCGCCCAGCCCCAGCTTCTGCGCGGCCGCCAGCAGCGCCTGCTCCAGCTCGCGATCGCGGAACGCCTGGCCATGCTCATTGCCTTCAAACGGCAGGCCGTCATAGTAGTGCGTTGAGGCCAGCTTGACCGTTTTCAGGGTGCTTTCGGCCGAGGTGCCGCCGATCACAAAGGCGATATGGTAAGGCGGGCAGGCCGCCGTGCCCAACGTGCGCATTTTCTCGGTCAGCCAGGCTTCCAGCCTGCCGGGGTTGAGCAGAGCGCGCGTCTCCTGCCACAGGTAGGTTTTGTTGGCGGAGCCGCCGCCTTTAGCCATGCAGAGAAATTTATACTCATCGCCGTCCACGCTGTAGAGATCGATCTGCGCAGGCAGGTTAGTACCGGTATTAATCTCGCGATACATATCCAGCGCGACGTTCTGCGAGTAGCGCAGATTATCCTGGCTGTAGGTGTTGTAAACGCCCTGCGACAGCGCCGCTTCATCGCCGCCGCCGGTCCAGACGCGCTGGCCTTTTTTGCCCATAATAATGGCCGTGCCGGTATCCTGGCAGGTTGGCAGCACGCCTTTCGCCGCGATCTCGGAGTTTCTTAAAAATTGCAGCGCCACATACTTGTCGTTCTCGCTGGCCTCCGGATCGCTCAGAATAGCGGCGACCTGGCGCTGATGTGCGGGACGCAGCATAAAAGCGGCATCGTGAAACGCCTGCTGCGCCAGCAAAGTCAGCGCTTCCGGCTCGACTTTCAGCACTTCCTGACCGGCGAATTCGCTGACGGAAACGTGATCGCTGCTCAGCAGATAGTATTCGGTTTCGTCAGGGGCGAGAGGAAAAGGGTTCTGATAGACGAAAGGTTTGTTTGACATTTTGCTCACCTGGTAAGCCGTAGCGTGCGCCACGGCAAGGAAAGAGGCCGGGGCCGGAAAAGGCCCGTCAGCCTGGGTTTTTTTACGGTCAGAACATCATGACCATCCACGGATAGGCAATCAGCATCATGCCGCCGAGGAAAATCGCGCCGAAAATAGTGCCAAGCCGCCAGTAGTCTTTGGTCGGCAGATAGCCGCTGCCGTAGTAGATTGGGCTGGGGCCGGTGCCGTATGGGGTAATAATCCCCATCACGCCGAGCGAGGTCACCATCATCAGGCAGTAGACCGGCATATTGATGCCCGGAATGGCGGCAGCGATGGTCAGCATGGCCGGCAGCAGCGCGGTGGTATGAGCGGTGGTGCTGGCAAAAAGGTAGTGCAGCAGGAAGAAGGCCACCAGCAGCATCACGGCCGCCACTTGCGGATCGATGCCGGTCAGCAGCTGGCCGCCTTCTTTGCCCAGCCAGGCAATAAAGCCGACGCGCGCCAGGCCATCCGCCAACGCCACCAGCGTGGCGAACCAGGCGAAGGTGTTCCAGGCCGGTTTATTGCTGGTAATATCGTTCCAGTTCAGCACGCCCGTCCACAGCATCAGCACCACGACCAGCAGCGCCGCCATGGCCGGTTCAATCCAGCTGGTGGCGAAAATCCACATCAGCAGCGCGCAGCAGACAAACAGCAGCAGCAGCATTTCGTTGCGCGACAGCTTGCCCAGTTTTTCCAGCTCGCTTTTTGCCCAGCGCGGCACCTCGTCGTTGATCTTCACTTCCGGCGGATAGAACCAGTAGGCCAGTAAAGGCATGGTTAAGATCAGCAGCAGGCCCAGTGGCAGGAAGGCGAGGAACCAGTTCCCCCATGAGATATCGAAGCCCACGATGCTTTTCACCAGCGCCAGCGCCAGCAGGTTAGGCGCGAGCGCCGACAGGAACATCGAGCTGGTAATACAGGCTGCGGTGATCGCCACCCACATTAAATAAGAACCAATTTTGCGCGCGCTGGGATCGTTGGGTTTGGAACCGTACAGCGGCGGCAGGTTAGCAATAATCGGGTAGATAGTCCCGCCGCTGCGCGCCGTGTTGGACGGGGTAAAAGGCGCCAGCAGCAGATCGGCGAAGGTAATGGCGTAGCCCAGCGTCAGGCTGCGTCGCCCCAGATACTTCACCAGGATCAGCGCCAGACGGCGGCCAAACTGCGTCTTGTCATAACCCGCAGCGAACATAAACGCGCCGAAAATCAGCCAGACCGTAGAGTTGCCGAACCCGCTGACCGCCCATTTAAAGGACTGCGTGGCGGCCTGGAATTTGGGGTCGGCCAGCTCGGCCGGACTGAACAGCAGCCAGTGGCTGAACAGGGCAATGACCACCACCCCGGTCAGGCCGATCACCGCACCGGGCAACGGTTCGAAGATCAGGCCAACGATGACGCCGACGAACACCGCGAAGAAGCGCCAGGCGTAAGGCTCCAGCCCGCCGGGGACCGGCGTCAGCAGCAGCAGCACCGTGACCAGCACGGGCAGAAAAAGCATAACAAGACGTTTTTTGGTTCCCGGTGAGGCGGGCGATCCACTCGACGTTGATTTTGTTTTCATAGTGTTGATCTGCAAGTTAACAGTAATAAAAGAGATATGTCCCGGTTAATGGCTACGCCCTTTTTAAACGGGCTTATTTACCGCGACCCTGGTGACAGGATGACCTTTTTAAACATGTTTTTAACATACTATTAAGGAACTGTGAAGATAATGCAGGTCGCCCTGAATAATAATATTGATCTGGATCAATAAATATTTCCAGCCATTTTGTTCTTTTTTTTGGAAAATGCATTTTCCCTGATTGTCTTCCCAAAATTGTTACGTGTAGAGCAGTTTACTGTTACGTTTTTATTTCCTGAAATAGCTGGTACTATTTTTAGTGTATTGATTTTATTGGTTTTATTTTTAGGTGGCAATTGGAATTTGCTTTTAGTTAACTAATGAGTAACAATCAGAGCGGTGGCGGCGTGACATAATGCGGTAATTGTTTCTGGTAATTTAAAAAGTTTAATAACTAAATTAACCGATTTAATAAATCCAGAATTGATATATTTATTGCATAAAGCAGAACCCGTTAATTAAGCGAAGATGTTTCTTATGTAACACGGTTCAAAAATTTAAATTTTGGAGTCGATAATAATGAACACGCTCACCCCGATCCTTAATCCGCTGACGCTGCCGAATGGCGCCGTATTAAAAAACCGTCTGGTAATGGCGCCAATGACCACCTGTACGGGATTCTACGACGGCACCGTCACCAGTGAACTGGTAGAGTATTATCGCGAACGTGCCGGCAGCCTGGGCGCGGTGATCGTGGAGTGCTGTTTTATTGATCCCAAAGGGCCGGCATTTCCCGGCGCGATAGGCATTGACAGCGATAACAAAATCGCGGGCCTGGCGCGGATAGCAAGCGCGATCAAATCCAAAGGCTCGCAGGCTATTCTGCAAATTTATCACGGCGGCAGGATGGTGGAGCCGGAGCTAATCGGCGGCAGAACGCCGGTTGCACCCAGCGCCATCGCCGCGCCGCGTGAAGGCGCCACCACGCCGCAGGCGCTGACCGGCGAAGAAGTTGAGGTGATGATCACCAAATTCGGTGACGCGGTGAACCGCGCCATCAAGGCCGGCTTCGACGGCGTGGAGCTGCACGGCGCGAACACTTACCTGATCCAGCAGTTCTATTCGCCCAATTCCAACCAGCGCGACGACCAGTGGGGCGGCAGCCGCGATAACCGCACGCGCTTCCCGCTGGCGGTGCTGGATATCACGCATAAAATGGCCGAACGCTTCGCGGACGATACCTTTATCATCGGCTATCGTTTCTCGCCGGAAGAGCTGGAAGTCCCCGGTATTCGCTTTGACGACACGATGTATCTGCTGGAAAAACTCGCCGAGCGCGGGCTGGACTACGTGCATTTTTCCGTAGGGCAGCTGCTGCGGCCTTCTATCGTCGACACCCAGGATCCCACGCCGCTGATTACCAAATTCCGCGCTATGCGCTCCGAAACGCTGGCAAAAATTCCGGTGATCGGCGTCGGCGGCGTGGTGAATAAAGCCGATGCCGAAAGCGGGCTGGAGCACGGTTTCGATCTGGTGGCAATCGGCAAAGCCTGCATCGCCTATCCTGACTGGGCCGATCGCATTATTCACAACGACCATCTGGAACTCTATATCGACAGCAACCGGCGCGAGGCGCTGAAAATCCCCGAGCCGCTGTGGCGCTTCTCGCTGGTGGATGCGATGATCCGCGATATGAGCGCGACCGGCCGCAAATATAAAGCGGGCGTTTATCAGGAAAAAGTCGAGGCGGAGGCGCTGAAGCTAAAAATCAACGTCGCGCTGGATACCGATCGCATTACCGATATCACGCTGGTGCCGGACGATACGCTCGACGTCGATTTCACCACCACTTTCGAAAGCCTGCGCAACCGCATTCTGGTTGCTAACAGCCCGCATGTGGATGCGATTACCGGCGCCACCACCCAAAGTGAAGCCCTGAAAAAAGCGGTTTCGCGGGCGCTCGCTACCTCCAGCAAAGAGCATGTAATAGAAGAGGGCGGCAATCCGCAGGCGCCGCAAAACTACGACGTGGTGGTTATCGGCAGCGGCGGCGCGGGCCTGGCGGCGGCTATCCAGGCGCATGACGAAGGCGCGCGCGTGGCCATTATCGAAAAAATGCCGACCATCGGCGGCAATACCATCAAGGCCTCGGTAGGCATGAACGCGGCGGAAACGCGCTTCCAGAAGCTGAAAGGCATCAAGGACAGCAAAACGCTGTTCTATGAAGAAACCCTGAAAGGCGGCCATTTCAAAAACAATCCCGTGCTGTTGAAAGAGTTTGTGGAGCTGGCGCCTGAGGCTATCGAATGGCTGGCGGCGAAAGGCATTGAGCTGAACGATATCACCATCACCGGCGGCATGAGCATCGACCGCACCCATCGTCCGGCAGACCGCTCGGCAGTAGGGGGCTTTCTGATCAGCGGCCTGGTGAAAAACATTAACCAGCGCAATATCGAGGTGCTGCTGGAAACCTCGGTGGAAGAGATCATTTATACCGACGGCAGGGTCAGCGGCGTGAAGGTGGTCGATGAATATTATGACAGCCGCATTCTTAACGCCCGCAGCGTCATCGTTGCCACCGGCGGCTTCAGCGCCAACCGCGAGATGGTCACCCATTACCGGCCGGAGCTGGACGGCTTTGTCACCACTAACCATAAGGGCGCGACCGGCAGCGGTATCGCGCTGCTGCAAAAACTTGGCGCGGGCACGGTGGATATGGGCGAAATCCAAATCCATCCAACGGTAGAGCAAACCACCTCCTATCTGATCTCCGAATCGATTCGCGGCGGCGGCGCCATTCTGGTCAGCCAGGCTGGACACCGTTTCTGCAACGAGATGGCGACCCGCGATAAAGTGTCGGCGGATATTATCGCGCTGCCGGAGAAAAGCGCCTGGGTGATTTTTGACGAACAGGTCAGGCTGAACAACAAGGCGGCCGACGAATACCTTGCCAAAGGCTTTGTGGTCAGCGCGTCTTCGCCGCAGGAGCTGGCGATCAAGCTCAATATGGATCTGCACGCGCTGCTGGCGACGCTGGAGCGCTACAACCTGTTTGTCGAGCGCCAGCAGGATGAGGATTTCGGTCGTCAGACCGCGATGCGCCATCCGCTGAACCAGGGGCCGTTTTACGCCATCCGCATCGCGCCCGGCGTGCACCATACGATGGGCGGCGTCACCATCAACAGCGATACCGCCGTGCTGGATGAGCAGCAGCAGGTTATTGCCGGGGCATGGGCGGCGGGTGAAGTCGTCGGCGGCATTCACGGCGGTAACCGTATCGGCGGCAACGCTATTGCCGATATCATTATCTTCGGCACGCTGGCCGGACGTCACGCGGCTGATTTCGCCCTGCATCATTAACACACCGGAGAGCCATGATGCCAGCTGACGCGCGACTTTACGCTTACTCTGCGGTGCTGATGGGCTCGCCCATCCTGCTGAAGCTGGCGGAGCACGACGAAAAGCTGGCGGGCGACGTGTTCCGCCTGATCCGCCAGCAGGAAAATCTGTTTACCGTGAATCGTGCCGGTTCGCAGCTGATGGCGGTGAACGCGGCGGCGGGCAGCCATCCCGTTGCGGTCAGCGCGCCGGTGTTTGCGCTGATCAAACGCGCCAGGGAAGTGAGCCTGCTGGCCGGAAGCTGTTTCAACTTCGCTATCGGGCCGCTGGTCAAGCGCTGGAAAATCGGTTTTCAGGGCGACAGCGTGCCGCCCGCGCACGAGCTACAGGCGCTGCTGGCATTAACCGATCCCGCCCGCGTGCAGCTGGACGAGCAGCAGCAGACGGTGTTTCTGCCGCAGCCCGGCATGGAGATCGACCTGGGCGCGATAGCCAAAGGCTATATCGCCGACGTGGTCAGGGATTTTCTGCATCAGCGCGGCTGCTTCTGCGGGCTGATCAATCTTGGCGGCAATCTGCAAACGCTTGATGCACCCGCAGGCGAAACGGCATGGGCGATAGGCGTGCAGCTGCCTTTTGGCGAGCCGGGCGCGCTGATCGGCAGCGTCGCCGTCAGCAATAAATCGGTGGTGACGTCGGGCGTGTATGAGCGCTACTTCGAGCTGAACGGCCGCCTCTATCACCATATCCTCAATCCGCAAACCGGTTATCCGCTGGACAACGAGCTGCTCGGCGTAACGGTCATTTCTGACCGTTCGCTCGACGGCGATATTTTTACCACGCTGCTGTATGGCCTGGGCGTAGAACAGAGCCTTGTTTTCCTGAAGGATTATCCGCAGATCGAGGCCATTTTCGTAACGCGAGAGCAGCAGGTGGTGCTGGCAACCCAACAGCCTTTCCGGCTGCTGGACGAGCGCTGGCGGGTTATTGACAGTACTGTTTAAGCAGCTCGCTGTATTCGGCCTGTAGCCGATAGCGGTAGACCGGCCTGCCGGTTGCGCCATAGTGGATGCTGGTAAAGAGTATATGGCACTGCGCCAGCCAGATCAGGTATTTGCGGCAGGAGACGCGGGAGATGTTGACCGCTGCGGCCAGCTCGTCGGTAGAGAACTCTTCCGCCGGATGCGCGTCAATCCACTGGCAGAGCGTGCGCAGCGTCTGCGGCGTCAGGCCTTTCGGCAGGCGTTTGCCTTCGGCTGGCGCATCCCTGTCGCCGTGGAGCAGCCGATCCACATCGGCCTGCTGATACCAGGGCTGGCTGTCCATCAGCGTCTTGCGGCGACGCCAGCCGGTCAGCGCCTCTTCAAAACGCGAGAACTGGAAAGGCTTGATCAGATAGTCCACCACGCCGTAGTGCAGCGATTGCCTGACGGTATCGGCATCGGCGGCGGAAGAGATCACAATTACATCCACCGCCTGCTTCGCCTGGCGCAGCGCGGGCAGCAGATCCAGCCCGCTCTCCTGCTGCAAATAGATATCCAGCAGGATCAAATCAATGCCGCCATGCAGCGCCATCTCCTTTGCCTGTTGCAGGGTCGAGGCTATGCCCACGCAGTGAAATCCTTCCAGCTGGCCGATATAGCAGCGGTTCAACTCGGCGACCATGGCGTCATCATCGACGACTAACACGTTAATCATGCGCTTTTGTTTCCTCTATCCCAGGGCAGTTGGACTAAAAATTGCGTATAAACGCCGGGTTCGGACTCTACAATAATTTTTCCGCCAAGGCTTTCGGTTTGTTGTTTGACGAGGAACAAGCCCATGCCCCGATCGTCTCCTTTGCTGGAAACGCCTTTCTCAAAGATAGCATCTGGTTCCGGGATGCCCGGCCCGTCATCGCTGACCTCGCAGGCCAGCCAGCCGTTCTGATAGTGCAGCAGCACGCTGATTTCGCCGCCGGGCTGGCCGTCTGCGGCCTCCAGCGCGTTCTCAATCAGGTTACCCAGAATGGTGATCAGCGCGGCGGACTGCGTTTCGCTGCCGCAGTCCGGCAGCAGGCTGTCCTCGCTGACGATCAGCCGGTGGCCACGATCGGTCGCGCGTTCGATCTTGCTTAACAGAAAGCCCGCAATCACCGGCGATTTAATTTTCATCAGCAGCGAGCCAATCTCTGTCTGATAGCCGTTGGCGGTTTTCAGGATATAGCTTTCCAGCTGCTGGTAGTTTTTCATATGCAGCAGGCCGAGGATCACATGCAGCTTGTTCATAAATTCATGCGAGCGCTCGCGTAGCGCGTCAACATAGTTGACCAGGCCGTCCAGCCGCTGCACCAGCTGGCTGACCTCGGTTTTATCCCTGAAGGTACAGACCGCGCCGATAATCATGCCCTTGCTGCGCACCGGCATGGTATTGCTGAGCAGCACGCGCCCCTTGAAATGCAGCTCTCTGTCGCGCTGCGGCACGCCGCTTTGCACCACTTCGCGCAGGTTGGCGATGAGCGGGCCGGGCGCTTCGTCCTGCGGATGGCGCGCTTCGGTAAAAAGCTGCTGCGCGGCGCGGTTGATCAGCGTGACCTGTACGCGATCGTCCACCGCAATAACGCCTTCCTTAATCGATTGCAGCATCGCCTGGCGCTGCTCATACAGCATCGAAATCTCGTAAGGCTCCAGACCGGAGAGCACGCGGCGGGAGGCCCGCACCAGGCACCAGGTGCCGATAGCGCCCGCCAGCACGCCGAACAGTGCCGTCCACAGTACCGACCAGCGGGTACGCGCGATCTGCTGCGCGACCTCGCTCAACGAGATACCTACCGCCACCACGCCAATCTGCCGCTGCCGGGCGTCGTAAATCGGCGTAAATACGCGTAGCGCCTGCGCCAGCTGGCCGCGATTGATCGACACGTTTTCCTTACCCGCCAGCGCCGGCTGCAAATCCTCGCCGATGAAAGGGCGGTTGATGGCGGTTTTATCAGGGTGAGAATAGCGGATACCGCGCATATCGGTGACCACGACAAACAGCAAATGGTTGCTTTCCTGTACCGCCTGAGTAAGCGGCTGAATAATGTTGCGATCGGCGGGCAGCAGCAGGCCGCGCTGTACTTCGGCAGAATCGGCCAGGGTACGCGCCACCGCCAGCGCTTTATCCTTAACGCCGGTGCGGGTGATATGGCTTATCTGGAAAAAATAGAACAGATGAACGATCAGCAAAACCACGGCGAGCACCGCGCCGACCATCAGGCTGACGGAGGTGCTGAGCTTCAGCGGACGTTTACGGGACGGGTTACTCATGATCGCTCCATGACTGGCGGGACGAAACGGGCTGGCGAAGGATTACTATAGCGGACGACGCCGGCAGGAAAAAGCGGACGGCCCGTCGCCGGAGCGCCATCAGGCGACAGCGCCTGAGGTCATCTGGCGCGGCGCCCGCCGTGCTTCTGCCGCTATTTCTTCGCGCAGCAGGGCAATCAGTTCGCGCAGGCCCTGCGGCACGCGCCGATGGCCCGGATAGTAGAGGCATAGCGCAGGTTCGACGGGCGACCAGTCGGGCAATACCACGTGCAGAGCGCCGTTCAGCAACGGCTCTTTTACGCGGTCTTCCAGACAGTAAGCGATACCCGTTCCGGCAAGCGCCAGCTCCAGCGCCAGCGTGGTTTCGCTGACGCAAATTTGTCCCGGCACGTCGATCACGCGGTAGTCGTTGCCCTGACGAAACTCCCACTTATAGATCACGCCCTGGCCGGTGCGCATACGGATACAGGAATGCGCGCGAAGATCTTCAGGCTCCAGCAGCGGCGGGCGGTGATAAAGATAGCGCGGCGCAGCGACGGCAACCCATTTCAGATCCGCGCCCAGCTTTACGGCGACTAAGTCTTCCGGCACGGTGCCGCCAAAACGGATACCGGCGTCGAAGCCTTCCGCCACGATATCCACCATGCGATCGTCCACGCAGACTTCCACCTCAACCTCCGGATACTTGCTGAGGAACTTTGGCAGATAGCGGCCCACAATCAGTCGCGCACCGTCGCTCAGCACATTCAGGCGCAGACGGCCTGCCGGACGATCGCGCAGGCGATTTACCTCATCCAGCGCGTCGCCGATCTCCTGAAAACCGACGTTCAGCCGCCGCGCCAGGCTGGCGCCCGCTTCGGTAGGGGCAACGGTGCGGCTGGTGCGGTTCAGCAGCCGCACGCCCAGCCGCGTTTCCAGATTGCGGATAGCGTGACTGAGCGCGGAGGTAGTAATGCCCAGCTCCACGGCGGCTTTGGTAAAGCTGCGCAGGCGTTCCACCATGCGAAAAGCGTTCAGGTCGGCGAGATCGCTGCGTGACAGCGCGGCTGTGGGTTTAACGGGCATGGGATCGTCCAGGGGATGAGCCAGATTCAATGCTGCAACGCTGGCGGTGCTAAAGGAAACCAAGTTTAATGATATTCGCTAATCAGACGCAACCGGCAACGCCGCTTCTTTAACTGAAAGCGGCGTTACCCATCGCCAGGCTGGTGTCAGGATGCCGCGCGGCCAGCGAGCACGGTTTTTGCCGCGCCTGCTGGCAAAAATAGCCGGCAGTACTGGCTATCTTCCTCAGGCAGGCTGTTCCTCCTGCGGCAGCGAATTTTCAAAGGTCACAAAACGGTGCGGCCCGGCCAGGCCAATACCTGTCTCTTCCAGATACTCTTTGATCCGCAGGTTAATCTCCTGCTGAATATCCATGTACTGGTTATAGTCGGAAAACTTCAGGATATGTACCACCTCAAACATAATGCGATCGGACTCGAAAGAGGCCAGGTGCGCGCGGTCAAAGCGGGTTTTATCAATGCGGCCGATCACCTCTTCAATCATGGGGCCAATCTTGCGCAGCTGCTCGGCCGATGTCGCCAGCGGCACGCCAAAGCTGAAGACGATACGGCGCGTCTGCATCCTTTTATAGTTGTGGATGGTTTGCTGCAGCAGGATGGCGTTGGCACAGACGATCTGCTCGCCGCTCAGGCTGCGGATGCGCGTGGTTTTCAGCCCGATATGTTCGATAGTGCCCGCCACGTCGTTAAACACCACAAAGTCGCCGATCTCAAAAGGCTTATCAATACCGATTGAAAGAGAGGCGAAAAGGTCGCTCAGCACCGTCTGTACCGCGAGCGCGATGGCGATACCGCCGACGCCCAGGCTTGCCACCAGCGCGGTAATATTGACGCCCGCATTGGCGAGTATCGACAGGATCATCACCGACCAGACCAGCGCCCGGAACAGCAGCCCAAGAATGATGGTAGTGACAGGATTGCGGTGCGAGTCCGGGCCGAAATTGGTCAGCGAATAGCGCAGCCAGGACTGCACGGCCTGATCCAGCCACAGCGCGATTTGCAGCGCCAGCACCAGGAACCAGGCGTGCGGGATGGTGCCGCTGACCTGGCCGGGCAGCACGATAAACTGCAGGCTGAACAAAAAAGAAGCAATAAAAATCAGCGTGACCCGGGTTCTTTTCAGCACGTCCAGAAAGACGCGGTGCGCCACACGATTTTCATGATCTTCCGCCCACGAGCCTATCCGTTTTTCCAGCAGCGAGATAACTTTGCGGATCAGGAAGAAAGTTACAGCGGTGATCACCACTACCAGCAGAATGTTACCCCAGAAGGTCACTGACGTAATCAACTTCAAATAGTTTGTATGAAAAATTTCTTTCACACGGCCTCCTTTATTCTGAATGGGTAAGAGAGTAAGTGTAGTAGAAAATTCAAAGAGATAGCTGTTTTTTGATTGCTAATTAAATTTTACTGTTAAAATGAAGCTGTACTTAAATATTTGTGGGGATTTTTTAATCTAACTTGCTGTTATAAAAGGCTGTATCATGTTTTTGTGGTTATTATTTCAGCTTCAGGTGGCTGGGTAATAATAAGCTTTTCCATTGAGTTGCTATAAAAATTAATAATTAATCTGGTGGGCCAGGCTGAGTATTTATTTTCTGGCTGATAGTTATATTCTTATCAGGAAGTTTTAGCCGTTTCTGCTGATGGAGTTGGTCGGGTTTTAACGCAAAGAGCAGGTAATAAACGAGGCAAAATGACTTCTGATATTTGCATATAGATAGCATGAATAGTTCGTAGAGATACTACAGGCGGAGTGGCAATGTGGAACTAAGCCTCTTTCAGCCAGGATAAAAGTCATGAGCCAACAAAGTCCGTTAACGCTTCCGGTTATCGATTTCGCTCAATTAACCGCATCGGCGCAGCAGCGTTCAGCCTTGCTCGACTCGCTTGCCCGGGCGGCACGTGAAGTCGGGTTTTTCTATCTGATCAATCATGGGATCAACCAGCCATTGATCGACAGAGTGCAGCAGGTTGCTCGCGCGTTCTTTGCTTTACCGTCGGAAGAAAAGCTCAGGGTCAAAATGGCGAATTCGCCGCATTTTCGCGGCTATAACCTTGCTGGCGTAGAGATAACCCGTAATCAGCCTGATTATCGCGAACAGTTCGATATCGGCGCGGAACGAGAGGCGCTACCCGTCTCGCCAAATATTCCGGCATGGCAAAGAATGCAGGGGCCTAACCAGTGGCCGCAGGCGCTGCCGGAACTGCAACTTGTGCTAACGCGCTGGCAGCAGGAAATGACTGAGGTTGCATTGAAACTGCTGCGCGCTTTCGCCGAGGCGCTGCAACTGCCGCAGGACGCTTTCGACGGCCTTTACGGCGCTTTCCCCAATGAACATATCAAACTGATCAGTTATCCGGGGCGCACCGACAGCGAATCGCGTCAGGGCGTGGGCGCGCATAAGGATTCCGGTTTTTTGACGCTGCTGCTGCAGGATGATAAGCCAGGTCTGGAGGTTGAGATTCGTCCTGGCGAATGGACAGCGGCGACGCCTTTACCCGGTTCGTTTGTAGTCAATATTGGGGAGCTGCTTGAGCTGGCGACCAACGGCTATCTGCGTGCCACCGTGCACCGAGTAGTATCGCCGCAGACGGAACAGGAGCGTTTATCTGTCGCCTTTTTTCTTGGCGCCCAGCTTGACGCCGTGGTGCCGGTATATCAGCTGCCGGAAGCGCTGGCGAACCTGGCGCAGGGGCCGGACAGCGATCCGCAAAATCCGCTGCTGCGGGAGGTCGGCTGGAACTATTTAAAAGGGCGGCTGCGCTCGCATCCCGACGTGGCGCAGCGCTTCTATGCAGACTTCACTGAGCACTGTTGAGAAAGATGCGCTCCACAGGCGCATTGGCCAGTTGCCTTTGATAAGCGCTGCTGCTGCGGTTCGGCATGATGGAACAACATAACAGGGGGCTAAGAAAGCTATAGGGAACCTCAGCGGAAGATGTCCGCATGCCGGAAACGGCATGCGTAAAGACGGCCGCCTGTTAATAGCCTGATGATGCAGCAGTATGAAAGGCCACGAGAAATCGGCTGCCGGATTCAGGCCCGGCAGCCGCGTTTTTATAGCTTTTCCCACGCTGGCAGATGATTAGCTCGTTTTCGCCATTCCTGGAACGCCGCCATAATCACCCCGAAAACCAGACCGGCTATCAGCGTCGAGGTAGCGGCATAAAGCAGCGTGGCTCCCTGAGATTTCCAGAAAATAAACCACATTACTATCCCCCAGAACGGCGTATAGACGACGGCAAAGCTGAAAAAGTTCGTCCAGAATGTTGAGAAGGGCGGTGGAGGCACATGGATCCCCAACCGCCACAGAAATATATGGCACGGAGGGGCGTAGATGCTGGGCCACATCCCCCTGCCTTCCATAATCGCCATGGCACGATTTTTTCTTTTTTCGAAAACTGAGTCCCCGGTCATTTGCATACCCCCCTCTTGTTTTTCTTTTGTCTAATTATAACGGAAGGGTCAAAAAATATACTTTTTTTAAGATTTTTTAGAAAATTCTGGAAACATCATCGGAACGGGAAAAAAGTAGTTATAATCCAGCAGGTTAATTTATCTCCCCAAAGAGGGTGTCTGCGCTTTATGCGTCGGTAAAAATAAATTATTAGCCAGTAAGTTGACCTGGAAGTTGTTATTAATTAATTGGATGATCTTTATTAGGGCACTAAGTATTTGCCTGGCGCTTACCTCCAGCCAGCTTTGTCGATGCATGATCCCGGCGCAGATGACTGCGGGAAGGCAAGGCGCAAACTGTTGCCGATTCGCTTCAAAAGGGTAGAGCACGGTGTCCAGAGTGAAATCGGAAACGCCAGTGCCGATAATCTCACCATCTGCCCGCGCGTTGAGTTCCGTCAGCCGTGCGTTCTGCACAATTTGCAACTCAAGCCATTCTTAAGTGCGCACGTCGCAAAGCATCCTTTGGTTCTCAGGTTCCTTAAGCTGGTCGACTTTTTCCTCATTCATTCCGGCCTGACTGCTTATCAACAGTGAGTATGCTTGTTGCTCGTCAGTGCTGATAAACAGGTTAAGTAACCTCCGCCACAGGCTGCTGGGTAGCCACTGCTCCGCTATTTGCGCTTTCAGCGTAGCAGTTAGCTGATGACGCGCCTGATACCGCTTGCCTTCCCGGCAAACGTTCTGAGGCTGCATTTTCCGAAACCTCCTTTTAAAGGTTGAAATTGTTAATATAGTTACCAGAGGTTATGCGACAGGACTGCTCAGTGAAATAATGGCCTGGCGGAGAATCTGTCGGACAGGTAATTCAGCTATCTTTTATAGTTTTTTATAAATTCCCAATATGGTTTTCAGGCTGGTTGCTAATAACCATCCTGCTGGCAGCATAAAAATATCAACTACCTTTGATCTTTCCGGTGGAAATTTTATACTACCAGGCCCGATTTTGGTATTTTTAAAAAAGTAACGATATTCGGGAAGCCGGAAATTACTTCCACAATCAGTATAAATCAGGCAAGTAGTTTTGAAAGTGAATACATTTTTCGGATAAATGTCGATTCTGGCAGGATTCATAAGTTATATCCTTTCTTCAGGACATTAATTGCATATAATTCCCGCAGACTCGTCTGATTATCGCCCATCAACTTAAATCACAGCGCAATAAATGGTACCCTTGCCGATGACGGCGAACGATCGCCGTTTTATTAATCAGTAGATTTAAGGAAATGATGTATGAGTTTTACCCTGAGCAGCCTGAAAAATATCCGTTCGCTACGTGCACAGGCGCGCAATATGGCTACAGAGGATCTTGAAGAGATACTATCAAAGCTGAAAATTATCGTGAATGAACGTCGTGAAGCCGCCAGCGCGCAGGCAGCCGAAGCCCGCGAAAAAGCGGAAAAGCTGGCAATGTACCGTGAACTGATGCTTGAAGACGGCATTTTACCGACAGAACTGGTCAATAATTTGCCGCCCGTCGCCCGTGCAAAAAAGAAGCGCGCGCCTCGTCCCGCAAAATATAAGTACCTCGACGGCAATAATGAAGTCAGATACTGGACCGGGCAGGGCCGCACGCCGACACCTGTTAAGAATGCCATTGCAAACGGTCAGTCGCTGCACGATTTCCTGATCTAATCGATCGGATATCAGGCCAATAAGGCAGAACGTCAAGGCTGCCTTATTTTGCCTTACGGCTCTTTAAGAGCAATATATCAATTACGCCGTGCAGAGTGGTCTTCTGGCGCTGAAGCGTATCTTCCTTTGATTATAAATCCCGGCCCCGCAAACCGATCGCTGCGCTAAACCACCCAGGCCCGACAGCCCCGGTTGCAGGCTGCGGTCAGCTTTTCAGGTAGAGAGCAGCGCGCGTCTAAAAGAGTCAATATGCGCGCGGGTTGCTGCCGTCACGCGCTGAATATCCCCGGAGGCCAGCGCCGCAATAATTTCATTATGCTCAGCAATAACCTCATCCATATGGCTGATGCTCGACAGCGTTGTCGCCCAGAAGCGCTGCGCCTGCGCGTGAATAACGCTCAGGATATCCGCAAGCCGTCGGTTGCCCGCAATATCCGCCAGCACCTGGTGAAACTCGCGATCCAGTAACATCATTTTCTCTCTGTTGCGCGAGCCGCCGGCAAGCCCGATCTGCTGATTCAGCTCGCGCAGCTGGTTAAGGTGCGCCTTATTTACTTTCTGGCTGGCAAGCTGCGCGCACAGCGTTTCGTTAACCAGCCGCACCTCAATCAATTCCAGCGCATCATCGATCGACAACGGGGCGACCATAACGCCCTTGCGGGGAATGATTTGTAGCAGCCCTTCGGTAGCCAGGCGGTGGATCGCCTGATTGATCGGCGTGCGCCCCATTTCCAGATCGTCCATTACCTGGGCGGTATTAAGATAATCACCGGGCTTGTAACGCAGCGTGATCAGCCTGTGCCTGAACGCCAGGTAGGCCTGTTCGTTCAGCGACAGATATTTTTTCCGCTCGATCGGGTTCACATTTTCACCAGCTGACTCATTCATGATGCCGTTCCTGTTTAAGCCTTTGCGACATATTACACAAAAAGCTGGCATGAAAATCGCTAGTTTGAAATGCGAGTGAAATTTCACTCTAATTTCAAATGAGGGTTTTGCCATGCACCTACAGTTCATTACCGGCGACGAAGCCGCAGCCAGACTCGATGTCGACGTAACCCGGTTTGTTATTGCGGGCTGGGCAGGGCGCGATCGGGATGCCGTCCTGCACCATATTCGGGAGCTTGAAGCGCTGGGCGTGCCTGCTCCTGGTGCAGTGCCGCTTTTTTACCGCGTCGCCACTAATCAGCTCAGCCAGAACGCTTTGCTGGAAGTCGTGGGCAACGAAACATCCGGTGAAGCCGAACCTTTCGTCTTTTTTCATCGCGGAGAGTGCTGGGTTTCTCTTACCTCCGATCACACCGATCGCTATCTGGAAACCTTTAGCGTGGCGCTTTCCAAGCAGGCCTGCATCAAACCGGTGGCAAGCGGCGCGTGGCGCATGCGCGAAGTGGCGGAGCACTGGGATGCGCTGGAGCTGACTTCCTGGATAAAAGAGCAGGGCGAATGGGTGGTTTATCAACAAGGTTCGCTGTCGTCGCTGCTGACTCCACAGGCGCTGCTTACGCGCTATCTGGAGGGCGAAACGGCCGCTGACGGCCTGGCCATGTCCTGCGGCACGCTGAGCACTATCGGCGGCATCCGTCCGGCCAGCGAGTTTCGGATGGCACTGCACGATCCGGTGCTGGGCCGCACGCTGGAGCACGCTTACCGCACCGGCGCACTGCCGGTCGTCGCATAAGGAGCGCGGCTATGACGACACTCTGGCAGGCAAGTCAGCAGCTACAGGCGGGGAACGTTCAGCCTGAAACCTTCACGCAGGCGGCATTGGCTGCCGCACGCGATCCTGAAAAAGAAGGCTCGCGCGTTTTCATCACTCGTTATGAGGCGCAGGCCACGCAGCAGGCTATTGAGGCGGGAGAACGCTGGCAAGCCCGGCAATCACGTAGCCCGATCGATGGGCTTCCCATCAGCATTAAGGATCTGTTCGATGTAAAAGGCGAGGCGACGACGGCGGGTTCACGCCTGTTAAGCGATGCGCCGGTCGCCACGGCGAACGCGAGCGTGGTAGAGAAGCTCAATCGGGCTGGCGCCGCGATAGTCGGTAAGACCAATATGACCGAGTTCGCCTTCTCCGGGCTGGGCATCAATCCGCACTACGGCACGCCTGCCAACCCGTGGCGGCGCGAGGAGAAACGTATTCCCGGCGGCTCCTCTTCCGGCGCGGCGGTGGCCGTAGCGGATGGGCTGTGTCTGGGCGCTATTGGTACCGATACCGGCGGTTCCGTACGTATTCCCGCCGCGCTCTGCGGCCTGACCGGCTTTAAACCTGGCGCCAGCCGAATCGATCAGGCGGGCACGTTGCCGCTTGCGCCTTCGCTGGACAGCATTGGCGTTATTGCGCATGACGTTCGCAGCTGCTGGCTGCTTGACAGCATCATTGCCGAAAAGCCTCTTGAGATGCGGGAGTCGGATCTGCGCCACGCCCGCTTTGCCGTACCGCAAACTCGCGTTCTGGACGATCTTGATCGGGACGTAGCGCAGGCGTGGCAGTACGCGCTTGATCTTCTCCGGGAAGCCGGGGCCACGCTGGTGGCCTTGCCACTTACCGAGCTGGATGAGCTGAATACCCTGAACGCGCGCGGCGGTATTACGGCTTATGAAGCCTGGCAGTGGCATCAGCGTACGGCTTTGGCCCGGCCCGAAGCTTACGATCCGCAGGTGCTGATGCGCCTGCAGCGCGGCAGCCAGCTGACTGAACAGGATGCCGCTGAACTTTATCAGCAGCGCGCAGCCTGGCAGCGGCGTATCAACATCCCGCTGGAAGGCTTCGACGCGCTGCTGATGCCCACCGTGCCGCAGATCGCGCCGACTATCGCTTCGCTGGACGAGCCGCAGCGTTATATGGAGATCAATGCCCTGATGCTGCGTAACACCAGCGTTATCAACATGCTGGATGGCTGCGCCATTTCCTTACCCTGTCACCCGGCCGGTCATGCGCCGGTTGGCCTCAGTCTTGCTGCCGTTCATGGCGACGATGCCCGCTTAATCAGCTGGGCTGTTGCCGTGGAAACTGCCCTTACCCGGAGATCCTGAAAATGAAGCAACCTCACGGCATGCTGTTTGTCGCCACCAATATTGGTGCGGATGACGAAGCGGATTTTAACCAGTGGTATGACCATGAACACGTTGAGGAGCGCGTGGCCATCAGCGGCTTTTTAAGCGGCACGCGCTACCAGGCGATTAACGCCGAACGTAAATATCTGGGCCTGTACGAAACCGAATCGCTGGAGGCTTTTACCAGCGTGGACTATCACGCGGCGTTCACGCGCCAGACCGAGTGGTCGGTGAAAAATCTGCAAAAGATGGTCAACCCGATGCGCCGGGTCAGCGCGGTTACCCATACCCACGGCAAAGGCACCGGCAGCCAGCTGGCGGTGGTCACGCTTGCACAAGCGGTCGACAGCGCGGCGCTGAGCGCCTGGCAGCAGCAAATCGGCCAGACGCCGGGCTATATCTCTTCCAGCCTGCTGACGCCCGATGCGGATCTGAGCACGCCGCTGCCGATGGAAGGGAAAGAGAACCGCCAGATGCTGCCGATGCTACTTATCAGCTGTAGCGATGCGCCATGCTGCGATCGGCTGGCTTCCGTTGCGGCAGAACTGCTGACGGGCGAGGTGCAGCGCTATGCCCTTAGCTGGACACTAACCCGACAGGAGATGACTCATGGCTGATACGCACTCCACGCTGCATCAGGCGGTACGCCCGAAGCGAAGCAAATCAAAAACGGGTCGCCTGGCGGCGGCCAGCTCGATTGGCACGGCTCTGGAATGGTATGACTTTACCGTTTACAACATCATGGCCGCGCTGGTGTTTAACCACGTGTTCTTCCCCAGCTTCGATCCGCTGGTCGGAACGATCCTGGCGTTCTCTACCTATGCGGTCGGCTATATTTCCCGGCCGCTGGGCGGCTTTGTCTTCGGCCATCTTGGCGACGTCGCCGGTCGTAAGGCGGTGCTGATTATTACGCTGGTGATTATGGGCGTCACGACCGCCCTGATGGGCCTGCTGCCGGGCTATGCCGTTTGGGGGATCTGGAGCCCGATCCTGCTGGTGGCGCTGCGCTTTGTGCAGGGCATCGCACTTGGCGGCGAATGGGCCGGCGCGGTACTGCTGTCGATGGAACATGGCGATGCTGACAAGCGCGGCCGCAATGCTTCTTTCGCGCAGGTGGGGCCTTCCTGCGGAACGCTGATCGGTACTGGTTTTATCACCCTGGTGACGGTAGCCATGAGCGCCGGACAGTTTCAGGCATGGGGCTGGCGCATTCCTTTTCTGCTGAGCCTGCTGCTGGTGATGTTTGGCCTGTGGCTGCGCCGTGGCGTGGAGGAGACGCCAACCTTTGTGGCGATGCAGGCGGCGGAGAAAACCACGCATACGCCGCTGAAAGAGGTTTTTCTTAACTACCCTAAACAGCTGCTGATTGCCGGTGGCGCACGTATCGGGTCGGATGTGCTGTACGCGCTGGTGGTGGTGTTCACGCTGACCTATGTGACTACCGTCCTGCATATGCCGCGCCCGCTGGCGCTGCTGGCGACGATGCTGGGCGCCATTGGCAATGCCGTTACCGTGCCGATGTTTGGCGCGCTGTCGGATAAGTGGGGAAGGCGCCCGGTTTACATTACCGGCGCGCTGCTGGCCGTCGTCTGGTCGTTCGTGTTTTTTGTACTGCTCGACAGTACTCAGCCGGTATTAATCGTGCTGGCGGTGATTGGCGGCTTGCTGATCCATGCCATGATGTACGGCCCGCAGGCGGCGTTTGTCACCGAGCAGTTTCCCGGCCACGTGCGTTATGCTGGCTCCTCGCTCGCCTATACGCTGGCCGGAATTGTTGGCGGCGGTTTCGCACCTTTAATTATCACCACGCTGTATAAAGAGATGGGCAGCACGCTGTGGGTGTCGCTGTATGTTTGTCTGGCGCTGGCGATAACGCTGTTTGCCGTGTGGAAAGCGAAAGAAACGGCGCACCATCGCTAACAACAGGTGGCGAAGGAATGCCACACCGTTATTTTTCCGCTATTGTTGCCTGCACTTTGTCCATACCTTCTTCGCTCCTGGAATAACGCTCTGTTTGGCTATGTATAGCGCACAGCGATGAGGAAAATCAGCTGTACGGCGGCTTGTTTATTCCAGTCAGGCAGTTCTTATACCGGCTGTTAAACCTGAACGGACGTAATTTATCAGTGCTGATGCAAGAGCGAAGAGTGAACACCAGAGATTCATCTATCTGCAATATTTTAGTCTTTTGACGTCTACTTGAGTATTCAAAATCTATAGTGAAATGGGGGTACTTGATGTTCGGTTTGGTGGAGGCCCCTTTCCAGGTAAAACTCAATGCCCGTCGGGTAGAGACTGCCAAGCTAAAAGAGAAAGCTTAAAAGCTAGCTTATGGTGGCGGTCTGTATCTCCTGATCAAACCTAATGGCGGTTCAATATCGTGTAGCTGGCAAAGAGAAGCTGTTGGCACTAGGTATGTACCCTGAAGCCAGTTTGGCCAATGCTCGTGCAAAATGTGAAGAAGCGAAAAGGGGCATTGCTGGGGGTATCGATCTGATGGAAGCAAAACGAGATGAGAAGACCGTCCGCGAAGCTCGGATAAATAACACTTTCAAAAGCATTGCTTTAGCTTGGCAAGCAGCAATCAAAACAAATGGTCTGCTGGTTAGGCTTCAGACATCCTGGAAGCTATTAATAACGATGTATTCCCTTACATTGGCAAAAAAAAATAACCGAAATCAAAGCGCTAGATCTGCTTAATGTGCTGTGGCGCATTGAAGGGCGCGGGCTACCGAAAAAGCCAAAAAAGTGAGGCAGTGCTGCGGGAAAGTTTTCCGCTCAGCAATAGTCACGGTATAACCCCGCACCGGCACTTACCAGCGCGATACAGGGGCGTGAGTCCAGTCATTACCCTATCCTCACGACCAAATAATCACCTGATTTTTTAAATGTGTTGCACAGTTTCTCGGGGGTGCGTCGGGGTGTAAAAAAATAAACCTTTGGATAGCCTCAGTTAATCCTCGTAGGTATCCTTTAAGCTTTTAATTTTCATTCCAACCCTTCCAGGTTTGTCCTGCAATGATGTAAGCTAAATTTATTATTGTGAATATGAAAGAGGAATTTGTTCATGAGTTTAAGAAAAGTTGGTAATATGGGGCGTGGTGATTTTGACAGACTTTGTAGTGCATCTGGCTTGATTTACAACAGCTCATCGGAGGATGATTCAGGAGGATGGGATGCTATTGTCGAATTTCCTCTGATAGGTGGTATAGCTTTATTAAATAGTCTGAACGAACAGCCTATACAATGTTTAGTGCAGATAAAGGCTACTGATGGAACAAAAAAAAATGTGCAGGTCAAACTATCTAACATGAAACGCTTCTGTGACACACCACTTCCCTGCTTTTTCTTTTTTGCTCGTTATAATGGAAATATAAATATTGAATCTGCTTATCTAGTGCATATTAATAGGGATAACATGTTTCAGGTATTGAAACGGATCCGTCAAAATGATGTAGAAAAAAACGCCGCTTCATAAACTCTCTTTTACGGTAAACTATTCCGATGAGGATGAAATAGTTCTCTCTAATGAAAATGCACTTAAGAATGCTATTGAGAAGCATATCCCTTTTGGGATGAAAAAATATTGTGAAGATAAACTGCAAGATTTAGGAGATATAGGATATAAGGAAAGTCGTTATATGTTAAATTTCAAAACTATTAGTGATGATGATTATAAATCTCTTATTAGTGCCACGCTTGGCTACCCGGGCAGAATAAATGTTAAAGATGTACAAGGTTGGGATACTAGATTTGATATTAATTTTCACATGGAAGAGTTTGCAACTGAACAAGCCATTATTGAAATAAAATCAGTGGAAGCATTTTCAACAGGCTCTATAATATTCGAAGATGAAAAAGAAGATGCTTCTTTTAATTGTGAATTTTTTGTTTCTCCTGTTGCTCTTAATGCTCCAGCTGAATTGGCAAGCTTCAGGATTCGCTCGGATTTTTTTGATATACTAGTTGGAATTAAAAATAATAAGCTGAAGATAGATTTTGCATCATATGATAAGGCCATTCATCTATCTGATCTTAGAGAATTACTGCTGCTAATGAAGATATTAAACGCACCCAACGGTGATCTTAAGTTAACCATAAAAAATAAGGGGAATAACGAGGCGTTTTTTGTTGCCTCTAATAATTCTTTTTCCGTGAGCCCAATTACCAACGAAATCATAAAGGCAGAACAAATAGCCTTGTCTTTGATACAAGTTGCTTCTTACTTCAGAGTCGATAAAGTTTGCAAAGTAAGTTTAAATGAACTAATACAGAAGCAACAAGATATAGAAATAATGCACGCTTTAATTACTAAGGTCCCGGGTGGTGCACAAACTCTTCGTTTAGAGAACCTACATTTCAACGATGACATTGATTCTTCTAAGGAATTACGTATATTTATTGCCATTCCTTTATTTTTATCGTCTTTTTCTATTTGTCTTGCTTGCGTTTTAAAGGGTTCATTTACATATAAAAATAAGGCAGTGATATTTAAAAATTATGAAGTAAATGTTGAAAAATTAATTCGTGCAGACGATCTTCAAGAAGTAAAAAAACAATGTCAGATAATTTCTGATAAAGTAAACCAGAGATTCGAGAATGAGAGTATAGATTTTTACTATTACAACTCATTCTCGCAGGCAAAGATTTAATCATCCAAGTGAATTATTTTGAAAGGAATAACATTACTGCCTAACTAATGGTCTATTTTTTAATGCGATCACTGCATAGTGATAAGTTCGTTGTGAACGAATACTTTAGGTACCTTTTCAATATCGCCTAGGCTTCCTACGTTTTCGGGCTGGCCTCCTATGAGCTGAAAGGGGGATTCTTTAGGTAACGAGCAAGTCGGTTGCACTGACTTTTTTGATGATAAAAAAATCATCCTTCGTGGCGACTTTATCCGAGGGGTCGATTTGAATGCCGTCGGGTGCATAGATGAAAAATTTTTAAAGCTGCTGAGCCCTTTCTAGTTGCGGATTGCCTTGCGCAGCGCGTCAACATCGGAGCAGCTCTGCGCAACGTCCGACATAGACATGATGTAACCAGAGTGCGCTCCGTTCTGGTAATACTTGCGGCGAAAAAGCGTTGCTGATTTATTCAGCTTGGAGGATTTGGGATGGTCCTTTTTTTTGCTGAACTGTCAGTGCCAACACTTAACAGAGCAAGAAAACGTGAAGAGATGATGCTGTAAATATCCCTGCAAAACGAACCATTCACTTTAGAGATCCTCCGATATACTGGTTATGTCTCCTAAGGAAATCGTTATGCGTAAGATCCGATTTACTGAACACCGGATCATCGCCGTCCTTAAATCCGTGGAAGCCGGTCGCACCTTCAAAGATTTTTATCGTGAAGCCGCTATTCTTGAAGCTAGCTATAACAACTGGAAGGCAACGTATGGCGGATGGAAGCGACTGAGGTAAAAATCAGAAATCTTGATGATAATTGTCGTCTGAAAAAGATTTTTGCCGACCTGAGCCTGCAAAATCGCGCGTTAAGAGACCTCATATAAAAAACTTTGAAACTAGCGATAAAGCGTAAACTCGTCAGCTATCTGAAAGAGGTGTTCTCTATGAGCATCCCTGAATAACCTGACATCAGAAAAATACCAGCTGATAGCTAAAAAACCTGGATATATCAAAAGTATGTGTAACTAAAAGCAGATGTGCTTACAGTAAGAGAGCAGAAACGTCTGGATGTATAGGAGCAAATCCACCGATACTCATTTTTAGCTACGCTGTAGCGAGATGAAATGAGACGTCATGAAAATAAAAATCCACGCAATTGCGTGGATTTTATAGCTTTTTACGACTCTTGTGAGGTTCAACGAAACCTCATGAGACAGCAAATTTTATTTAAACGTTAAACAAGAAGTTCATCACGTCGCCATCTTTCACGATGTACTCTTTGCCTTCTGAACGCATTTTACCGGCTTCTTTCGCGCCCTGTTCACCTTTGTAGGTAATGAAATCTTCATAGGCGATGGTCTGGGCACGGATAAAGCCTTTCTCAAAGTCGGTATGAATTTTACCGGCGGCCTGCGGAGCGGTGGCGCCAACCGGAATAGTCCAGGCGCGCACTTCTTTCACGCCAGCGGTGAAGTAAGTTTGCAGGTTCAGCAGAGAATAACCGGCGCGAATGACGCGGTTCAGGCCCGGCTCTTCGATACCCAGCTCGGCCATAAACTCTTCGCGATCGGCATCTTCCAGCTCGGCGATGTCGGATTCAACGGCAGCACAAACCGGCACTACGATGGAACCTTCTTTAGCCGCGATTTCACGCACCTGATCCAGGTACGGGTTGTTTTCAAAACCGTCTTCGTTAACGTTGGCGATATACATCGTTGGCTTCAGCGTCAGGAAGCTCAGATAGCGGATGGCCGCTTTGTCTTCTTCGCTCAGATCCAGCGAGCGCAGCATGCCGGCGTTGGACAGGTGCGGCAGGCATTTTTCCAGCGCGGCCTGTTCAGCTTTAGCGTCTTTATCGCCGCCTTTCGCACGCTTCTGTACGCGTTGCAGCGCGCGTTCGCAGGTATCCAGGTCAGAAAGCGCCAGTTCGGTGTTGATCACTTCAATATCGTCAGCCGGGTCAACTTTATTGTTAACGTGAATGATGTTGTCGTTCTCAAAGCAGCGGACAACGTGGCCGATAGCTTCGGTTTCGCGAATGTTGGTCAGGAACTGGTTGCCCAGGCCTTCGCCTTTCGACGCGCCTTTTACCAGGCCCGCGATATCCACAAATTCCATGGTGGTTGGCAAAATGCGCTGTGGCTTGACGATCTCCGCCAGTTTGTCGAGACGGGAATCGGGCATTGGCACCACGCCGGTATTCGGCTCAATGGTACAGAACGGGAAGTTTGCCGCTTCGATACCCGCTTTGGTTAACGCATTGAACAGTGTGGATTTCCCGACGTTAGGCAGGCCCACAATACCGCATTTGAATCCCATGTTTGAATCACCTTAATTAATTGCAGGGGAAGAAATCTTCCCCGGTAAGCTGGTTAGCACAAGTTTTTGCGCATTATACACGTAATTATCGCCTGGATGGCGGGGATTTCTACCCGCGCGTGGGAGAAGGGGGTTGAGATCTTGCTCACGTTTTCACATACTGACAATCTTTGACAACAGACGGAGAACGCCGCGGATGCACTGCTTCCTGCTTACGCCACCCTGAAATCTCCCTTCCACGCCTGTTGCGCTTCTCGTCTTTCTGGCGAGTTCAAACTGTGTCCCGAACTGGCGGCGCGGTAATCACCTGCATTTGATAAAAAACGGAAATCAGCATGTTCAAACTGAGCAACCTCAGGGCTGCCGACGTCAAAAATGACGTTCTGGCCGGCGCTGTCGTCTCTGTGGCCCTTATTCCGGAAGCCACGGCCTTTTCTCTGCTAGCCGGCCTGTCGCCGACTATCGGTCTGCACACCGCCTTTATCCTGGGCCTGATCACCGCGCTGTTCGGCGGCAAACCGGGGATGATCTCCGGCGCGGCCGGCTCGATTGTGGTGGTGCTGGTCAGTCTTATTCAGACTCACGGCTATGAATACGTGCTGCTGGCGACGATTTTCGCCGGGCTGATCCAGCTGGCTATTGGCCTGTTCCGCCTGGGGAAATTTATCCGCCTTGTGCCGCAGCCGGCTATCTACGGTTTTGTAAACGGACTGGCTATCGTTATCGCACTGGCGCAGATCCCGATGATTAAAAACCAGGGGCCGGTCATGTATGCCCTGGTGGCGCTGGCGATGCTGATCGTCTGGTTGTTTCCTAAATTTACCAAAGTCATTCCCGGCTCGCTGGCGGCGCTAATCGCCATCAGCGCCATTGCCATCGGCTTTGGACTGGATACCAAACGGGTAGGGGATTTGGCCGATATCTCCGGCACGCTGCCGTTCTTCCATCTGCCGGAAGCGCCGTTAAGCTGGGCCACGATGAAAATTGTGCTGCCTTATTCGGTGATTATCGCGCTGGTTGGGCTGATAGAATCGCTGTTAACGCTGGCAGTACTGGATGAAATGGGCAGTAAAAAAGGCAACGGCAACAAAGAGTGCGTGGCGCAGGGCATCGGCAACACGCTGTGCGGGTTCTTTGGCAGCTTTGCGGGCTGCGCGATGATTGGCCAGTCGATCATCAACTTTACCTCCGGCGGGCGTGGACGCATCTCTAACCTGGTCGGCGCAGTATTGCTGATCCTGTTTGTGGTCAGCCTGTCGAAATATATCGCCCTGCTGCCGGTGGCGGCGCTGGCCGGTATTATGTTTGTGGTCTGTATTAATACCTTTGAGTGGAGCTCGCTGCGCCGTCTGAAACGTATGCCAAAGCCCGATGCGGTTATCATGATTGCGGTCACGGTGGTCACCATCTATACCGATCTGGCCATGGCGGTGATTTTTGGTGTGATCATCTCCGCGCTGGTTTTTGCCTGGCAACATGCCCGCATCAGCATTGTGGCACAGGAAGAGCGCGACGAGCAAAAGACCTATCGGCTGGAAGGGCCGCTGTTTTTTGCCTCTGCCGCCAGCTTCCAGGAACTGTTTACGCCAGCCAGGGATCCACAGGAAGTGGTGATCGACTTCGCCCGTACGCGGGTGATGGATTCCAGCGGCGTCGAGGCCATCGATAAATTGACCGCCCGCTATATAGCGGAAGGAAAAAGCGTCAGGCTGCGGCATCTTAGTGAAGATTGCATCAGTCTGTTAAAACAGGCAGGGCCTTTCTGTAGCCACGAGCTGGATGCGCCTGATTATAAAGTTGCGGCCGATAGCGACTAAAAGCGTAAAGCTAAGGCTGGCCCTGCCGATATATATAAAAATCGTTATATTGCCCAGTGGTTTAGATTAAATCACTGGTTTTTGACGATATGACGAATATAATCACTGGCAGGGCGTCCTGAGCTGGCTATAAAGCATGACTAATAATTACTGTTACGTTCCGATTCACTCTCTTAGCGGCGAGCTGATTGCGCTTGAGCTCACCGTTTTACCACACCAGACCGCGCCGCAAACCGGGGACGCCGAGAGCCGATTGTTGGATCAGCTGCTGACGGTAGAACGCTACGCGGACTATTTTCAGCTGCACGGGCTGCTGTGCTGCCTGACCATCGATTTTCCGCTGGCTTGCGCGGTAACCGAATCGCCTTTTATCCAGCAAATCCTCAGCCAGCTGCCTTTTTTGCGGCTGAAGCTTTCTGAAAATTTCCCCAACCTGCACGACGGGCCAAACAATCCTCTGCTGCGGGCGCTGACCGATCGGCTGAACATCTTATGGCTGGATGATTTAGGGGCAGGCGATGCCAATCTGAATGCGTTACAGTCGAAGATGTTTGAAGTGGTTAAGCTGGATCGGCAGTTTTACCTCGATAATATCAGCAAGCCGTTTTTTAACGTGCTGATCGCCCATATTCGCCGCTACACCAACCGCGTGCTGGTGGAGGGCGTAGAGAACGAAGGGCAGCTGGAGAAGCTGGCCGCCAACAAAGTCTGGGGCGTGCAGGGCTACTATGCGCAGACGATGGCGCTGGACGCGCTTGATGGCACGGATGGGGGTTAACGGTTAGCCAGAACCGGAAGCCAATAGCTGTCTGACGTAGGGTTCAATCTATTTTGGGGAAGAATATTCCGATCCCCTTCAGGCCTGGCTGAGAGTTTGAAACAATGGATAGCAGCTCTTTACCTGAACAGAAAAAGTTATTTATAAGCATCGAATAACGTTTCCTTATCTGAAATTAAATGGCTTCCACAGGGAAGTAAGGACAACTCATGGCAATTGAGCAGGTTATAGGAATTGACCTTGGAACCACTAATAGCGCGGTTTGCGTCTGGCAAAAGGGTCAAGCCGTTTTAGTCCCGAATAAATGGGGCGAGGTATTAACGCCCTCGGTTGTAGGCCTTGATGAGCAAGCTAATCTGATTATTGGACGTCCGGCGCGCGAACGGTTGCAAAGCCATCATGCGCTGACCCAGGCGAGTTTTAAGCGTTATATGGGCACGGAGGTTTCGCTGGCACTTGGTTCCAGGCAATTTCGTGCCGAAGAGTTGTCGGCATTATTACTGCGCCAGCTCAAAGAGGATGCGGAAAGCTGGCTTGGGCAAAAATTAACACAGGCCGTTATTACCGTACCCGCTTATTTTAATGACGTTCAGCGTCGGGCGGTGAAAAATGCTGCCCGGCTGGCTGGGCTGGACGCAATACGCTTGCTTAATGAGCCAACCGCCGCGTCACTTGCTTTTGGCCTGCTGGAAAATCGTGAGCAAAAATACCTCACTTTCGATCTTGGCGGCGGGACATTTGACGTATCCGTCATTGATATGTTCGAGGGCGTGGTGGAAGTTCGTGCCAGCAGCGGCGATATCCGGCTTGGCGGCGATGATTTCTCACAGGCGATTGTACAGTGGATGCTGAGCCAGCATCCCGAGCTGAAATCTGCGCAGGCCGGGCTGGCAGCGGCGCTGCTGGCAAAAGCGGAAAGCATGAAGCAAATGCTGAGCCACGCTACCGAGGCTAAGGCTTCGCTGGAATGGGCCGGTCGGCAGTGGAGCTGGACTTTTACGGAGGCTCAGCTGGCCGAGTGCAGCCAGCCGCTGCTGATGCGTTTACAGCGTCCGGTACAGCAGGCGCTGCACGATGCGCGTTTTTCTCTTCAGGATCTCGACCACATATTGCTGGTGGGTGGCGCAACCCGTATGCCGCTGGTTCGACAAACCGTTGCGCGGCTTTTTGGGCGTTTCCCTCGCCACGATCTCAATCCAGACGAAGCCGTTGCGCTTGGCGCAGGCATACAGGCCGGAATGGTGATGGCCGATGCTGCGGTCGAAGACATTATTCTTACCGACGTGATGCCGTTTTCCCTCGGCATTGAGGTGGTTAAGCGCCATGGTAATCAGATTGAACCCGGCTTTTTCCTGCCGCTTATTGAGCGCAATACCTTTTTGCCGGTAAGCAAAACCGAGACGCTGAATACAGTTAGCGACAATCAGACCTGCGTCCTGCTGAAAATATATCAGGGAGAAGGGCGCAGGGTTCAGGATAACGTTTTTCTCGGCGAAATGAGTATTGATATTCCTCCTCGACCGGCAGGTGAACTGACCGTTGACGTGCGGTTCACCTACACGCTGGACGGCCTGCTGGAAGTGGAGTGTCGCTATGACGGCAGTCCGGTAATAGCACGGCTGGTGATAGAAAAGGTGCCGGGGCAGATGAGCGAAGAGCAAATTGCCGCCAGCCTGCAAAAGCTGGCCGATATTAAACAGCATCCTCGCGATCGCCAGGAAAATCGTGAGCTGCTCGCTCGCTGTTCGCGCCTTTATGAACGCTTACTTGGCGATGAGCGAGCATGGATGGATCGGCTGACTACCGCGTTTGAACAGGCGCTGGAGGGTCAGGATCTTCGCCGTATTGCCTCATCAAGAGAAGATGCCGAACACTTTTTACAACAATACAAAGAGGGCCTCCTGCCATGAGCATCTGGCAGACGCTTGAACTGTCACCCACGCGTGATGAAGGGGAAATCCGCCGTGCGTATGCCCGCCAGTTAAAAAAACATCGACCGGATAGCGATCCGGCAGGCTATCAGCAGCTGCGTGAAGCATTCGATGAGGCAAAGCGACGGGCGCAGGCTGACATTATCGTTGATCACGAGGACAGCACTGCCGATATTTTACCGCCGATACAGGAGAAGCACGAACCTGAACCTCTGATCCAACAGGGTGAAGTCGCCAACGGCTTTACCGTTGGAGAAACAGCCGTCCCTCCTGAAGCAGATTTGCTGTACAGCGAAAAGGAGCTGCATAAACTGGCGTATCAGCTGGTAAACACAGAAATGACAGGCATTATTATGATGAATCGCCTGTCAGAGAGAGTGTTCAAAGCGGGGAGCCTGCAGCAGCAACAGCTTTTCCATCGACAGCTTGCGGCTGCGCTGGCAGAGAGCCCCGGTTTGACCGAAGGCCTGCTTGAACGCGTCAGCGGCCTGTTGGGGTGGGGAATGGACGAGTACGACTACAGCCATATTATTCCGTATCACATTCAGGAGGCGCTGCATGAACAACTACGCGAAACTGAAGTGAACCGGGCATGGAAAGAGATGGAGGCAGAAGAGAAGCACGGCACGATGCTCAACAGGGCAGCGATTCGCCTGCTAAAGAGCGATAGCGAAAAGGTGCCTTTCTGGATACGCCTGATACCGGGTTTGCTCACGCTCCTTGCACAACAGGCAAACAGGTTGGGGTATTATTTTCCTGAAATTGTTCCACGGCTAAATCAGCCTGTGCTGCGGTTCCTGAGTCAACCTCGCGCGGCGCTCAGCTGGCAGGGGATTTTTTTGCTGGTGTTCTGGGCGTTGGTCTTTAATGCGGTTATCCCTCTGTCGGGCATCAATACGACCGTTAGCGCTATCGCTGTTCTGACAGTGATGTTTTACCTGTATATCAATGACGCCGTCATGCTGGGCCTTCAAAGCAGGCCGCAATGGGTGAAGTGGTTTCTCTTTACCGAATTTATTTTCTCGCTGATGGCGATCCAGCTATTTTTTGGCGGACTGTTTTTTGCCGCCATCGTTACTATGCCGGCTTCCGGTCATGGCGGCGTTGCGCTGGTTATGCTGCTTGCGATACTGGTGTTGTCGATGGTGTTTTGGGCGGCATGGCCACAAGGCATCCCTTTTATACGCCGCCCCGGCAAAGTAATGAGCCGAATCTTTGCCAGCCCCTGGAAGTTAATGGAATGGATGGATTTCTCATGGTTTTCGGTTATTTGGGCACTACTCTGCCTGGCCGTATTTGTTCTGACTGGCGTAGCGCTGCTTAAGCTCTTTGCTTAATCCAGACGGCTGGTTGAGCGCTTTTATCAGCAATCAGCCAGCCTTAATTGGCTTAACCTTTAAAACTGTGCAGCCGGTTCATCGCCTTTAGCCTGTCTTCCTTCAGCCACACCTCGGTGCAGCGCGCCGCTTCGTCAATGGCGTTGTCGATCAGCGTCTGTTCCGCCGCCTGCGGCTTGCCCAAGACAAAACCCACGACCTTGTTGCGATCGCCCGGATGGCCGATACCGATGCGCAGACGGTGGAAGTTCAGGTTATTGCCCAGCCTGCTGATAATATCTTTCAGGCCGTTATGGCCGCCGTGGCCGCCGCCCTGTTTGAATTTTGCCACGCCCGGCGGCAAATCCAGCTCGTCATGCGCTACCAGGATCTCTTCCGGCGCGATACGGTAGAAGGTGGCCATTGCCGCAACGGCCTTGCCGCTCAGGTTCATAAAGGTCGTCGGCACCAGCAGCCTGACGTCTTCGCCACCGATATTGAGCCGGGCCGTGTAGCCGTAAAACTTACTCTCTTCTTTTAACGACTGATTGTGTCGTTGAGCCAGTAAATCCACATACCAGGCGCCCGCGTTATGGCGCGTGGCGGCATATTCCGCACCGGGATTGGCAAGGCCGACAATCAGTTTAATGCTGCTCACTTGTCTGTTTTCCTAAAAGGCTGCATCAGGGAAGGGCGCTAGTGTACTAAGAGCGGCGACAGAACTCAAAAGTGCGCGCTATATCACAATAGTTGATCAGGGTGATAATGCGTTTTCTATAGAAAAATCAGCGAAGTGCGCGTAAAGTTTTGTCAAACTTTTAGCAACAAATGTGATCTGGCCCGCAACGCATCCGCCAGCCATTGCATAAACTTATGGCACTAACCGCACAGGAATGCACTGGCATCTGGAGGTGACAAATGAAACGCAGACACGCTAATTTAACCGGCAACGCCCTGATGGTGATCGGCCTGGCCGTCATGGTAACCGGCATAGGCTATGCCGTACTGAATCAACTGCCGCAGCTACAGCTGCCGCAAATGCTGGTTAACGGCTCTATTTTCGCCATCTTTATCGGCGCGCTGATGTGGTTGGTCGGCGCCCGCCTTAGCGGCCGCGAAAAAATCACCGATCATTACTACTGGGTGCGCCACTATGGCGACAAGCGCTGCCGTCGCGCTTCGGGACACGGCCATCACTGATAGCCGGCTACGCCATAAAAAAAGCGGGACAGATAATCTGTCCCGCTTTTCGTTTAGCCGCAGCTATCCGATTAGTGCTCAAACATCGCAGAGATAGACTCTTCGTTGCTGATACGGCGAATAGCCTCCGCCAGCATGCCGGAGAGCGTTAGCGTACGCACGTTCGGCAGGGCTTTGATCTCTTCCGGCAGCGGAATGGTGTCGCAAACCACCACTTCGTCAATTACGGAATGACGCAGGTTTTCAACGGCATTGCCGGAGAAAATAGGGTGAGTGGCGTAAGCGAAGACACGCTTCGCGCCACGCTCCTTCAGCGCCTCGGCGGCTTTACACAGCGTGCCGCCGGTATCAATCATGTCATCAACCAGCACGCAGTCGCGGCCCGCCACGTCACCGATGATGTGCATCACCTGCGAAACGTTGGCGCGCGGACGACGCTTATCGATGATAGCCATATCGGTATCGTTCAGCAGCTTGGCGATTGCGCGGGCGCGCACCACGCCGCCGATGTCCGGCGAAACCACAATAGGGTTTTCCAGACCGATTTGCAGCATGTCTTCCAGCAGGATTGGGCTGCCGAAAACGTTATCAACCGGGACGTCAAAGAAGCCCTGAATCTGTTCAGCATGCAGATCCACAGTCAGAACGCGGTCAACGCCGACGCTGGAAAGGAAATCCGCGACTACTTTAGCCGTGATAGGCACACGAGCAGAACGCACGCGACGGTCCTGACGGGCATAGCCAAAGTAGGGGATAACAGCGGTAATACGACCAGCGGAAGCGCGGCGCAGGGCATCCACCATAACAACCAGTTCCATCAGGTTATCGTTGGTAGGTGCACAGGTGGACTGGATGATGAAAATATCACCACCGCGTACATTTTCATTGATTTGTACGCTCACTTCACCATCACTGAAACGACCGACGGCGGCGTCGCCCAGGCTAGTGTAAAGGCGGTTGGCAATACGTTGTGCTAGTTCCGGGGTGGCGTTACCAGCAAAAAGCTTCATATCAGGCACGAGAAGAACCTCAGGCTTTGCGTCCAGAGAATGAACATCTGCGTCAGCGGCACTGGGCGGTATACCGCTGACGGGTCCATACGGGTGTAATCGAGCGCCGCGCCGCTTCAGGAACAGGGTGAAGCGGTCGCCGCGGCTCTTATTGCTCGGAAAGGTAGCGGTGCAGCGGCGAGACGTTAACGCCTCGCGCAACAAAGCCCTGCCACTTTTTCAAAGCAAGCTCAGCCACCTGACGGGCAGCGGGCTCGGTGTCAAATTCAGCGAACACGCAAGCGCCGGTTCCGGTCAGGCGCGACGGCGCGTATTCTAGCAGCCAGGAAACAAGCTGTTCAACCTCGCGAAAACGTTTTCTTACTACTGGCTCACAATCATTGCGGTAATTATCCGCTAATAACTGGCTGATTTCCCTTACCGGCGTGTTGCGGATCAGTTCGGGATCGTTAAACACCACCGGCGTCGAGATGTGAACGCCAGGGTGGATCACCAGATACCATTTTTCTGCCGGGTTAACCGGCGTCAGCGTTTCGCCAACGCCTTCAGCAAAGGCGGCAAAGCCATGCACAAAGACCGGCACGTCCGCGCCCAGCCGCAGGCCCAGCGCCGCCAGCTCGGCAAAACTGAAGCCGGTTCGCCAGTAGTGATTCAGCGCCACCAGCACGGTAGCGGCGTCCGAAGAGCCGCCGCCCAGTCCGCCGCCCATCGGCAGCCGTTTTTCTATAGCGATCGAAGCGCCTGCGTTTTCCGGCAGGACGCCCTGCTGCCTGGCGCGCGTCTGCAACAGCCTGGCCGCGCGAACGATCAGGTTCTCTTCGTCCGGCACGCCGTCGACCGGCGTCAGCAGCGTAATCTGGCCGCTGCTGTCCGGCTGAATGCTTAACGTATCGCCATAATCCAGAAACTGGAACAGCGTTTGCAGCTCATGATAGCCGTCAGGACGACGGCCGGTAATGTAGAGGAATAAATTAAGTTTAGCGGGCGCGGGCCACTTAGCGACCACCGACTTAGCGACTGCCGTCATTTTACCGTCCAGCCATCCATTTTCAGCTTGATGCGCTGATCGCCTTCGCGCAGCTCCATATTGGCCGGCAGGGCAGGCTGCTGCTTGTTGTCATAGGCCTGATAGGTCACCGTCCACTGCTGGCCGTTACGGCTGTAGTTGACTTCACGCAGGCGATATTTATCGTCCAGCGTATAGTCGGTTGAGTCGCCCGGCAGGCCCATCATCCACTGACGCAGGCTGTTGAGCGGAATATCCATACCGGTCAGCTGCGAAATCATCTTCTCGGCGTCGTTGCTGGTATAGCGCTTGCCTTTATTGTCGACCAGCTGTACCACGCTGCCCTGTGCGTCCAGCTGGAGTTCGGTGCTGCCCAGCGGGTTGGTCAGCAGCAGACGATAGCGATCCGGCGCGGTTTGCTGCCAGTTGAAACGGGCGTAGACCTTTTGCTTGTCGGACAGATAGGCAAAAGCGCCGCGCGTCTGGTACTGGGTGATTTTTTCGACAGCCTGCTGATGCTGCTGCCACTGTGGCGAGGTGACGCTTTGTCCTGGCCCCTGGGGTTTATTAACGCTACAGGCAGCCAGCAGCACGCTGGCAAGCGGAAGAAGCCGCAGCAGGCGGCGATTCGACATAAACATGGGGACTCCTCAGACTCCGTTCAGGCGCTGACGCGCAAAGTAACCGTTCAAACTATCGACCGCCAGGGGCCGCGTCAATACTCAATTTGTCCTGTTTCGTGCTGAATAGCTATATCAATCGCAGCGAACGGCGAATGTGGCTTTTCTTGATCTCGCGCATCTTGTAGAATGCGCCTCACAAAACCCTATCAACAGTGGGATCTCCCAGACCTGACTCATGACGTTGCTGGCACTCGGAATAAATCATAAAACGGCTCCTGTGGCTCTGCGCGAACGCGTGACGTTCTCGCCGGATACGCTGGATCAGGCTCTCGACAGCCTGCTTGCTCAGCCGCTGGTACAGGGCGGCGTCGTGCTGTCTACCTGTAACAGGACCGAGTTATACCTTAGCGTTGAACAACAGGAAAACCTGCAGGAACAGCTGGTGAAATGGCTGTGCGACTATCATCAGCTCAGCGCCGATGAAGTGCGTAAAAGCCTGTACTGGCACCACGATAACGAAGCCGTCAGCCACCTGATGCGCGTCGCCAGCGGGCTGGATTCGCTGGTGCTCGGCGAGCCGCAGATCCTGGGCCAGGTGAAAAAAGCCTACGCCGATTCGCATCGCGGCCACACTATCTCCAGCGAGCTGGAGAGAATGTTCCAGAAATCCTTCTCTGTCGCCAAGCGCGTGCGCACGGAAACCGATATCGGCGCCAGCGCCGTTTCCGTGGCCTTTGCCGCCTGTACGCTGGCGCGGCAGATCTTTGAGTCGCTGTCCACCGTCAACGTGCTGCTGGTCGGTGCGGGCGAAACCATCGAGCTGGCCGCGCGCCATCTGCGCGAGCATAAAGTGCAGAAGCTGATTATCGCTAACCGCACCCGCGAACGCGCCCAGAAGCTGGCCGACGAGGTTGATGCCGAAGTCATCAGCCTGGCGGAGATCGACTCGCGTCTGGCAGAAGCCGACATTATCATCAGTTCTACCGCCAGCCCGCTGCCGATTATCGGTAAAGGAATGGTGGAGCGCGCGCTGAAACAGCGCCGCAATCAGCCGATGCTGCTGGTGGATATCGCCGTGCCGCGCGACGTCGAGCCGGAAGTGGGCAAGCTGCCTAACGCCTATCTCTACAGCGTGGACGATCTCCAGGCGATTATCGAAAGCAACATGGCGCAGCGTAAAGCGGCCGCCGTGCAGGCGGAAACTATCGTCGTGCAGGAAAGCGACGAGTTTATGTCGTGGCTGCGCGCGCAGAGCGCCAGCCAGACCATCCGCGAGTATCGTTCGCAGGCCGAGCAGGTGCGCGCCGAGCTGGAAGAGCGCGCCCTGGCGGCGCTGGCTCAGGGCGCGGATGCGCAGGCCGTGCTGCGTGAGCTGGCCCATAAGCTCACCAACAAATTGATCCACGCCCCAACCAAATCCCTTCAGCAGGCCGCCCGCGACGGCGATGACGAACGCCTGCAGATTTTACGCGACGGCCTGGGGCTGTAGCGTTTTTACCTCTTTATATACAGGGAATATTCATGAAGCCTTCTATTGTTGCCAAACTGGAAGCCTTGCAGGAACGCCACGAGGAAGTCGAGGCGATGCTGGGCGATGCTGGCGTGATTGCCGATCAGGAGCGATTTCGCGCGCTGTCGCGCGAGTATGCGCAGTTGACCGATGTCAGCCAGTGTTTCCGTCGTTGGCAGCAGAATCAGGAAGATATCGCCGCCGCCGAAGAGATGCTTAACGATGCGGAAATGCGCGATATGGCGCAGGAAGAGCTGAAAGAGGCGCGTGAGGCCAGCGAGCAGCTGGAGCAGGAGCTACAGGTGCTGCTGCTGCCGAAAGATCCGGACGACGAGCGCAACTGCTATCTGGAAGTGCGTGCCGGCACTGGCGGCGACGAAGCGGCCATTTTCGCTGGCGATCTCTTCCGCATGTACAGCCGCTATGCGGAATCGCGCCGCTGGAAAGTGGAAGTGATGAGCGCCAACGAGGGCGAGCACGGCGGTTATAAAGAAGTGATCGCCAAAATCGTCGGCGAAGGCGCCTACGGCCGCCTGAAGTTCGAGTCCGGCGGCCATCGCGTGCAGCGCGTGCCGGAAACGGAATCGCAGGGCCGTATCCACACTTCCGCCTGTACCGTTGCGGTGCTGCCAGAAGTGCCGGAAGCCGAGCTGCCGGATATCAACCCGAGCGATCTGAAAATCGATACCTTCCGCTCATCGGGCGCGGGTGGCCAGCACGTTAACACCACCGACTCCGCTATCCGTATTACCCACTTGCCGACCGGCATCGTGGTGGAGTGTCAGGACGAGCGTTCGCAGCACAAAAACAAAGCCAAGGCGCTGGCGGTGCTGGGTTCCCGCATCCGCGCGGCCGAAAGCGCCCGTCGTCAGCAGGAAGAAGCCTCAACGCGCCGCAACCTGCTGGGCAGCGGCGATCGCTCCGACCGCAACCGCACCTATAACTATCCGCAGGGTCGTATTACCGATCACCGCATTAACCTGACCATCTACCGTCTGGACGAAGCGATGCAGGGCAAGTTGGATATGCTGATTGAGCCTGTAGTGCAGGAGTATCAGGCAGACCAGCTGGCCGCCCTGTCCGAGCAGGAGTAATGGAGATTCGCCAGTGGCTGAAAGGAGCCATTACCGAACTGGCGGGCAGTGAAAGCCCGAAAAGAGATGCGGAGATCCTGCTGGGCTTTGTCACCGGCCGCTCCCGCAGCTGGCTAATCGCCTTTGACGAGACGGCGCTGACCCAAAGCGAGCAGGATCGTCTGGCTGCGCTGCTGGCTCGCCGCGTTAACGGCGAGCCGATTGCTTACCTGATCGGCGAGCGTGAATTCTGGTCGCTGCCGCTCAGCGTTTCCCCCGATACGCTTATTCCCCGGCCGGACACCGAGCTGCTGGTGGAGCAGGCGCTGGCACATCTTCCTGCCGAACCGGCGGCGGTACTGGATCTGGGCACCGGCACCGGCGCGGTTGCGCTGGCTATCGCCAGTGAACGGCCCGACTGTCGCGTCACCGGCGTCGATCGCATCCAGGGCGCCGTTGAGCTGGCGCAGCGCAACGCGCAACGTCTTGGCATCCATAACGCCGCTTTTCGCCTCAGCAACTGGTTCAGCGCGCTGGCGGGCGAACGCTTTGCCGTTATCGTCAGCAATCCTCCCTATATTGATGAAGCCGACGAACATCTGCGGCAGGGCGACGTGCGTTTTGAGCCGCAAAGCGCGCTGGTGGCGGCGGATGGCGGCCTGGCTGATATCCGGATTATCGCCGCTCAGGCGGGAGAGGCGCTGCTGCCCGGCGGCTGGCTGCTGTTAGAGCATGGCTGGCAACAGGCGCAGGCCGTGCAGGCGATCCTGCGGGCGGCCGGTTTTGTTAACGTCGCCACCGCCCGGGATTATGGCGGCAATGACCGCGTGACTTATGCGCAAAAACCCTGAACGAGGGAAAATAAATGGCTGACTGGTACAGTGCTGTAAAAAATTTGCATCTGCTGACGGTAATCCTTACCGCCACGCTGTTTCTGCTGCGTTTCTTTTGGCTTCAGACCGGCTCAGGGATGCTGCAAAAGCGCTGGGTACGCATCGTGCCCCATCTTAACGACACGTTGCTGCTGCTTTCGGGCGCGATGCTGGTGGCGATAACGCACTTTTATCCCTTTACGCCTCAGGGCGCATGGCTGACTGAAAAGCTGTTTGGCGTTATTATCTATATCGCGCTTGGCTTTATTGCCCTTGGGCGCAAACCACGCGCGCAAAAAACGCGCTGGATAGCTTTTATCGTGGCGGCCGCGATGCTGGTAATGATTTACCATCTGGCCACCACAAAAATGCCATTGTTGGGGAATGTATGACGTCGATAGCAACTGAAGAAGACACAGCGACCCCGCTGTGCGAGGCGGTAATTGCGGCCACGCTGGCCATCCGTCCTGAGTTTCCTGCTGAAGACGTGAAGAAGCAGCTGGCGGAGCTGGTTAAAGAGGCGCGCGCCACCATTCCATTACAGCTGGAGCAGGATTTGCAGCTGGAGAAACTGATTGAGCTGTTCTGGCAGCGTTGGGGCTTCGGCGGCGCGAGCGGCGTTTACCGCCTGTCCGACACGCTGTGGCTGGATAACGTGCTGAAAACCCGTCAGGGCACCGCCGTCTCGCTGGGCGTGATCTTTCTGCATATCGCTCACGAACTCTCGCTGCCGCTGATGCCGGTGATTTTTCCCACGCAGCTGATTCTGCGGGCCGACTGGATTGACGAAGAGATGTGGCTGATCAATCCCTTTAACGGCGAAACGCTGGATGAGCACACGCTGGAAGTGTGGTTGAAGGGCAATATCGGCCCGGTCGCTGAACTGTACGACGACGATCTACAGGAGGCCGAGCCGCAGCTGGTGCTGAACAAGATGCTGGATACCCTGAAAGCCGCGCTGATGGAAGAAAAGCAGATGGAGCTGGCGCTGCAGGTCAGCCAGGTGCTGGTCAATATGGACCCGGACGATCCTTATGAAATCCGCGATCGCGGGCTGATTTTCGCGCAGCTGGACTGCGAGCATGTGGCGGTAAGCGATCTGACCTATTTTGTTGAACAGTGCCCGGAAGATCCGGTCAGCGAAATGATTAAATTACAGATCCATTCGATTGAACAGAAACAGATCACGCTGCACTAATCTGTTAAACAAAGAATAAGGCGAAGAGATGAAACAAAAAGTCGTTAGCATTGGTGATGTTAAGGTTGCAAACGATCTGCCGTTCGTGCTGTTTGGCGGTATGAACGTACTGGAATCGCGCGATCTCGCTATGCGTATCTGTGAGCACTACGTCACCGTGACCCAGAAGCTGGGCATCCCTTACGTGTTTAAGGCCTCGTTCGACAAGGCTAACCGTTCTTCGATTCGCTCCTATCGTGGGCCGGGTCTGGAAGAGGGCATGAAGATTTTTCAGGAGCTGAAGCAGACCTTCGGCGTGAAAATTATCACCGACGTGCACGAAGCCAGCCAGGCGCAGCCGGTGGCCGACGTGGTTGACGTGATCCAGCTGCCTGCTTTCCTGGCGCGTCAGACCGATCTGGTGGAAGCGATGGCGAAAACCGGCGCGGTCATCAACGTCAAGAAGCCGCAGTTCGTCAGCCCTGGTCAGATGGGCAACATCGTTGAGAAGTTCGCGGAAGGCGGCAACGAGAAGGTTATCCTGTGCGATCGCGGCGCGAACTTCGGCTACGATAACCTGGTGGTGGACATGCTGGGCTTTAACGTCATGAAGCAGGTTTCCAACGGTAGCCCGGTCATTTTCGACGTGACGCACGCGCTGCAGTGCCGCGACCCGTTTGGTGCCGCTTCCAGCGGTCGCCGTGGTCAGGTTACCGAGCTGGCGCGTGCCGGTATGGCGGTCGGCCTGGCGGGGCTGTTTATCGAAGCGCATCCGGATCCGGCCAATGCGAAATGCGATGGCCCGTCCGCGCTGCCGCTGGACAAGCTGGAGCCTTTCCTGATGCAGATTAAAGCGATTGACGATCTGGTGAAAAACTTCCCGGCGCTGGATACCAGCAGCTGATAAAAATCAGGCCGGCTGCCCCGAGGGCGCCGGCCTGAACAGCTAACCTGTTAATCAATTCGCCTTACATCCTGTCACCGCAGATCTGCGAGTCACGCCGTATCTCATACCTTAACCGCAGAGTCGTTATCCGCCTTACCCTCAGGCCGCGATATCTTGCGCCGTAACGCCTACAGCATCACCGTCATCAGATAGCCGATAAACAGCGCCAGGTGCGCCGCGCCGTTCAGCACGTTGGTTCTGCCGGTCGAAAAAGAGATCTGACACAGCAGCAGCGAGGCCAGCATAATCACCATGTGCGGCGGCTCCAGGCCGAAAATCAGTTCCTGGCCGGTGAGCGTGGCGATAATGGTTACCGTAGGCACGGTCAGCGAGATGGTGGCCAGCACCGAGCCGAAAAAGAGGTTCATGGCACGCTGCACCTGATTCGCCAGCACGGCTTTAATAGCGCCCAGGCCTTCCGGCGAGAGGATCAGCAGCGCCACCAGGAAACCGGTGAACTGTTCAGGCGCGTTCAGTTCGGTCAGCAGCGCGCCCAGCGTATTGGAATCCATTTTGGTGACGGCAATCACGGCCACCAGGTGCACCAGCAGCCAGCAGGTATGCCAGACGCTGGAGTGGGCGGACGGCTTGCCGTGATGCGGGTCGTCGCCCTCGTCCTCATGCTCATAAACGAACAGGCTTTGGTGCGTTTTGGTCTGGATCAGCAGAAACACGCCGTACATCGCGGCAGAAATGGCGGAAATCAGCAGTGCCTGGCCAGCGCTGAAATTGCCTTCCGGCAGCGCGTTGGGGAAAACCAGCACCAGCACGGCCAGCGGGAAAATAGCGATCAGATACTGCTTTACGCCCGCCAGATTAACGTACTGGGTGGCAAACTTGCGCCCGCCCAGCAGCAGCGCGAAGCCCACCAGCCCGCCGGTTACGATCATCACGATAGAGTAAAGCGTATCGCGCATCAGCATCGGCGCCGCATCGCCCGTCGCCATCAGCGCGGAAATCAGACTGACTTCCAGGATCACTACGGAGAGGCTGAGGATCAGCGAACCGTAAGGCTCGCCGAGGCGGTGCGCAAGCACGTCCGCGTGTCGCACCACGCTGAACGCGCTGCTAAGGATAGCCACCAGCGCCAGCAAATTAATGCCGATGATGGCCGGTAAAGATTCTGAGGCGCCCCAAAACCACAGGATAACCAGGGCCGCGAGCGGCAGGACCAGGGATGATTCTTTATGACGTGTTCTGACGCTTTCTTGCGCGCTCATAGGCAATATTTCCTTTTCTGACCGTCCAACTGCGAAACAGACGCAACCATTGCTGTGTGCATTGATTATATAACAACCGCCCGCAGTGTAACGGCAGTAAGGTTAACTGATGGTAAACTTTACATGATTTTACCTGAATAACCTGATAATTATCCGGGCTGGGCCTAAATCTGCATCTCCCTGTAATTATCTTGATTCACAAAGTGTTTTTTATCTCTCTCTGCTTTTTATCATGACTATTAAAGCGGAGATTTATCAATTTTACCGAGATAAACGACTGTTACGGAATAGTTAGTATGTGACCTCACTAAAAAGAGATAAGTGGCATCCGCAGCGATTTTGTTCCAGGCTTAAAACGTCTGATAACAAGGAGATCGATAATGCCATACCGTTCAAGAGAATCCCTGCCTGACAGCGTCAAAAACGTGCTGCCCGCTCACGCGCAGGACATTTATCAGGAGGCGTTTAACAGCGCCTGGGATGAATACAAAGAGAAGAAAGATCGTCGGGGCGATGAGTCGCGCGAAGAAGTGGCGCACAAGGTGGCGTGGGCAGCCGTTAAAAACCAGTATGAAAAGGGCGACGATGATAAGTGGCATAAGAAGCATTGAATGCCGTGGGGCTGCTCGTCGCGGGCAGCCTCGTCTGTCCTCGCCGTCACCGCTGATTTTTCTCCGTCGTCACCCTGAAGTTCCCCGTTATGCCGCCGATGATAAACCTAAGGTAAATTTATTCTTTTGTGACGCGCTTCAAACTTGATCGGCACGCCTGAAATGACTTAAGGTCAGGTAAGCGTAACGACACATTTATGTCACAACAAATGCAGCAGGGAACGGGCAGTAGCGGAGAGGGCGAATGTTAACAAGAGACTTCCTGGCCAAAGCAGATTGTAAAACGGCCTTTGGCGCCATTGAGGAATCGCTGCTGTGGAGCTGCGAGCAGCGAGCGGCCTCGCTGGCGGCTACCCTGGCCTGCCGTCCCGATCACAGTCCGGTGTGGATTTTTGGCTACGGTTCGTTGATGTGGAACCCGGTATTCGAGTCCGATGAGGTAGCGGAAGGCACGCTAAACGGCTGGCATCGCGCGTTTTGCCTGCGGCTTACCGCCGGACGCGGCACCGCCCAGCAGCCGGGGCGGATGCTGGCATTGAAAGAGGGCGGCAGCACCACCGGGCTGGCCTTCCGCCTGCCGGAAGCGAAGCTGGCCGAGGAGCTGGAGCTGTTGTGGAAACGCGAGATGGTTACCGGCTGCTACCTGCCGACCTGGTGCGAGCTGAAGCTGGCCGACGGTCGCAGCGTGACGGCACTGGCCTTTGTTATGGATCCGCGTCACGCGTTGTATGAGGCCGACTCCTGCCCGCAGACTATCGCGCCGCTGATTGCTCAGGCCAGCGGGCCGCTGGGCACCAACGCGCAATATCTTTTCTCGCTGGAGCAGGAGCTGAAAAGGCGCGGGCTTTATGATGACTGCCTGACCGATCTGGTTCAGCGCGTCCGCGATCTTCAGGTCTACCACAACGACCTGGCCGGCTGAGCCGCGTCCTCAGGAGCCGGGATTGATCAGCCAGGTGCCCGGTTTATCAATATCCAGCTGCTGAGTATGCACGGCAGAATCGGCAGCGTGGACCTCAATAGTATAATGTCCCGCAGACAGATTAAGCGCGGCGTAACCGCTGGTATTCGGCTTCGCCTCGACAGGTTTGCCGTTCAGCATTACCGTTTCGCCGCTGGTCAGCTTGAGATAGACCGTGGCGATGGTCGGCTTGTCCGCAGGCGTGACGGCGGTCGATGGCGTCGCGCCTCCGGCATTATCGGCCGCAGCAGACTGTTCCGGCGCGGAAGCGTCATCGCCATGGTTAAGCGCGACGAGCAGCCCGATCAGCGCCAGTAGCGCGACGCCAGCGGCAATCATCAGCGGTTTCGCCAGTTTGTGGTGGCGTAGCGAGGCATACTCCGCACTGGCCGAGGCGGGCGCCACGGTAATAGCTGGCGGTTCCGGCTGCACTTCCGGCGTCACGATTGGCGTCACGATCTCTTCAGGCACCCTGGTCACGCTGGTCACCAGCTCTTCTACCGTACTCACCGGCAGCGCAATCAGCGCGGCAAACTCATCGACAGTCTGCGGACGATCCTGCGGTTTCATCGCCAGCGCGCGGTCAATCGCATTCAGCAAAGGCAGCGAAAATCCTTCAGGGCGCAGCTGGGTCAGCGGCTGGTAGCGATCCTCGATACAGCGAACCACGCTGACCGGCGGCGGACTGCCGGTCACCAGCGTATGCAGCACCGCGCCCAGCGCATAAATATCCGTCCACGGCCCCTGATCGCTGTCGCTCTCTTCGCTGTACTGCTCGATAGGCGCATAGCCTGGCTTAAGCATGATTTCCGTCTGGTCGGAAAGGTTGCCGATGGTCTTGCGGGCGGAGCCGAAGTCCAGCAGCACAGGCAGCTGGTTATCCTGGATCTGAATATTGTCCAGCGAGATATCGCGATGCAGATAGCCCGCCTGATGGATGGTGTCGATAGCGCCGAACAGCGGCGGCAGCAGCTGGCGGATCCAGGCGTCGGTCAGCGTTTCAGGGCTGCCCAGCTGCCACTCCTTTAGCGTCATGCCGCTGTAGTACAGCGTGCCCATATAGGCGGTGCCGTTTTCTTCCCAGAAGCGCAGCACGTGCAGCAGGCCGGGATGGTTAAACCGGGCCAGCAGGCGGGCTTCCTGGATAAAGCTGTTCAGCCCGGCGGTAAACAGTTTCTGATAGCGTTCGCCGCGCAGCGCGATAGTCAGGTTCTCATCGCGCGAAACCAGCGATACCGGCAGATACTCTTTAATAGCGATGGTGCGTTCCAGCAGATGATCCCAGGCGCGATAAACAATGCCGAAGCCGCCGCCGCCGATAACCTCTTTGATTTCAAATTCGTTAAAACGGTGCCCGGCCGGAAGGGCATTGGGCACGTTTTTCTTATCGTTTGCCGACATAGTAAACACTCTCTAAGCGTTAGCGACTTTTCACCCTGCGGGAAAATGCAGTCAGTTAACGGTGCGCCAGGCGCCAATAGCCGGATCGGCCAGATCTGCATGCAGGTCGTTCACCAGCAGCACATTTATTTTCACTTGCGGATTGGTCAACGCGCCCCACGTTTTGCGCAGCGCCTCAACGCGATTTTTCAGCAGCGCGGCATCGTTCGCCTGGCTTTTGCTCATTTTCACCAGCAGCGCGCCTTCAAAAGACCAGACGTGCAGCTGCGGATTAAACGTCAGCAGCAGCCAGCTGTCCGGCGCGCTCTTTTTGGCCACGACCAGGCGCTGGTTATTCGCGGCGACGATAGTCAGCTCGCCCGGCGACGGGTGCAGGTTACGTAAAGGGAAGCCCTGATAAAACTGTACGGGGATCGCCTGGGTCTTGCCGTTGCTGGCCAGCGTCAGTTCGCTTTTGCCTTCCAGCCAGCCTTCCGTGGAGCAGCTAAGATGGCGGGCATCCGGAATAAACAGCGACTGGCCTCGTTCGTCCCACCAGGTGCGGAAGTGGCAGCCGCCCGGCAGATCGAAATGCTGCAGCGGCGCGCTGTTGGCAGGCTGCGACAAATCCAGCGGTTCCGCGTTGCTGGCGGTGGCCGCAGCGGTGCCGTCGGCAATAACGATCGGCCGCCAGTTTTGCACTTTTGCGGCGGTGCCGGAAGCGAGCACCGAGCCCGCCTCGTTGGTCATCTGCCACGGCAGCTCGCTCAGCTTGCCGCATTGGTTATTCAGCAGCTTGCCTACGCGCGGCAAAAAAGTGTTGAGCACGTTCGACTCTTTGCTTTTGCCCGAGACGATGCGCAGAGGGATATTCTCCTGACACCAGTCCTTCGGCGCATTACTTTCCACGTTATCGATAAAGACTTCCAGCGCCAGGCTGGGAGAATAGACCACGCGGTAGTCTTCCGCCTGAGCGGTAGTTGCAAACAACAGTGTGACAGCCGGCAACCAGAATTTCATAGCGTTCCTTGGTTAATCACGCGACGGAAGAAAGCGAGCGGAATCCGCCATCGATTGTAACAGGGTGGTATCCTGCGGCGAGCCAACCCAGACAGCTACCGCGCTTAAATTATCTTTTTTCTCGCTGCGATTGATCGCTTTATGCATCAGCGCCAGCCATTCATGGGGCGAGCTGACCATGCGCAAAGCCTGCTCCATCTCGCCGGGCTGCAAATTGCACCAGAAGCCGTCGGTGCAGACCAGAAAGACGTCGCCATCCTCCAGCGGCATCACTTCACTGTAGCTGACGGGCTGTGTCCCTTCTGCGCCAAGAGCATTATAAAGTAAGTTACTGTTAATGCCGGTATTATCTACACCAGCATCCTTTAGCTGCTGGGCCAGGCTATGGTCGCGCGTCACAGAATGGATAAACCCGCGGCGGAAGTGGTAAACCCGGCTGTCGCCCGCGTGCGCCCACCAGGCCAGCTGCCGATCGCGGTCGATAAACAGGGCCGCCAGCGTGGTGCTCATCCGCTCAAAATTCAGATTTTTCCTCTGCGCCAGGCGGATCGCTTCTTCCGCATCCTCCACCCATGCTTTGCTGTCGCAGGCGGTAAAAGGACGATCGTCAGCGTGCGTCAGCAATACGTCGCGGGCGATGCGGGCAGCCTGTTCGCCGCCAGCCGTGCCGGCAACGCCGTCGCAGACCAGAAAACACGCTGAGTGCTCGCCTACGCGCGCGCCGGTTTCATCCTGATTACTCTCACGCGCGCCCGTTTGCGACGTGGAGGCATGATTTATTTTCATTCTTGTTCCGGTCTGATTTGCGAATCTTTGTACTGATTCACTTCCATATCATAGGCCTGTAGGAAAGCGTCGCCAAAAAGGGTATGAAAATCATCCTCAATTTCGCCAGAGGTATTTTGATAGTGACGCAAAAAATAGTCCCACAGGGCGGCTTTTTTTATGGCGCTGAGGCCAATGCGCGGCAGATTGCCGTCGCGGCGGGCATGATCCTCCAGCCGCTGCGGATTAAACGATTGCAGCATGGCGGCGATAATCGCCCGGATCCCGGCAATCATGCCCAGCTGGTGGGCCTGCAAATCGACCAGCGCATCGCGTACCGCCTGCTCAGGCGGCATAAAACCCGGCATCTGGCTCTGATAGATCTGCATCAGCACCGTTTTGCCCGACGGCAGGATCTTGAACGGGTTATTGGCCTCGTTCAGGATCATGGTCATTTCCGCCTTCACGCCGCGCTTAAGGATCGAGCGGGAAGAGAGCAGGGCGACGGTGCCTTGCGAAAACAGGCTCAGCATTCTGCCCGTAGTACGCATCTGTTCTTCGGTAAAAGGCGGTTTTCCCGGCCCGCTTTCCAGCCCCATCCCTTCCATCAGCGCGGCCAGCAGACGCTGCTCGTTGCTTGCGCCGGCGGCGCGTTCGGCCTGGGCAGGCTCGTGAGCGACAGGATCGATACCCAAACGGGCATCGCCGGGACGGTGCTGCTGCCGCACGGGCGAAGGCTCGCGCTCCACCGGGACGACAATCGGCACCTGTTCGTTCAGGATCCCCAGGGGATCTTCCGGCAGCGCCCGATCCTCGGTAAACAGCGTCAGCGGGTCAACGTCGCTGAAGGGCTTTTCTTCAATGCGGGTAGGATCGCTCACCGCAATCTGATAGTCACCGATCCCCAGCAGATCGCCGTGCTGCAGCAGGATCTGCTTACCGCGCGCCAGCGGGACATGGTTATGTAAAATCGCAATCACGCTGCCATGATTGGTCAGCCTGCACTCGCCGTTCCCGGCAACGTGCACCACGGCCTGAAGACGTGAAATCGCGCGTTCGCTGTCTGGCAAAACCAAATCGTTATCTACGCTTCGGCCTATTGTGCCGCCGGGCGGAGCAAAATCACAAACGTTAACGGGCGCCTCGGTTTTGCTCTCAACAAGGGTAAATCGCATGCGCTTTTCCTGAAACCTGGGTCATTCGGTCACCCTATTCAAACATCGGTGGATAGAGTCCATGACGACCCGGCTGCGCTACGGCGGCCGGGTCAAAAAGTTGTGTAAAGAGCCGGGCGGTAAGATTACCGCTGTGTTTATGGCTGGCTAACGGATAGCCGTCGCTTTGGTTAGTCCACCAGTAACTGGTATAGCGCATAGGGTCAAAACGGTTGGCTACCTCATGCCAGGCCAGCGTGCAGGGAAGATCCTGATAGCCGATCACGTCCATAATATCGGAGCGGCTGGTATCGGGCAGCGACAGCGGCGGCAGGCTCAACAGCGCCTGCTCAAGCTGGGCCGGCGTACAGGTTTGCGAAACCGCGTGATGAAGCGTTTCGCCCAGCGCCCGAAACCAGTCGCCGGAAACGGCAAGCTGCGCCGGATGCCAGTGGCTGACCGGCACGCTCTGTAGCGCCAGCAGGGGCCAGCTGCGGCCAACGCGATCGCGCGAAGGTAACAGGCAGCCAATCTGTACCCGCTGTACGCCAAGCGTGGCGGGCAGGGCGAAATTCCAGACGGGCGCGCGGCTAAAGAGTTCGCCTACGGCTTCGCCATGCTGATACCAGTGCGATAAGCCGAGCTGGAACCAGTTTGACCAGCTGGCCACGATGGGTTCAGGCAGACGACGCTGTAAAAAATCGCCGGTGCCCGGCAGCTTGCCGTACCAACCCAGCTCGCTTTTTTCCGTCATGGTTATCCCCTTTCCCGCTAAGGGTTCGTGGCCTGAACCGACGAACCAGAGGTTGCCGCGGTGCCGGCGTCCTGCTTGCCCGCGCTGTCAATACTCACGGCCAGCTTGCGCATAATCAGCGCGTTGTCTCTGACAAACGGCGAGGTCTGGATCTGGCGATCCAACAGCTGGCTTAAATGCCAGTCCAGCTGCTGAAGCTGCCGGGTCGTTACGCTGGCGGGTAGCGTTCGCTGCAAATTCTGCATCACCCAGCCGCGTAAGAACTCGCCATCGTAGCTGCGCGGCTGATAAAGCATCTGGTAAGCGCGCAGGGCGTTGCGGCTGAAATCGCTGTCGTCGCCCTTATCATTACGCAGCGCCTCGGTAATATTCTGCGCCACTCGCGGCAGCAACAGCGTCTTTAGCGCATTTTGATAAAAGCCCAGCGCGGCCGTGCCGATCTGGTCACCACGGTAAAGCCCCGCCCGCATACTCAACGGCGGATCGTCCAGCGAGAAGCTGTCGCTTTGCGGCAGGGCAACCAGGCTATTTAAGAAGGGTAGCAGATCCAGGATATCGCCGGTGTTATTGTTCACCAGCCGCTGCGCCTGCTTATCAACCGGCTCAAGGCGGGCCTCCACCTGCTGCAGATAGCGCTGATTTTTATAATAACTGGTGGTCCAGAACAGCGTAGCGATCAGCAGTGCCAGCGCCAGCGAGGCGTAGCTGGCCCAGTGCAGCAGCCGATTACGGTGTTCCCAGGTGCGATCGCTGCCGGCAAGGCCGCTCTCCTGGAAAATCAGATCCCTGAGCAGGGAATGGATAAAATAGCTTTGCCCTTTATTAGCCGGGATCGGCGCGTTGCGGTGCACCGTATCCCAGCTGGCGATAGAGTGGCTGGTGGCCTGCGGCAGCTGTAGCTTGCGCGTCAGCTCGCCCATAATGCGGTCGAAAGGCAGACCCTCCTGCGTGCCGCTGGTGAAAAACAGGCCGCGCGGCGCCCAGGGCAGGCCCTCTTTTTCCGGCGCAAAGACGATCTCCAGATACTCCGCCAGCAGGGGCCGCAGCGAGGCAAACTCCTGCGGAAACAAAAAGCAGTCCGCGCGCTGGGTCAAATCGCTCTCTTTTGCCATCTTTCCGGCCAAATCGGCCTGAAGGCGTGCCGTCAGCTCGCGGAACTGCCGGTCAAACTGGGCGCCAATGGTCGGTTCGCTGAGGCGATCGGGCTCCCACGGGAAGGTAAAGCCCCAGATCCCGTCGCGCTGGCTTTTATCCAGAGAGCCGTTGTAGCTCATAAATCCTTTCAGCAGATCGGTTTTGGTCACCATGACATACACCGGAAAGTGAATGCCGGTCTGCTGGTGCAGCTCTTTCATGCGGCTGCGCAGCGCGGTTGCCTGCACGTAGCGCGCGTCGGCCGAATCGCTAAGCAGATCGGCCACGCTGATGGTCATGATCACGCCGTTAATAGGCTGGCGGGCGCGGTAGCGCTTCAGCAGCGAGATAAAGGTTTGCCATTCGCTGGCGTCTCTGGCGCGCTGACTCTCCTGTAGCGTATAGCGTCCGGCGGTATCCAGCAGCACGGCTTCTTCGGTAAACCACCAGTCGCAGTGGCGGGTGCCGCCTACGCCGCGCAGCGCGCTTCTGCCGAGCGTGTCGCCCAGCGGGAACTCCAGTCCGGAATTCAGCAGCGCCGTGGTCTTACCCGCGCCCGGCGCGCCGACGATGATGTACCAGGGCAGCTGATAGAGATACTGCGCGCTAAACCGTTGCAGCCAGCCGCGATGACGATTGCGGCCGGGAAAATGCTTTTTCTTCAGCAGAGTCGCCGCCTCGCTGAACAGCGCGCTGAGCAGCTCTTCCGCCGCCGCCTGCTCGGCGTGGTCAAGGTTATATTTTTGCAGATTGTTCAGCAGCTTGCTGTTAAACCAGGCGCGATAAAGCTGGGGGATCAGCTGGAAAAGGATCCACAAAAAATAGCACAGGCCAATGGCTATCTGGCGGTTAATGCTGCTTTCCAGCCAGTGAATATCGTTCAGCGACAGCAGCGGCCCGGTCATCCAGATCAGCGCGCAAAGCGCCGTAATGCCGAAAAAGCCCCACAGCAAGCGGCTGGAAAAAAGAGAAAAGAGAAGGGAAGGCATCAGTATTTCTCCGCCTGACTGGATTGGACTTCAGGTGCCGGTAACAGCACGATTTCTACCCGACGATTGCGCGCCCGGTTTTCGCTGCTGTCGTTGGGCAGCAGCGGATTGCTGTCGCCACGGCCTTCGCTGCGGATAAGATGATTCGGCTCCAGCATCTGCTGACGCATCAGCGCGCTGACGGTATGGGCCTGCGCAAGCGAATATTCATAGTTAGAGGCGAAATGGGCAGAGCGCACGGGCTGATTATCGGTATAGACGCTGACCAGCACGGTGCCTTTGATATTGTCCATGGCGGCCGAAACGCGAGTGATCAGCGCGCGGCCTTCAGGCAGCAGATCGCTGCCCGCTGGGCGGAAAAGCTTATCAGAGGCGATAATGACCTTGCTGCCGTTAGTGCCGTCGGCCACGTCGAGCTGCCGTGCCGCAATCAGGTCGTCCAGTCGTTGCCGCAGATCCAGCAGCGCCTGAGCCGAACTGCTACGGGCAATTTCGTTACTGGGCAGCGGCGTTTCCCAAATGGCACGCAGCAGCGGTTCAGCGGCATTGCCCAGCCGCCAGTTAAGCCCCGAGTAGATCAGACCGGCGAGAAAAGCGGCCAGCGCCACGCTGGCCCAAAGCGGAACCGGCGGACGCCACAGCGTATTTTGCCCGACGGGTTGCTGCGGCTGCGGCTGCATGGGCGGCGGCAGCGCGCCGCGCGTGTCGGTAATCAGCTGGGCCAGACGGGTGCGGATAGCGTCGCGCTGCAACCGGCCTTGCTCTACCGCGCGGTAGCGGCCTTCATAGCCCAGCAGCAGGCAATAGTGGATGGTTTCAAGCAGCCACAGGTGCTGCGCCGGCGTCTGCGAGATGCGGGACAGCAGCTGAAACACTTTTTCGCCGCCCCAGCTTTCATTATGAAACGTCACCAGCAGGCCGTTGCCCGACCAGACGCCGCGCGTGCCCCAGGGCGTCTGGGCCGCGGCCTCGTCCAGCGCGCTGCACAGGCAGTAACGGGCGCCGATAATCATATCGAACGGCAGGCCAGCCTGTTTACAGCGCGTCTCAAACTGGCGGATCTCATCCACCAGCTGTTGGCGCAGGCCAGCGGGATCGTCATGGGTTGCCGCCAGGCGGATCTGCACAATTGCGTTCAGCAAAGGCGCGGCGGCGGCGAGTAGCGGGTTTTCCTGGCTGACGGTGGCAGGCGCGTCAGCATGGTGTTCCGGGGTCATCAGGCTTTACTTTCTCATCCAGGTGGCGGGCAAGGCGCCTTTTGCTTTCTCTGAGTGGGCGATCCCTGCGGACCGCGCCTATTCCAGGATCCAGGTGGCCGTGTCGTTATTGCGACAGGCTTTGCTTTGTCCGCCGACGTCAACGCACACCTTTTTGGTTTTGCGCGGCCGTGGCCGATCGCTACGCAGCGTGGCGTCATAAAGTTCGCTTTTCACGCCGGCTTTGAAAGGCACGTAGCCGATCAGCTCCTGCTGATCCGGTTCGGCGATAGCCAGCCAGTGGTTTTCCACCTCGCCCAGCACGGTAAAAGGCTTGCCGTTTTCCAGGTAGCGAACCAGGCTGCCGCCGAAATCAGGACGGTTCATAACGGAAGCGTTGTACAGCGCCCGATAGGTTTCATTGACTGGCGTAAAGGATTGAGGAGCCTGGATCGCATGACGATGCGTCAGGGTCACGCCGTCGACGCTGGAAGTGACCAGCGTATCGTCCGTGACGGCAGGAGCAGGAGCCTTACAGGCCGACAGGGCGAGCGCTGCCAGCAGAGTTAACGCGATGCTTATTTTCACATTGATCCTCGTGAATATCGTCAGTGGTTACGGCTACAATCCACTCTTCACGGACGGCAGGGCCGCCACGTGAAAATCATTCTGTTTTACAGAAAGATAAATTTGTATTTAGTCTACATGACGCTTTTGAGAATGGGAACAATTGCGAACGGGGGCGTAACATGTTATTGACAGCCGCCCGGCGATATTGGCCCGTTTAGCGGAATAAAGTGCCCGGATATTGCCTGTTCCTCTTTTTCAAACAGGCGAATCGAATGCGCATTAGCGGTGCCTTTATTCCTCTCTCATCGGGCTAAATCCTTCCTGCCTGGTTACCGATCCGCAGGCTATAAGTGACGCTGTCACTTTTGGTCGCCATGGCACAACGGTGGCTGACCATGCCGGCACGCCTGGCGCATCATACTAACCGCGCCGGGGTGCCTGGCTCGTAATGGCAATCCTTACGGGATAAAGCATACCGGAGCGTATGCGCTCAACGCTCCCGGTTAACCGTTGCCGAAACGTCCAATCAGGCCAGCGGCGCCCAGCGTATGGCCCTTCAGTCGGCCAAACAGCGCCTCGCGCGTTAAGCCCTGCTCCAGTCCGTTTGCCGGTAAATCGGTGGCGATCAGCGTGAAGTTATAATGATGCTCGCCGCTGCCGACCGGCGGGCACGGGCCGTGATAGCGCAGAGTGCCCGGCGAATTTTTCCCGCCCGTATAGCCTTTGCCGCTGGTCAGCTCGCCCTGGGCAAAGCTGGTGCGCTGAAAAGGAATGTTGTAGGCCACCAGATGATCGACGCCCAGCCCCTTGGCGCCTACAGGATCGGTCACCACCAGCGCAAAGCTTTTGGTGCCTTCAGGCGGGTTATTCCAGCTCAGCGCCGGCGAAATGTTTTCTCCCGTACAGCTGGCGTTGCCTTTGGCGGCGCCGGCGAATTTTTTCGCCATCAGCGCGTTATCGTTAAAGTCGGGGGAGCTGAGCGTAAAAACCGGGGCGGCAGACGCGGACGCGGCCGTCAGCAGCAGCGCTGCGAGCAGACTTTTTTTCATCAGAGGTTTCCGGGTTAAGAGGTTAGCGCAAAGTCTGGTTGATAATTCGCCGCTCTGCCAGCAGGCACGGCGGGTGCCGCTGACAAAATAAAAGTGTTAAGCTAGTTTTTTGTGATCTACATCCAGGTTTCTTATTCAGAAAAAGGCTTAACGACCGCTGATAACGTGATGAAAAAAATAACTGCCTTTCCCATTCCCGCCAGAGCGCTGGTTTCAGCCGGGCTGCTGGCCCTGTCGCCGCTTGCTCAGGCGCTGATGACGGAGACCCGCGTCGCCGACGCGCCTTTTGCCGATCCTGCCCGCTTCGCCCGTGAGCTGCCCGATCTCGGTAGCAGCAGCAGCGGTTCGGATCAGGCGCTGGAAAAGCGTATCGCGCAGGCGATGAAAAGCATCGGCGAAGCCAGTATGAACAGCGATGAAGATAAATCGCTGAGCAGCGAGGCGGGCGCCTGGGCCTTTAATCATTTCCGCGACGAGGCGGCAAAGCGCGTTGAAAACGAAGGGCAACAGCTTCTTTCTCCCTACGGTCAGGCCAACTTATCGCTGCTGGTGGACAGCAACGGCAATTTCGACGGCTCGTCCGCGCAGCTGCTTACGCCGTGGCAGGATAACTATCAGTATCTGACGTTCAGCCAGCTGGGCGTTGAGCAGACGGATGACGGGCTGGTCGGCAACGCGGGGCTTGGCCAGCGCTGGCTGACCGGTAGCTGGCGGCTGGGCTATAACGCCTTTGTCGACGAGCTGTTTACCGAAAACCAGCGGCGCGGATCGCTGGGCGCAGAGGCCTGGAGCCACTATCTGCGCTTTTCCGCCAACTACTATCAGCCGCTTTCCGGCTGGCGGCAGCGTTCGACAACGCAGGAGATGCGGATGGCGCGCGGCTACGACATCACCACGCAGGGCTATTTGCCTTTCTATCAGCAGCTCGGCGTCTCGCTCAGCTACGAACGTTATCTGGGCGACAATGTCGATCTGTTCAACAGCGGTACGCAGAGCAGCAACCCTGCCGCAATTAAAGTGGGCGTTAGCTATACGCCGGTGCCGCTGTTTACGCTGACCGCATCGCATAAGACGGCGGACAGCGGCGAAACGCAGGATCAGCTCGGGCTAAAAATGAACTATCAGATCGGTGTGGCGCTGAGCAAGCAGCTGTCGGCGGATAACGTGGCCGCCGCGCGTTCGCTCAGCGGCAGCCGCTACGACGCGGTAACGCGCAGTAATCTGCCGGTGATGGAGTTCCGCCAGCGGAAAACGCTGTCGGTGTTTCTGGCAACGCCGCCGTGGCAGGTGCAGCCGGGCGAAACGCTGCCCCTGAAGCTACAGATTCGCCAGGCGAATCCGCTGAAGGCGATTAGCTGGCAGGGCGACACCCAGGCGCTGAGCCTGACGCCGCCTGCCAACAACGTCAGCCCGGACGGCTGGAGCATCATTGTTCCGGCCTGGGACAGCTCGCCGGAAGCGACCAACGAATACCATCTGTCGGTGACCGTCGAGGACAGCAGGCAGCAGCGGGTGACCTCGAACTGGATCACCCTGAAGCTGACGCCGCCGGTAACCTTACAGTCTTCCGGCGCGGACTCGTTCAATTTGATGGCGCCCTGACCAGCACCTGATGTGACAGTTATCACAGAAATAGCTGGGCAGAGCGGCCGGAATTTGCCACTCTTTCTAAAAAAATTACGGCTGCTTATTATGATCGTCCGTCCTCATCGCCACTGGTTTGTTCGCCTTTTTTCCTGGCACGGCTCCGTGCTGCCCGGCATCCTGTTCCGGCTTGGCCTGAACCTGCTGATGTCGATTATCGCCATTTTCTGCCTGGACTGGTACGAAACCCTGGGCGTAAAGCTGACGCTGGCGCCTTTCAGCCTGCTCGGCGTCTCCATCGCTATCTTCCTGGGTTTTCGCAACAGCGTCTGCTATGCGCGCTTTTCCGAGGCGCGGCAGCTCTGGGGCAGCCTGCTGATTACCTGCCGCGATATTCAGCGCCAGGTGCTGGCGATCTCGCCGGCCGATGCGCCGCGTATCGCCGCTTTGCTGATGGCCTTTTGCTATAGCCTCAAGCACCAGCTCAGGCGCACCGATGCGCGGGAGGATCTCAACCGTTTCCTGGGCGACGAAGCCGAAGACATCCTGCGGCGACGCGCGCGTACCAATGCGATTGAACTGAAAATATCCCAGTGGCTGGCCGACCAGCGCCGCAGCGGAGCGATCTCGGATATCGTTTACGCGCAGCTGGATAACAGCATTCATCAGCTTTCGCTGGTGCTGGGCGGCTGCGAGCGGCTGGCCAGCGTGCCGGTGCCGTTCGCCTATGGCCTGCTGCTGCACCGCACCGTTTACCTGTTCTGTACGCTGCTGCCTTTCGCGCTGGTGCCGGATCTGCACTATATGACGCCGCTGGTGTCGGTTTTTATCGCCTATAGCTTTCTTTCGTTGGATACGCTGGCGGAGGAGCTGGAAATGCCTTTCGGCTACGCCAACAACCATCTGCCAATGGATGCGATGTGCACCAATATAGAAATCAATCTGCTGGAGATGAACAACCAGCGCGAACTCCCCGAAGCGCCGGTTCCCGATCGGTACTATCGCCTGACATAGGCACCTGACCCACGCTGTTTTCTGATGCGTGCTGCATGTTTGCTACAGGCACCAGGCCCACGCTATTTTCTGTTACCTGACGCAGGCGTCCAGCCGCGCTGTTTTCTGGTGCGTACTGCACGCCCGAGGTGCGCGCTTTGTGCCGGGCGATTGATAATTGACGTTCGCGATCACAAAAACATTATTTACTGGTTCAGTTGCATAACCGTGCTGTTTTACCGTCTCGCCAGCCCGCACCGCCTGAGCGTTATTCATTTTATATGCAATTAAAGTGAATAGCGACATATCCTATCTCTTTGATTTTTCTTTTTATCACTTTTTTTATTCATTTTTGTACTGGCTGGCATAAAGTCTGCAACATACAGTGTGGTACACCAAATTAACATTATTGAAACCTTTAATTTACCTGCCGCGCGCGAGGAGCGTTATTATGATGGTCATCCGTCCCGTAGAGCACGACGACCTGGCGCAGTTAATGACGCTGGCCGGTAAAACCGGCGGCGGGCTGACGTCGCTGCCTGCCGACAGCGCCACGCTGAGCGCAAGGATTGAGCGCTCAATACAAACCTGGCGCGGCCAGCTGCCGCAGGCCGATCAGGGCTATGTCTTTGTGCTGGAAGAGCTGGCGACGCGCCGCGTAATCGGGATTTGCGCCATCGAGGTGGCGGTTGGTATGCAGGATCCCTGGTATAACTTTCGCGTCGGCACGCAGGTGCACGCCTCGCGCGAACTGAACGTCTACAAAGTGCTGCCTACGCTGTCGCTCAGTAACGATCACACCGGCAGCAGCGAACTCTGCACGCTGTTTCTCGATCCCGATTACCGCAGCGGTAAAAACGGCTATCTGCTCTCGAAATCCCGCTTTCTGTTTATGGCCGCCTTCCGCCACCGCTTTATGCAAAAAGTCGTGGCGGAGATGCGCGGCGTCAGCGACGAAAACGGGCATTCACCTTTCTGGGAGAGCGTAGGCAGCCGCTTTTTTTCCATCTCTTTTACCACCGCCGACTACCTGAGCGGCACCGGCAAAAAAACCTTTATTGCCGAGCTGATGCCCAAGCATCCGCTTTATATCGACTATCTCTCTGCCGAAGCGCAGGCCACCATCGGGCAGACCCATCCGCAAACCGCACCGGCGCGCGCGGTGCTGGAGGCGGAAGGGTTTCGCTATCAAAACTATGTGGACATTTTTGACGGCGGCCCAACGCTGGAATGCGATATCGATCGCGTGCGGGCGATCCGCAAAAGTCGGCAGCTGCGCGCGGCGATCGGGCCGGCAGGGAGCGACAGGCTGCCGCTTTGCCTGGTGGGCAACGAGCGCTACGAAGATTTTCGCGTCGTGTTGCTCAACGCCGACCCGCATGCGGACACGCTGGCGCTGACGCCGGAACAGGCGGCTGTTTTACGTTGCGGGCAGGGCGACAGCCTGCGCGTGGTCACTCTGGGCTGCGAGGAGAAAAAAGCATGACCCATTTTATTAACGGAGCGTGGTTGACCGGCGACGGCGAAGCGCTCAGCAAGCAGGATCCGATCGACGCGCGGCCGCTGTGGCAGGGCCGGGCCGCCAGTCCGGCACAAATAACGACGGCGGTCGAGGCGGCCCGCGCCGCCTTTCCCGACTGGGCGAAACGTCCCTTTGCGGAACGCGTCGCGCTGGCGGAACGCTTTGCCACGCTGCTTTTGCAACATCAGACAGAGCTGGCCGCCACTATCGCCCGGGAAACCGGCAAGCCGCGCTGGGAAGCCGCCACAGAAGTGCAGGCGATGATCAATAAAATCGCCATCTCCGTCAGCGCTTATCACGCCCGCACCGGAGAAGCGCAGCAGGGCGACAGCGAGCTGCGGCACCGGCCGCACGGCGTGCTGGCGGTTTTAGGCCCGTATAACTTCCCCGGCCATCTGCCGAACGGGCATATCGTGCCCGCGCTGCTGGCCGGAAATACGCTGGTGTTTAAACCCAGCGAGCTGACGCCGATGACCGCCGAGCAGACGGTTCGCCTTTGGCAGCAGGCGGGGCTGCCGGACGGCGTGCTGAATCTGCTGCAGGGCGGCGGCGACTGTGGCAGGACGCTGACGCAGTCCTCGCTGGACGGCGTGCTTTTTACCGGCAGCGCGGCGACCGGCTATCAGCTGCACAGGCAGTTCGCCGGCCAGCCGGAAAAAATGCTGGCGCTGGAGATGGGCGGCAACAACGCGCTGATCGTCGAGGATCCGCAGTCGATCGACGCCGCTGTTCATCTTACTATTCAGTCGGCCTTTATCACGGCGGGACAGCGCTGCACCTGCGCGCGTCGGCTGTTGGTGAAGCGTGGCGCGCAGGGCGATGCGTTTCTTGCCCGCCTGGCGGCGGTTGCGGCAAAAATCGAGCCGGGACGCTGGGACGCCGATCCGCAGCCTTTTATGGGCAGCGTGATTTCGCCGCAGGCGGCAGAGCACATATACGGGGAATGGCAATCGCGTGTGGCGGCGGGCGGCGAAGTGCTACTGCCGATGCGCTGGCCGTCGAAAACGAGCGCTATCCTGACGCCGGGCATCATCGACGTGACGGCGTTGACGCTGCCGGACGAAGAAGTGTTCGGGCCGCTGCTGGCGGTGATCCGCTATGACGACTTCAGCCAGGCGATCCGCATTGCCAACGCCACCCGCTACGGTCTTTCCTGCGGGTTGATTTCGCCGCATCGCGAGCTGTTTGATCGGCTGCTGATCGAGGCGCGAGCCGGGATCGTCAACTGGAACAAACCGCTGACCGGCGCGGCCAGCACCGCACCTTTCGGCGGCATCGGCGCGTCCGGCAACCATCGTCCCGGTGCGTTTTACGCGGCGGACTACTGTGCGTGGCCGCTGGCTTCGCTGGCCTCGGCCGATCTTTCGCTGCCCGCCGCGCTGTCGCCCGGCCTGGATTTCAGCCCCACAGGAGAAGCATCATGAGCGCCCGCGAAGTCAATTTTGACGGCCTGCCCGGTTTAACCCATCACTATGCCGGGCTGTCGTTTGGCAACGAGGCCTCCTCCCGGCATCAGCATCAGCTCTCTGACCCCAAACTGGCGGCAAAGCAGGGCCTGTTGAAAATGAAGGCGCTGGCCGACAGGGGCTTTGCGCAGGGCGTGATCCCACCGCACGAAAGGCCGAACATCGCGGCACTGCGCCAGCTGGGCTTCAGCGGCACCGAGCCGCAGGTGCTGGCGAAAGCGGCCGCGCAGGCCCCGATGCTGCTGTCGGCGGTCAGTTCCGCTTCGGCAATGTGGGTCGCTAACGCCGCTACCGTCTCGCCTTCCGCCGACAGCGCCGACAGCCGCGTGCATTTGACCGTGGCGAACCTGAACAACAAATTTCACCGCTCGCTGGAAGCGCCCACCACGGGCGCGATACTGCGCGCGATGTTCCGCGACGTGCGCCACTTCTGCGTCCATGACGCCTTGCCGCAGGTTGCGATGTTTGGCGATGAAGGCGCGGCCAACCATAATCGTTTCAGCGCGGGCTACGGGGAGCCGGGCGTACAGCTGTTCGTTTATGGACGCGAAGAGGGCGGCGGCGGCCTAATCCCGGCACGCTATCCGGCGCGGCAAACGCTGGAGGCAAGCCAGGCGGTGGCGCGGCTGCATCAGCTTGATCCGAACCGGACGCTGTTTGCGCAGCAGAATCCGGCGGTGATTGACCAGGGCGTATTCCACAACGATGTGATCGCCGTCAGCAATCAGCAGGTGCTGTTCTGTCACGAGCTGGCTTTTCTGGAGCAGCAGGCGCTGTTCGATCGGCTGCGTGAAAGGCTGCCGGGCTTTACGCCGGTGGTGGTGCCGGATGCGCGGGTCAGCGTCAGCGACGCCGTCGCCACCTATCTGTTTAACAGCCAGCTGTTAAGCAAGCCGGACGGCAAAATGCTGCTGGCGCTGCCGGAAGAGGCGCGTCGGCACGACGGCGTCTGGCGCTGGCTGAACGAACTCACGGAAGGCGGCGCGATCGACGAGCTGCACGTCTTCGACCTGCGGGAAAGCATGGGCAACGGCGGTGGGCCAGCCTGCCTGCGGCTGCGCGTGGTGATGAACGAGGCGGAGCTGGCGGCGGTCAATCCGGCGGTGATGCTGACCGATACGCTGTTTACCTTGCTCAATGCGTGGGTGGATCGCCACTACCGCGACAGGCTTTGCCAGGCGGATCTGGCTGACCCGCAGCTGCTCACGGAAAACCGCGAAGCGCTGGATGAGCTGACTAAGATGCTAGACTTAGGAAGTATCTACTCTTTCCAACGCTAATCAGGGAGGAACAGGGCGCGTCGGGCTGACCCCGGGCGCGCGCTGGCAGTCGCAGGGAGAACTATAATAAGGAGAACCTATGCAGGACTTTCTTCAGCAGACGTTAAGCACAGAGCCGCCTGCACAAGTTTCCGGCCGCAACGACCAGCTAAGCTGGCAGTGGCTGGACCACGGCATTCTTGAACTTAATCCGCATCAGCCCTGTACGCAGGCGCTGGTGATCTCCGCCGGGATCCACGGCAACGAAACCGCGCCCATTGAAATCCTGAACCAGCTGGTCGGCGAGCTGCTGGCGGGCAAGCGGCCGCTCAAGGCGCGCGTGCTGGTTATTCTGGGCAACCCGGAAGCGATCGCCAGCGGCAAACGCTATCGCCATTGCGATCTCAACCGGCTGTTCGGCGGCCGCTGGCAGCAGTACGATGACCATCCCGAAGCGCGGCGCGCCTGGCGACTGGAACAGGCGCTGGAGACGTTCTGGCAGGTGAGCTGCACCGAAGAGAGCCGCTGGCATCTGGATTTGCATACCGCCATTCGCGGCTCCTGGCACAGCCGCTTCGGCGTCATGCCGCTGCGTGAAACGCCCTGGCCGGACGCCTTCCTGCACTGGCTGAGCGCGGCCGGACTTGAGGCGCTGGTGTTCCATCGCTCGCCGGGCGGCACCTTTACGCATTACAGTTCGCAGCACTTTAACGCGGCCAGCTGCACGCTGGAGTTAGGTAAAGCGCTGCCTTTTGGCCGCAACGATTTAACGCTTTTTAGCGCCGCGCGCGACGCGCTGGCCGCTTTGCTCTCCGGTGAACCTTTACCGCCCGTGGGCGAGCCGCCGCAGCGCTATCGGGTTTCGCAGCAGATCACCCGTTTTACCGAGGCTTTCGTGCTGCATATGGGCGCGGAAACGCTGAACTTTACCGCTTTCCCGCAGGGCACGCTGCTGGCGGAGGATGGTGACAAACGCTGCTACGTGCAGCAGGCGCGGGAATATGTTCTTTTCCCCAATCCCGACGTGGCGAAAGGGCAGCGCGCCGGATTGATGCTGGTGGAAGATAACGCCCATAATGAAACCAGCGGCAGCAGCTGATAACGCAACGACGCCGACCGGGACGCTTCATGCCAGCCCGTCGGTGGTCGTCCCGCCTTACTTTTTCCTTTCTCGTTCCTGTCGGCTGTATTACACTCCTCCACAATTTCTGCATTAAACGCGCTAAATACATATCCTTTTGCAATTCCTCACCATAATCTTCGCATTCTCTCCATGATTGCCGCTTTTTTATCTTTTATGCTTTCAAGGCTTTACCCACGTTCTGACTACTTGACGTTCAGCGCAATAAACTGAATCCCGACATTACGACAACGCTGTCGTCACAGAAATGCAAAAGGAAAATAGTATGCGTAAATTAACTTCTCTGGTTGTAGCTATGACACTGGCAATGGGCGCGGCGAATATTGTTCATGCCGCAGCAGATAACATCACGCCGGCACCGGCTGGCGCAGATAAACCAATGATGCACAAGCCGCCTCGCCACGGTGGGCCGCACGAGATGTTCAAAGGCCTGAATCTGACGGACGCGCAGAAAGAGCAGATGCGCAGCATCATGAAAGAGGCGCATAAAGAGATGCCGCGTCCTTCCCTGGAAGAGCGCCGCACGCTGCACAGCATCATCGCGGCTGACAGCTTCGACAAGGCCAAAGCGGAAGCGCAGGCGGAGAAAATGTCGGCTAACGGCAAAACCCGTGCGCTTTCCATGCTGGAAACGCAGAACAAAATGTATAACGTGCTGACGCCGGAGCAGAAAAAACAGTTCAATGCGAACTTTGAAAAACGTCTGACCGAGAAGCCGCACCGCGGCGAGCCTGCGCCAGCCGCACCGGCCGCTGAATAAGCCTTAGCCGCCGGGTGCGATCGCCCGGCAGGCCACGCCTGAGACCGCCGACGCTGTTTCCTGAACCAGGGAGCAGCGTCGGCGGTTTCGTTTATCTGGCTGTCGGCGCTGACGTGGCGTCAGCCAAGCGGAACGATCGGGAACTTGCCGCTGACGATGGGCTTGCAGAGGATTTTATAGCCGTCGCTGTCGAAACCCTGTGGCGTGGAGGTCAGCTTGCCCGCCTCGCTGATATCATCCACCGAGCCAAGGTAAAACCAGTTATTGATCACGTGGATCTGCGTTTTCAGCGGGCCTTCCTCCACCACGCCGACCGCGCCCTCCCAGGGCCAGCACTGCACGCGCACGCGTTCCAGCGCGGCCAGCAGCCTCTCGTGATGGGCTTCCGGCGTCTCTTTACCGCAGCAGGCGCCCGCACAGCGGCCCAGGCTGGCGCGAAAACAGGCGCGGCCTTTGCTGACGTTCTCCAGCCCCAGCAGGCCCAGGCAAAGCCGCTGTTCGTCGGCGATTTTCTGTAGCGTTTCCAGCGCCGATCGGCGGCTGGAGTAAAGGCCAAACAGATCGGAAGTATGGGAAAAATCGACTTCTTTGGCGTAAACCACGCTGGGCTTCAGATCGCTTATCAGCAGCGAGCAAAGCTGGCGGTTTTTGCGCAGGCGCTTATTGAACAAAGGCTGCTGCACCTTGATCATCTGCGCTTCCAGTAACAGCGCGCCCAGTTCGCCCGCCGTGGTGATATAGCTGACGTAACGCGCCTGGCGCAGCATTTTCGCCTCGTCCGGCGTACGAAAATGGGACATTACCCGGCTGCGCAAATTGACGCTTTTACCGATATAGAGCGGCAGGGATTCGCTGTCGCCATGAAAGGTATACACGCCGGGCAGGGAAGGCAGACCTTCCAGCGAAGGCCGCAGGTGTTCGGGATACTGATAAATTGCCGCCGGTTCAAAAGACAGGCGATGGCTGGCTTGACGTCTGACCACATTGCACTCCGCTTACTGTTTGCTTATACAGTGTATCAGGCGTTTGCTGGATAAAAAAGAGTCGGATCGCGCTGGTAATCAACACGCCGCTGACGGCAAGCGACGAAAAGAGGGAAAATAACGTAAAAAAGCGGGCGACCGGAAAGCCGCCCGGCGGGTTTATTTTTTCCAGAAGTCATCAAATACGGTAATCGGCGGACGGCGTTTGTGCTCGGTTTTCAGATACCAGCCCTCAATGATCTTCGCCGCGTCGTCGGCAATCTTCTTGCCTTCCAGATACTGGTCGATCATCTCATAGGTCACGCCCAGCGCCACTTCATCCTGCAAACCGGGACGATCGTCCTCCAGATCGGCGGTCGGCTGTTTAAGGTAGAGGTGCTCCGGGCAGCCCAGCGCTTTCAGCAGCTGTTTGCCCTGGCCTTTGTTCAGGCGGAACAGCGGGTTGATATCCGTGCCGCCGTCGCCGTATTTGGTAAAGAAGCCCGTCACCGCTTCCGCGGCGTGATCCGTTCCCACCACTACGCCGGAAGTCATACCGGCGATGCTGTACTGCGCCTTCATCCTTTCACGCGCTTTTTCATTGCCGCGCACGAAATCAGAGAGGTTGATACCCGTATCGCGCAGCGCTTTTTCGCTGGCCAGCACCGCTTCTTTGATGTTAACCGTCAGCACGCGATCGGCCTGAATAAACTGCAGCGCGTCCTGGCAGTCCTGTTCGTCTGTCTGATTGCCATAGGGCAGACGCACGGCGATAAACTGATAGTCCTGATTGCCGGTCTCTTCACGCAGCTCGCTGATGGCGAGCTGACTGAGCTTGCCGGCCAGCGTTGAGTCCTGACCGCCGCTGATACCCAGTACCAGCGACTTAATAAACGGGTAAGCCTTCAGGTACGCTTTCAGAAAGTCGACGCTGGTGCGAATTTCCTGCTGTGCATCAATAGTGGGTTTAACCCCCAGCGCTTCGATAATTTCCTGTTGCAGAGCCATTTACCTCTCCTCAGATTTAGTGTCAGGGCAGTTGCCGAAAACCTCTGTCTTAAAATTAACGTGCCAGGCGCGAAACAACAAGGTTGAACCCGCTATTTACGCGCCTTTTATTGATTAATCAGGCTTTTTCGGTTTTTGCGCCACCAAAACGAACATGGCGATGGCCAGCATATAGCAGCCGAAGATGGTGGCGGTCATGGTCAACACTGAGGTGCCGCCGATACCCGTCACCGGCACTGCGATGCCGCCCAGGGTAAACATTACCACGCCCAGCACGGCGGAAGCGCTGCCTGCGCGATGGCCCTGACTCTGCATCGCCAGCGAGGCGGCAGCCACGCCGACCGCGCCGTTGCTCGCCACGCTGAAGAACAGGGCGACCAGCACGAAAGGCAGCGCCGCGCCGCTCAGACCGGCCAGCAGCAGGCTGGCGGAGGAGACCAAGGCCAGCACCAGCGCGCCTTTCACCACGCGATACTCACCCCACAGCGGGCTGAGGCGCGCGCTGGTTTGCGAAGCGATAATCAGGCCGATACCGTTGGCGGCGAAGCAGAAGCTGAACGCCTGCGGCGAGAGGCCATAAATCTGCTGTAAAACAAAAGGCGAAGCGCCGATATAGGCAAACATCCCGGCCATCATAAAGCCCTGGGTCAGACAAAAACCCATAAAGGGACGGTGGATAACCACCTGACCCAGCACGGCCCACGCGGAAAACAGGCTGCCCTGGCTGCGGCGTTCCGGCGTTAAGGTTTCGCGCAGTTTTACGCGCGCCAGAATAAACAGCAGCAGCGCGATAACGGCAATCACCATAAACAGGCCGCGCCAGCTCAGCAGCGTCATCAGCGCGCCGCCCAGCACCGGCGCGGCGACGGGCGCCAGGCCGTTGACCAGCATCAGCAAAGCAAAGAAACGCGTCAGGTCGTGGCCGCTGTACATATCTCTGGCGATAGCGCGGGAAAGCACCGCGCCGCCTGCGCCGGAAAGCCCTTCAAACAGGCGCGCCAGCAGCAGCTGGTGGATAGTCTGTGCCATCGCGCAGCCGACGGAGGCGATCAGCAGCAGCGCCAGCGACAGCAGCAGCGGCTTGATGCGGCCATATTTATCGCTCATCGGGCCGAATATCAGCTGGCCGGCGCCGAGGCCAATCAGGCCGGCGGTCAGACTAAGCTGGGCGGTGGCGGTAGGCGCGGCCAGGTCGCGGGCAAGCGCGGGCAGGGCAGGTAAATACAGGTCGATACAAAGCGGCCCGAGCGCTGCCAGCAGGCCGAGCGTAATGGCATAGCCAAACCGGTTGGGGTGTGCAGATATCATGGATCCTCTGTGGTGAAAAGTAGTGCGTTGATGTGTTGGTAAAGCTGGTAAAGGCGCTCCGCCGACGCTTTCTGCGGCGTCAGGCGTCGCCAGGCCGTGCCTTCCGTCAGGACGGCCATGACCTCTACGCAGGCGCGCACCTGTTCATCGCTCATAGCGGGATGGTCGCGCTTTACGTTAAGGCAGGCCTGGGTAAACATGCGGTGGTCGGCCTCCGCCATCATGCGGGCCACGACCGGATTGCGGGTCGCTTCCGCTGCAACTTCCTTCATCAGCGCCTCGTCGTCTTCGTTAAGCGCGTGACGCCAGGCAAGCAGGCGAGGCAGATCGGCGGTAGCGGTCTCTTTGATATGTTGCAGGCGGGCATCGATAATGCGCCTGACCATCTCCTCGATAATCGCGTCTTTGCTGGCAAAATAGCGATAGATCTGACCTACGCTAAGCCGCGCCTCGGCGGCCAGCTGCGCCATGCTGGCCCCGTGAAAGCCGGACTGGCGGAAGCAGCGACGACCGGCAGCGATAATTTCGTCCTGACGCTGCCGATGGCGGGCGTCGCGGGTTGGATTGGGTTGGCTCATACTCCCTCGCGCTGGGCAATGACAAAAGGCGCAGGCGCCGTTTGAGAATGAACGTTCATTCTCGGGGGCGGCATTATAAGCGTCTTTATCCGGCCGGGGTAAGCGTTTTTTTCTGCCATAAAGTTGATAACTCTGCATTTATGTTCCAGGCTTAAAGCGACATGGACAATAAATGAGGAATAAAAAACATGAACAAGGTAACAGGACTTATCGGTGCGGCAGTGGCGCTTGCTGTATTATCCGGCTGTTCAGCTTATGACCGCGCGGAAAGCTATGTCACTAAGCCTGTGGTACAGGACGTGAAAAAAGGCATGACTCGCCAGCAGGTTCGCGATATCGCCGGTCCGCCTTCAACTGAAATCACCATGGTTCACGCTCGCGGCACCTGCCAGACCTATGTGCTGGGCCAGCGTGACGGCAAGCAGCAGACCTACTTTGTCAGCTACAGCGACACAGGCCGCGTAATGAACTACGGCTTCCAGAGCTGCAAAGAGTACGATACCGATCCGCAGGTTAATCAGTAATCGCCTGACGGAGTAAAGAAAAAACCGGCCTTAGCCGGTTTTTTTATGCCTGTTGCCTACAGGCCTGGCGGTCGCGGCACTTCCAGATAGCGTCCGTCGATATCGCGGCGATAGTAGTGGCCTTCCTGCACGTAGAAGCGTTCGCCGTTGTAATCAAGCGCGCGCATATCGCTGCTGAAGCGCTCTACCGGCGGCTGCACCACTACATAGGTGTTATCGTGCTGGCGCTGGTAGTAGTTGCCGTTGAGCGCGTAATAGGTCAGACCGCCGATAATCACCGCCGCTGCCGCTCCCGGTAAAAAAGAGAGCCTGCCCGGCCCACGGCCGCGATCCCAACCGTGGCCGCGATCCCAGCCGTGACCGCGATCCCAACCCGGACCGCGATCCCAGCCTGGCCCCGGTCCCCAGCCGCCAGGATGCGCTGCCACCAGCGTTGGCGACAACAGCGTTAAGGCGAACAGAGCGCTTATCACCTTTTTCATACAGTTTCTCCTGGTCCTCACTGCCGCTAACATTACTCCGGGCCAGTGAAAACGCAAGCGGCGGCTGCGGCTATTGCGGGTTGCTTACACTGCTTAACGTATTCTTAACTCCGCCTCCATGTTGGCTGCCAGATCGGGACTGACAGGGGGCGTTGCCGTCAGCTTTTTCTCCGGTTGTAACAGCGTCATCGCCAGCATGCTGCCGAAGGCAATGGCCGCCGTCGCGCTGAACATGGCGTTGTAGCCGAAATGCTCAGCCAGCCAGCCGCTCAGCATTGGCGACAGGATCGATGCCAGGTTGGCGATGGCCAGCGTCATCCCGCTATAGGTGCCGACCGTGGATTTCGGTGTGACGTCAATCACCACCGACCAGTAAACGTTATTTACCAGCGCGTTCAGGGCGTTGCCCAGCGTCATCAGCAGGATAATCCCGGCGGCGGAAGCCATCCACGGGATCGCCATAAAGCAGAGTCCGGTGCAAAGCAGCCCGACGGCAGCAAAGAGATTGCGCGCCAGCCGCAGATTACCGGAGCGCTTCAGCAGCGTGTCGGCAATCTTGCCGCCGAGTAGCACGGTAATACAGGCGCCGCTCCACGGGATCATCGCCACATACCAGAGCGAGTGCAGATCGTAGTGAAAGCTGTCCTGCAAATATTTCGGGCCCCAGGTGACCAGGGTAAAGGTGACATACAGGAAAGAAAAATAGCCCAGCGCGTTGCAGACCAGCGTGCGGCTGGTGAAAAAGCGCCACCACGGCAGGCGCGGCCCGGCGGTACTTTGCTGCTGGCCCTGCATAATCAACTCGCGCTCCGCCTGGCTGGCGCGCGGCTGCTGCATCGGACTGTCGGTGAAAATCCGCGCGAAAATCACCATAGCGATCAGCGAGAAAACGCCGAGCAGGATAAACATCAGCCGCCAGTCGTTGGTCAACAGCAGCAGGCCCACGGCGATCGGTGCCGTCAGCAGCGCGCCTACCTGGGTGCTGAGTAAGCCGATGCCCAGCGCCATGCCGCGCTCGTTATCGGGCGCCCAGTGCGCGATAGCTTTGTTCATCAGCGCATAGGCCGGGCCTTCGGCAAAGCCGAACAGGATGCGCATTACGGCAAAGCCCATAATGGCCGAGCCGCCAAACAGCGCCACGCCCAGCTCTCCCGCCCAGGCGGTAGCGATCTCCAACAGCGACCAGAGCACGCCCGCCAGCAGCCAGACTTTTTTTGTGCCCAGCCGATCGGCCAGAAACCCGCCGCAGAGCGAGCCGAACAGATAGCCAAAGCCGAAATAGCTCAGCACCACGCCCAGCTCCGTTTTGCTGAAATGAAATTCCGCAGAAATGGCGTTTGCCGCGAAGGAGAGGGCGCCGCGATCGATATAGTTGATCAGCGCGATAAAAAACAGCATGGCGAAAATGCGGTAACGATAGCGGGTGTCGACTCTCATGGATCTTCTCCTGAACAACGAGTGGTATCAGGAAGAAGCAAGTTCAGTGCCACAGTGTAGAGATCGGATAAGGCGCGGGCGAAAGGCGCTTTATGCGCGCTAATCGGCAGGAGATGCCAAATAAAAAGGCGCAGCCGCTACCGGCTGCACCTTCAGTGAACAAACGACCGGTAGATTAAGCCGGAACGCTTAGCGCCTTCTGGCTGCGCGACCAGACGCGGTGCGCGGCCATCGCGGCCAGGAACTCGCTCATCAGCACGCCTTCGGCTTTATCATCTTCGATGACGCCTTCCTCACGCTCGCTGTCGCCCAGACCGAACTGCGATTTGAAGCGGCGGGCGTCGCCGCTCAGGCCAATCACCTTCAGATGCTTGTAGGCTTCCAGCAGGAAGTAACGGGCGTCGCCGCTGAGCAGCAGCGCGTCGATATTGCCATCCGGCACGATCACCGCATCAAAGGTCAACGACGGCAGGCCGCTAAAGGTAGCGTCGATAGGCAGATTAGAACCGTCGTCGGCACGAACCTGGCCCATATGGCGCGCCAGCAGCTTGGCGTGCACGCCCTGCGCCTTCAGCTCCTGCAAAATTGCCAGCACGTCTGCCGCTACCACGCCGTCGCTGATCAGCAGCGCCACCTGGCGGCCTTTGATCGAGCCACTTGGCACGGCATAAAGGCTCAGGCTGGCATCTTTTTTCAGGCCGTTAACGTCTTTCGGCGGCGCGGTATGCATCTTCTCATCGGACAGCGCGATGCCCAGGTTCTCCGCCACGCCGTTAGCCAGCGACACGTCGATACGCACCAGATGATCCACAACGCGCTCGCGGATATAGGCACGAGCCACCTTGCTCAGCTCAAAAGAGAAGGCGTCAATAATGTGCTGCTGCTCAACAGGCGTCTGGCTGTTCCAGAACAGGCGCGGCTGCGAGTAGTATTCGCCGAAGGAAGGGCTGCGCTCGCGCACCTTATGGCCTTCAATACGCTCCTGATAGCTTTCAAATCCACCGCGATGCGGAGCCGGCGGCGTTTCGCGCGGCCAGTTATCGTTGATGGAATTCGGCTCGTAGTTGGCCGGGTTGGTATCGATATCCGTACGGTGCATCCCCTGACGCTGGAAATTATGGTAAGGGCAGGTCGGACGGTTAATCGGAATTTCATGGAAGTTAGGCCCGCCAAGACGGCTGATCTGCGTATCGGTATAGGAGAACAGACGGCCCTGTAACAGCGGATCGTTGGTGAAATCCAGGCCGGGAACGATGTGGCCGGGATGGAAAGCAACCTGCTCGGTTTCGGCAAAGAAGTTGTCCGGATTGCGGTTCAGCACCATCTTACCGACCAGCTGCACCGGCACCAGCTCTTCCGGGATCAGCTTGGTGGCATCCAGCAGGTCAAAATCGAATTTGAATTCATCTTCTTCCGGGATCAGCTGTACGCCCAGCTCATATTCCGGATAGTCGCCCGCCTCAATGGCTTCCCACAGATCGCGGCGATGGAAATCGGGATCGCGGCCGGTGAGTTTTTGTGATTCGTCCCACAGCAGCGAAGCTTTGCCCGCGACCGGTTTCCAGTGGAAGCGCACAAAGGTCGCTTTGCCCTCGGCGTTAATAAAGCGGAAGGTGTGAATGCCGAAGCCTTCCATCGTGCGGTAGCTGCGCGGAATGCCGCGATCGGACATTGCCCAAATCACGTTATGCAGCGTTTCCGGCTGTAGCGAGACGTAATCCCAGAAGGTGTCGTGCGCGCTCTGGCCCTGTGGAATTTCATTGTGTGGCTCGGGTTTTACCGCATGCACGAAGTCCGGGAATTTGTGCGCGTCCTGAATAAAGAACACCGGCGTATTGTTGCCGACTAAATCGAAAACGCCTTCATCGGTATAGAACTTGGTGGCCCAGCCGCGAATATCGCGTACGGTATCCGCCGAGCCTGCGCCGCCCTGAACGGTAGAGAAACGCACGAAAACCGGCGTCTGCTTTTCAGGATCGCGCAGGAAATCCGCCTTGGTGATATCGCTCATATCGCGATAGGGCTGGAAATAGCCGTGCGCCGCTGAACCACGGGCATGGACGATGCGTTCAGGAATACGCTCGTGGTCAAAATGGGTAATCTTTTCGCGCAGGATAAAATCTTCCAGCAGCGTTGGGCCACGAGTACCGGCGCGCAGCGAGTTCTGGTCGTCAGCGATGCGCGTACCCTGATTGGTTGTCAGCGGGAAATTCTCGCCGCCTTTACGGAAGGTTTCCAGCGCGTCCAGCTTGGCGTTACTGGTCTCGGGCGCTTTCAGGCTGCCGGGCGCAGTAGGCTGCTTGCCGGGCGGCGTTGGCTCAGAAAGCGGCTTATGCGAGCCATCGGCGGGTGCCAGCGAATCCATTCCCGGCTTTGCGGAATCAGGCCCGGTTAACGGGGCATTATGGGTGATTTCCTTGTTATCGGTTTCTTTCGACATGCTCACTTGCTCCTGTGATGTGTGTTTCTAACCATTAACTATAGAACAGTGCGCGAGGTACGCCCGGAAACCGAAGGGTTATGTTTAGCAGACAATAAAAAGGGCCGCTGAGCGGCCCCTGAACAGGTTGCATAAACAACGTTTTGCTTAACGATGCGCCAGTTCGGCTTCGTTGTCCGCTTCCGCGTCCAGCAGAGATTTATCGGTTTGCTTCAACCACTGGCTGGTCAGCATTCCCGCCGTCATCGAACCATTAACGTTAAGCGCGGTGCGGCCCATATCGATCAGCGGTTCAATCGAAATCAGCAGCGCCACCAGCGTGACCGGCAGGCCCAGCGTTGGCAGAACGATCAGCGCGGCAAAGGTCGCGCCGCCGCCCACGCCCGCTACGCCGGCAGAGCTTAGCGTAACGATGCCAACCAGCGTGGCGATCCAGACCGGATCGAACGGGTTAATGCCTACCGTTGGCGCAACCATCACCGCCAGCATGGTGGGGTACAGCCCGGCACAGCCGTTCTGGCCGATAGTGGCGCCGAAAGAGGCTGAGAAGCTGGCGATCGATTCCGGAATGCCAAGGCGGCGGGTTTGCGCTTCCACGCTCAGCGGAATGGTCGCCGCGCTGGAGCGGCTGGTAAAAGCAAAAGTGATAACCGGCCAGACCTTGCGGAAGAAACGCCTGGGATTGACGCCGTTAACGGAAAGCAGCAGCGCGTGCACCGCAAACATAATCGCCAGGCCCAGATAAGATGCAATGACAAAACTGCCCAGCTTAACGATATCCGCCAGGTTAGAGCTGGCGACCACTTTGGTCATCAGCGCCATTACGCCGTAAGGCGTCAGCTTCATAATCAGACGCACCAGCTTCATCACCCATGCCTGAAGCACGTCGATGGCGGCCAGCACACGCTCGCCTTTCGGTTTGTCGTCACGCAGTAAATGCAGGGCGGCGACGCCCAGGAAAGCGGCAAAAATCACCACGCTGATAATAGAGGTCGGATTGGCCCCGGTCAGATCGGCGAAAGGATTTTTCGGCACGAAAGAGAGCAGCAGCTGCGGCGCGGAAAGGTCGGCCACTTTACCGATATAGTTAGACTGTAGCGCAGACAGGCGCGCGGTTTCCTGCACGCCCTGCACCAGGCCGCTGGCGTTGAGCCCAAACAGCCAGGTAACAAAAACGCCCACCAGCGCGGAAATCGCCGTAGTGAACAGCAGCACGCCGATAGTCAGCACGCTGATTTTGCCCAGCGACGACGCGTTATGCAGACGGGCGACGGCGCTGAGAATCGAAGCGAACACCAGCGGCATGACGATCATCTGCAACAGCTGTACGTAGCCGTTGCCGACAACGTTGAACCAGCTAATGGATTCTTTCAACACCGGGTTATCGGCACCGTAAATAGTGTGCAGGATCAGCCCAAACAGCACGCCTACAACCAGGCCCAGCAGCACTTTTTTCGCCAGGCTCCAGCTGGCGTTGCCGCTTTTAGCCAGTAGCCCCAGCAGCAGAATAAACGCCGCCAGGTTTGCAATTAATGGAAAATTCATCCCCAGATCTCCTTTTTTGACGAGGCATCAGCGGCCTCGTCAGTGAGCTATTTTTATTGCGCATCGGATACGCGTTGGGGGCGATGGTAGCAGCTCGCGGAGAGACGCCCATATAATCAAAAGGAATAGTTTATAATTTATTGAACGAAATCGGTGACTTATTGCGCTACCTGGTGATTTATAAAACGCGTAACGCTGTTTTGCACCTGATCGATCATCTGCAGGGGCCAGCTTGCCGCACCAAAAGAGGGCGACCCGGTCGGGAACCATAGCGCCAGCGCAACCAGCGTCAGGCAGAGCATTCGCTCCATCTGGTTGCCGTTGCGGCTGTGCAGCAGCGGCAGGCGAAAACGCCAGCGGCAGGGCCACAGCAGCGGCACGCCGGCAGGCGTAAGCATATCGGCGACAATATGGCTGAGGTAGCCCAGCACCATGCCCTGAAAGACATCGGCAGGCAGCACCCATTCCTGCGGCAGTTTTAGCTGAAGCAGCGCCACGCCACCGATTACGGCCAGCAGGCTGTGGGTAAAGCCCCGATGCCCAAAGGCGCGCGCAATGGGCTGCGACAGCCAGCGAAAACGCTGACCAAGGGTAGAGCGCGGGTGATCGATATCCGGCAGCAGGCAGGTAAGCAGCGTGGCGGGAATAACGTGCCACCAGTCGCCATCACCAAGAACGGGCGTCAGGTCGGCGCGCTTGGCAAAAATCGCGCTGGCGATAGCAAAAATAACGTGGCCTTCGGCCGTCATGGAAAACGCTCGGTAACTGAACTGTCAATGCATCCAGTATAGGGGATATATACAGTAGAATAAATATGTGACGCTGTAACGAAAGGTTAATATTTCCTTTACGTCTGTGCGTTGAGCATGGGTAAAAAAACGTAGCGGTTCCAGTTAGTATAAGCGGGTAAGCGCCGTAATGGCATCAATACTCTTGATTAAGGGGCTGGACGCGCAAAGGTCTTCCACCGATTACAGATTTCATTGCCGGGTAGAAAATAGCGAAAGGCTGTATCTGCCTGTTAACATTCAGCTGACGGGAAGCAGCAGGGTCAGCATTTCATTCTGCTTAAAGAAGCCGTACCGCCCGGCCAGTTTACGGCAGGGCGGAAAGCGGACACTGATGTTACTTGCCAAGCAGATGCCTGCTGCCCAGCTCGGTGAGCGAGGCCAGTTTGACGTCGGCCAGCGCCCAGCGCGCATCGTCGGCATAAACGGCCGCAGGCACCACGATTGAGCGCATCCTTGCGGCTTTGGTCGCAATCATACCGTTAACGGAGTCTTCCAGCGTAACGCAGTTAAGCGGATCGATGCCGAGACGGGTGGCCGCGTCCAGATAGACCTGCGGATGCGGTTTGCTGTACGGCAGCGATTCTGCCGAGGCCAGCACTTCGAAATAGTGACGCAGGCCGAACATCGCCAGCACCTTTTCCTGCATAAAAAGCGGCGAGGCGGAAGCCAGCCCAATTTTCAGTCCTTCCGCCTGGCACAGTTTCAGCGCCAGCTCCACGCCGGGCAGCAGCGGCCGCGTCTCCTCGATTAACGTCAGCGCGCGGGTAAGAATACGCTGCGTGACTTCCTCCTGCGATGGCCCGATCCAGGGCAGCGTTTCATACCACATGCGCACAACCTGATCGATGCGCAGGCCTACCGTATCCGGCATCTCGCTTCTGCGGGAAAGATCGACATCCAGCGTAGCGAAAACGTCCAGCTCCGCGCGTTCCCATAGCGGCTCGGAATCAATTAGTAATCCATCCATATCAAAAATTGCGGCTAGCACTGGACGTGAATAAGACATAATGCGGCTCCGTTAGCAGTTTTCTGACACCTTAACATGAAGTTAACAGCCAGAGCATTGCGCGCGTTAATTTGCCTTTCCGCTTACGGGCACACTTTTTTCAGGCACATTTTGCCGGGCGAGGGTAAACTTACAGCCCTCACAGCATAAGGACAGGAGAAAGCATGACTTATCAACAGGCTGGAAGAGTCGCGATACTAAAGCGGATCGCCGGCTGGATTATCTTTATTCCGGCGCTGATTTCCACGCTGGTTTCACTGATGCGTTTTTTGGAAGTGAGTCGTGAAAAGCGCGAAGGGATCAATGCGGTAATGCAGGATTTTTCTCACGTGATGATCGATATGATCCGCTTCAATACCGGCTTTTTAAACGCCTTTTGGCATAATTCACCGGTGCCGGATTTTAACCAGGGCGGCAACTGGCTGTTCTGGCTAATCTATATACTGATTTTCGTCGGGCTGGCGCTACAGGCCTCCGGCGCCAGAATGTGGCGACAGTCCCGGCATCTGCGTGAAGGCATTGAGGATCAGATGATCCTGGAAAAAGCGAAAGGTGAAGAAGGGCGCAGCCGCCAGCAGCTGGAAGAAAAAATCGTGGTGCCGCGCCACACCATTTTTCTGCAGTTTTTTCCGCTGTACGTGTTGCCCATCCTGATAGCCGTTGCGGGCTATTTTGTGCTTAAGCTGGCAGGCTTTATCAGCTGACGGCCCTACGCCGGACGGGCAAATTGTTTGCCCGCCTCCGCCTGGTCCAGCAGGGCGCCGACCGCCCGCTGGGCTTCCTTCAGCCATTCGCCGCCGAAGACGTTTGCCCGATTAAGTAGATAGTAGAGCTGATAAACCGGCTGGCGCTGCTGGTAATCGCGAGGCAGCGGCCATACCGACTCATAGCCTTCCATAATCTCCTGCGGCAGCGCCGGAAACCAGGGAAGCATCGCCAGATCGCACTCTCTGTCGCCCCAGTAACAGGCCGGATCAAACACGCAGGGCCCTTCAGCCGCCGTCGCGCAGTTTGCCGGCCAGAGATCGCCGTGCAGCAGCGAAGGCTGAGGGTGATGCGAGTCGAGCAGCTCCCTGGCGCAGCGCACAATCAGATCGATATCGCCATACTGCACGCCTTTTTCCGCCGCGAGCTGAAGCTGCCAGCCGATACGCTGCTCGGCAAAAAAGACCGACCAGCGCTTGAGCCAGCTGTTAGGCTGCGGCGACGTTTTGATATTGTTATCGAAATCCAGGCCGAACTGCGGCTGATCGCTCCACTGGTGAAGGCGCGCCAGCTGTTGGCCAAGCTGATGGGCGCTTTGCGCATGGAGCGGCGAAAGGGGAAGATACTCCAGCAGTAAAAAGCTGACGTCCCGATCGTAACCTACGCCGTAGACATCCGGCACGCGGATGGTGCCGGTGCGCTTCAAAAGCTGCAGCTGATCGGCTTCCCAGGTAAAAAGATCGAGCATTTCACGGCCGTTACATTTAACAAAAACGTCGCGATCGCCGTAGCGGAGGCGCCACGCCGGATGCACATCGCCTCCTGGCAACGCTGTACGCTGGCTGATTTCAGCATCACCTGACTGCTCACTCAACAGACGACCAATGGCTGACCACATAGCGGTTTCCTCTTTTTCGCTGTGACTTGCTGCGGGACATGCTGATACTAACGCTTAAATAATAGACAAAACCAGTGTTTACGTAGTGAACAACACATTTTTACAAAACGTCAGTTTTCGCTTTTCTGCTGAAATGCTTGCCAGCGCTCCACCTCCACCTCCGGCTTTTCGCCCAGCACGATTTCACCCAGGTTGATTGCCTGTTCGCGTATCTGCTCTGCGCTCAGCGCGCTGACGATACCGAAACTGTTTGTGCCCAGCTCGTGCGGGTGGCCTTCCTTGTCGTGCAGCGAGGTGGTAAATCCGCCGTTGGTCAGGGCACTGTTCAGCTCAAGGACATCGCTAAGCCCTTCATCTTTAAAACGGAAAGTGACGACATATTGCTCAATATCAGACGAAACCATGATGAACTCCTTTGTTTACCTTCTTCTTTTTTTAGCATAGTTCATCATCGCCTTTTATCAGCCAGCTATCGGGCTTAACGCCTGTGGAAGCCGTTTTAGCGAGGGGGCAAAGCTTCAGGCGGTCGAAAAATCCCGACAGAATTTTATATTCAGAAGTAAATCAGTGAAGTTACATTATTACGTAACAGGCAATGCTTTGACATATTTATGTCTGCCGAAAGCCAGATTGCCGAAGAACATACGAGGAAAAGCAGGCTGCGCCGGGTCGCGCTGATAAGAATAGTCCCATTTAGAGTAGGGTGAGTCTGATTCATAAGCATCCGGAAGCATTTAACAAAATGTTACTATTCTTTCAATAAAAGAGATTGAACGCCCGGTAAAACTCTTCAGACTCACCTCTTTTCAATTCTCAGTGGTATGGATCTTATTTAATGAAAGCGCTTAACAAGTTGTCGGCAGTTCTTTTACTTTCCGGCGGAGTTTTTTGTCACCAGGCACTGGCGGACAATAATGTCTTTACCGTCATGGACGATCCCTCTACGGCCAAAAAGAACTTTGAAGGCAATGCGGCGGCGGGTTACCTGGCTCAGACCGGCAACACCACCAGCTCCTCGCTGACGGCCAGCACCAACATGACCTGGTATCAGAACCAGATGGCCTACAGCCTGTGGGGCAACGCCAGCAACACTTCTTCCAACGATGAGCGTTCTTCTGAAACCTATCAGGTTGGCGGCCGTTCACGTTATAACCTGAACCCTTCCGATTACCTGTTTGGTCAGGCCAGCTGGTTAAGCGATCGTTTCAACGGCTACGACGGCCGCTCTATTCTGGCTGCCGGTTACGGTCGCCAGATCCTGAACGGTCCGGTGCACTCGCTGCGTCTGGAAGCCGGTCCTGGCGTACGCTATGACGATTACCACGATGGCGGTCATGAGACGCAGGCGCTGGCTTACGGCGCGGCCAGCTATCAGTGGCAGCTGACCGACACCACTAAATTTGTCCAGGGCGTTTCCGTGCTGGGTAGCGATGACACCACGGTGAACTCCGAAACCGGTTTGCAGGTGGCGATTAACGCCCACTTCTCGCTGAAGATGGCCTATAACGTGACCTGGAACCAGAACCCACCGTCATCCGCACCGGATAAAACCGATACCAAAACCACTATTCAGCTTTCTTACGCCATGTAAAAAGCCTGCCGGGCCACGTTTCTGTGGCCCGCCTGGTTGTTCCGTCCAGCGCTTCACGCTTGCTTTTCACCATTTTTAAAGCCGCCCCGGCACGATACTCTCACCACAAGCTTATGGCGCTCCTCAGCGGCGCTGTGGCTATAGGGGAAAACCACCTTACAGCTTGCGGTCAGATATCCCGTTTAACGTAAAGCCATCGGCAGCGGATTTTGCGGCGCGGATTCCTGATTCTGCATCCCGCCGTGCATTTCGGCGCTATGACGTGTAAGATATTACTCCTTCAAAGGTTTTTGCCGACGGCAGGCTTTTGACTCTGTGTATCAGGCGCTGTTCCAAATTGACAACTGTGAGTTGATTTTAAGAGACACCAGCCTGATATATATACTAAACCTGAATTTTGTATGTAGCCTTGCGTATGGGTTACCACTGCAGCTAAGGATGTATCATGCCCGTAATTACACTTCCTGATGGAAGTCAGCGTACCTTCGATCACGCCGTTAGCGTGATGGAGATTGCCCAGGACATCGGTCCGGGCCTGGCGAAAGCCTGTATCGCAGGCCGCGTAAACGGCGAGCTGGTGGATGCGGTCGATCCGATCGCGGAAGACGCGAACGTCGCCATCATTACCGCTAAAGATGAAGCCGGACTGGAAATTATTCGCCACTCCTGCGCGCACCTGTTGGGACACGCGATCAAGCAGCTGTGGCCAGATACCAAAATGGCAATCGGCCCGGTTATCGACAACGGTTTTTACTACGATGTCGATATGGATCATACCCTGACCCAGGAAGATATCGAGCTGCTGGAAAAGCGTATGCACCAGCTGGCCGAAACGAATTATGACGTCGTCAAGAAAAAGGTAAGCTGGCAGGAGGCGCGTGACGCTTTTGCTGCCCGTGGCGAAACCTATAAAATGACTATTCTTGACGAAAATATCAGTCACGACGACCGTCCGGGCCTCTATCATCACGAAGAGTACGTGGATATGTGCCGTGGCCCGCACGTGCCTAACATGCGCTTCTGCCATCACTTTAAGCTGCAGAAAATTTCCGGCGCTTACTGGCGCGGCGACAGCAACAACAAAATGCTGCAGCGTATCTACGGTACCGCCTGGGCGGATAAAAAGCAGCTGTCTGCCTATCTGCAACGCCTGGAAGAAGCGGCCAAGCGTGACCACCGTAAAATCGGTAAACAGCTTGACCTGTATCATATGCAGGAAGAAGCGCCGGGCATGGTGTTCTGGCACAATGACGGCTGGACAATTTTCCGCGAGCTGGAAGTTTTTGTCCGCAGCAAACTAACTGAGTATGACTATCAGGAAGTGAAAGGTCCGCTGATGATGGACCGCGTGCTGTGGGAGAAAACCGGCCACTGGGAAAACTATAAAGAAGCGATGTTCACGACCTCTTCGGAGAACCGTGAATACTGCATCAAGCCAATGAATTGCCCTGGTCACGTGCAAATTTTCAATCAGGGTCTAAAATCTTACCGCGACCTGCCGCTACGTATGGCGGAATTTGGTAGCTGCCATCGCAACGAGCCGTCTGGCGCGCTGCATGGCCTGATGCGCGTACGCGGCTTCACTCAGGACGACGCCCATATCTTCTGTACGGAAGAGCAGGTGCGCGCTGAAGTGAATAGCTGCATCCGTATGGTGTACGACATGTACAGCACCTTCGGTTTTGAAAAAATCGTGGTGAAACTGTCAACCCGCCCGGTTAAGCGCATCGGTAGTGACGAACAGTGGGATCGTGCAGAGGCCGATCTGGCTGCCGCGCTGAAAGAGAACGCTATTCCGTTCGAGTATCAGCCGGGCGAGGGCGCATTTTACGGCCCTAAAATTGAGTTCACCCTGCATGACTGTCTGGATCGCGCATGGCAGTGTGGCACCGTTCAGCTGGACTTCTCGCTGCCGGGCCGCCTGAGCGCCTCCTACGTGGGTGAAAATAATGAACGTCAGGTGCCGGTGATGATCCACCGCGCTATCCTGGGTTCTGTGGAGCGCTTTATCGGTATTTTGACCGAAGAGTACGCCGGTTTCTTCCCGACCTGGCTGGCTCCTGTACAAGTAGTGGTGATGAATATCACCGATGGCCAGTCCGAATATGTTGCAGAATTGACCCAAAAACTTCAGAATGCGGGCATTCGTGTAAAAGCGGACTTGAGAAACGAGAAGATTGGCTTTAAAATCCGCGAGCACACGTTACGTCGTGTCCCCTATATGTTGGTCTGTGGTGATAAAGAGGTGGAAGCAGGCAAGGTTGCCGTTCGCACCCGCCGTGGTAAAGACCTGGGCAGCATGGACGTAAACGAAGCGATCGCGAAGCTGCAGGATGAAATCCGCAGTCGCAATCTTCATCAACTGGAGGAATAAGGTATTAAAGGCGGAAAACGAGTTCAACCGGCGCGTCCTAATCGCATTAACAAAGAAATCCGCGCCACCGAGGTTCGTCTGACTGGCGTCGATGGCGAGCAGATTGGTATTGTCAGTCTGAATGAGGCTTTAGAAAAAGCAGAGGAAGCAGGCGTTGATTTAGTAGAAATCAGCCCTAACGCCGAGCCGCCCGTTTGCCGTATCATGGATTACGGCAAATTCCTTTACGAGAAAAGCAAATCTTCTAAAGAACAGAAGAAAAAGCAAAAGATTATCCAGGTTAAGGAAATTAAATTCCGTCCTGGTACCGATGATGGCGACTATCAGGTAAAACTACGCAACCTGATTCGCTTTCTGGAAGAGGGTGATAAAGCTAAAATCACGCTGCGTTTCCGCGGTCGTGAGATGGCGCACCAGCAGATCGGTATGGAAATGCTTAACCGCGTCCGTAAAGATCTGTGTGAAGACATGGATCTGGCGATTGTCGAATCCTTCCCTTCGAAGATCGAAGGTCGTCAGATGATCATGGTGCTCGCTCCTAAGAAGAAACAGTAGGCCATAAAGTAGCAGCGGTTCGGCGGTTCGCCGCCGATCGCTGTTCGCCTGCCTGTTTTATTTTATTAACAATGCGAAGTGGATGTTTTTAAATGCCAAAGATTAAAACTGTACGTGGCGCGGCTAAGCGCTTCAAGAAGACCGCCTCTGGCGGCTTCAAGCGTAAGCACGCAAACCTGCGTCATATTCTGACCAAAAAATCTACTAAGCGTAAGCGTCACCTGCGTCCGAAAGGCCTGGTGTCTAAAGGCGATCTGGGTCTGGTTATTGCCTGCCTGCCGTACGCATAAGTCTATTTTTTTAATTCAGAATATTAAACAGGAGAGCTAAATGGCTCGTGTAAAACGTGGTGTAGTTGCTCGCGCACGTCACAAAAAAATCTTAAAACAAGCTAAAGGCTACTACGGTGCACGTTCACGTGTTTACCGCGTTGCTTTCCAGGCTGTTATCAAAGCTGGTCAGTATGCTTACCGTGACCGTCGTCAGCGTAAGCGTCAGTTCCGTCAGCTGTGGATCGCGCGTATCAACGCAGCGGCACGCACTAACGGTATTTCTTACAGCCGTTTCATCAATGGCCTGAAAAAGGCTTCGATTGAAATCGACCGTAAGATCCTGGCTGACATCGCCGTATTCGACAAAGTGGCATTTACTGCCCTGGTCGAAAAAGCGAAATCAGCTCTGGCGTAAGTCAGGTGAAAGAGGGAGCTTGCTCCCTCTTTTATTTTGTAACCGCAGCAAAAGATTGACATTTTTGTCCATGCGTTTTTCAATAGAGCCTCTTTTGACGACCAGGCAACGCATTATGACCGCGAATTTCCGTTTCTTTTTTTACTTTAGCACCTGAACATCGGGGGCTTGTGCGCAAAGAAAAGAAACGAAAAATCGCGCTGAAAGCCTCCCTCGTGGAGGCTTTTTTGTTTCTGGCGCGGCAGATCCAGGGCGCCTTGTCGTCCCCATAAAAAAACAGACCGGCCACGGCGGCTGGAAGAAGAGGAAAGCATGTCACATCTCGCAGAACTGGTGGCGAACGCGCAAGCGGCCATTAAGAATGCACACGATGTTGCCGCGTTAGATACGGTACGCGTTGAATATCTGGGCAAAAAAGGGCAGCTTACGCTGCAGATGACCACGCTGCGCGACCTGCCTGCCGAAGATCGTCCGGCAGCGGGCGCGGTGATCAACGAGGCCAAACAGCAGGTGCAGGAAGCGCTGACCGCGCGTAAAAACGAGCTGGAGTCGGCAGAGCTGAACGCTCGCCTGGCGCAGGAGACCATTGATGTTTCGCTGCCGGGACGCCGCATCGAAAACGGCGGTCTGCATCCTGTGACCCGCACGATCGATCGTATCGAGACATTCTTTGGCGAGCTGGGTTTTGCCGTGGAAACCGGCCCGGAGATCGAAGATGATTACCATAACTTTGACGCGCTGAATATTCCGGGACACCACCCGGCGCGCGCCGATCACGACACCTTCTGGTTCGACGCCACGCGCCTGCTGCGTACCCAGACTTCCGGCGTGCAGATCCGCACCATGAAAAACCAGCAGCCACCGATCCGCGTTATCGCACCGGGCCGCGTCTACCGTAACGATTACGATCAGACCCATACGCCGATGTTCCACCAGATGGAAGGCCTGATCGTGGATAAAAACATCAGCTTTACCAACCTGAAAGGCACGCTGCACGATTTCCTGCGCAACTTCTTTGAAGAAGATCTCCAGATCCGCTTCCGTCCTTCCTACTTCCCGTTTACCGAGCCTTCTGCGGAAGTGGACGTAATGGGCAAAAACGGCAAGTGGCTGGAAGTGCTGGGCTGCGGCATGGTGCATCCGAACGTATTGCGCAACGTTGGCATCGATCCGGAAGTCTATTCCGGCTTCGCCTTCGGGATGGGTATGGAGCGTCTGACCATGTTGCGCTATGGCGTGACCGATCTGCGTGCCTTCTTCGAAAATGATTTACGTTTCCTCAAACAGTTTAAATAAGAGCGGGTAAAACCTATGAAATTCAGCGAACTCTGGTTACGTGAGTGGGTTAACCCAGCCATCGACAGCGCAGCGCTCAGCGAACAGATCACCATGGCCGGTCTGGAAGTGGACGGCGTGGAAGCGGTAGCCGGTGCTTTTCACGGCGTGGTGGTGGGCGAAGTAGTAGAGTGCGGACAGCACCCGAACGCCGACAAACTGCGCGTTACCAAAATTAACGTGGGCGGCGACCGCCTGCTGGATATCGTCTGCGGCGCGCCAAACTGCCGTCAGGGCCTGAAGGTGGCTGTGGCAACGGTGGGCGCGGTGCTGCCGGGCGATTTTAAAATCAAAGCGGCCAAACTGCGCGGCGAGCCGTCGGAAGGGATGCTTTGCTCTTATTCCGAACTGGGAATTTCCGACGATCACAACGGCATTATCGAACTGCCGCTGGACGCGACCGTCGGCACCGATATTCGTGACTACCTCAAGCTTGACGACAACACCATTGAAATCAGCGTGACGCCAAACCGTGCGGACTGCCTGGGCATTATCGGCATTGCGCGCGACGTTGCCGTGCTGAACAAGCTGCCGTTAAACGAGCCAGCTATTGAGCCGGTTGCCGCTACGATTGCAGAAACCTTCCCGATCCGCGTGGATGCGGTTGACGCCTGTCCGCGCTATTTGGGACGCGTGATCAAGGGCATTAACGTCAAGGCCGCTACGCCGCTGTGGATGAAAGAAAAGCTGCGTCGCTGCGGCATTCGCTCTATCGATCCGGTGGTGGATATCACCAACTATGTGCTGCTTGAGCTGGGCCAGCCGATGCACGCTTTCGATCTTGACCGCGTGGACGGCGGGATTGTGGTGCGCATGGCGGAAGAGGGCGAAGCGCTGACGCTGCTGGACGGCGCGGAAGTGAAGCTAAGCGCGGATACGTTAGTTATTGCCGATCACCACAAAGCGCTGGCGATGGGCGGTATCTTTGGCGGCGAACACTCCGGCGTGAACGAAGAAACTACTAACGTTCTGTTCGAGTGCGCTTTCTTCAGCCCGCTTTCTGTCACCGGCCGTGCGCGTCGTCATGGACTGCACACCGATGCTTCCCATCGCTACGAGCGCGGCGTCGATCCGCAGTTGCAATATAAAGCGCTGGAGCGCGCAACGCGTCTGCTGCTCGATATTTGCGGCGGCGAGGCCGGGCCGGTTATCGATCAAACCAACGAGGCGACGCTGCCTGCGCGCGCGACTATCACGCTGCGCCGTGAAAAGCTGGATCGCCTGATTGGTCACGTGATTGCCGACAACGAGGTCAGCGATATTCTGCGTCGTTTAGGCTGTGACGTCACGGAAGGCGAAGGCGTCTGGCAGGCCGTGGCGCCGGGCTGGCGTTTCGATATGCAGATTGAGGAAGATCTGGTCGAAGAAGTGGCGCGCGTTTACGGCTACAACAATATTCCTGACGTGCCGGTGCAGGCGGGTCTCGTAATGACCTCGCACCGTGAAGCGAACCTGTCGCTGAAGCGGGTAAAAGCGATGCTGGTGGATAAAGGCTATCAGGAAGCGATTACCTACAGCTTTGTCGATCCTAAAGTGCAGGCGTTGCTGCATCCGGGCGAGGAAAACCTGGTACTGCCAAGCCCGATTTCAGTTGAGATGTCGGCAATGCGGCTCTCGCTGTGGACGGGCCTGCTCTCTGCCGTGGTCTACAACCAGAATCGCCAGCAGAGCCGCGTACGCCTGTTTGAAAGCGGCCTGCGCTTTGTGCCTGATACACAGGCAAACCTGGGGATCCGGCAGGACGTTATGCTGGCGGGCGTTATCAGCGGCGCGCGTTATGAAGAACACTGGGATCTGGCGCGTCAGGCAGTTGACTTCTATGATTTAAAAGGTGATTTGGAGTCCGTCCTCGATTTGACCGGTAAACTGGCCGACATCCAGTTCCGGGCCGAAGCGCATCCGGCCCTGCACCCGGGACAGAGCGCCGGCATTTATTTGCAGGAACAGCGCATCGGTTATCTGGGCGTGGTTCATCCGGAACTTGAGCGGAAACTGGATCTTAACGGCCGTACCGTGGTCTTCGAACTGGAGTGGGATAAGGTGTCAGACCGCGTCCTGCCTGAGGCGAGCGAGATTTCACGTTTCCCGGCAAACCGTCGTGATATCGCCGTTCTGGTGGCGGAAAACGTGCCCGCAGCAGATATTATCGCCGAATGTAAGAAAGTTGGCGTAAATCAGGTAGTTGGCGTAAACTTGTTTGATGTGTACCGCGGTAAGGGTGTTAATGAAGGTTTTAAGAGCCTTGCTATCAGCCTGATTTTGCAAGATACCGGCCGGACACTCGAAGAAGAGGAGATCGCTGCAACCGTCGCCAAATGTGTTGCGGCGTTAAAAGAGCGATTCCAGGCAACCTTGAGGGATTGAACCTATGGCGCTTACAAAAGCTGAGATGTCTGAATACCTGTTTGAAAAGCTGGGGCTTAGCAAACGGGATGCCAAAGAGCTGGTAGAGCTGTTTTTTGAAGAGGTACGTCGCGCTTTAGAAAACGGCGAGCAGGTAAAACTGTCAGGATTTGGTAACTTCGACCTTCGCGACAAAAATCAACGTCCGGGACGTAATCCTAAAACGGGCGAGGATATTCCGATTACGGCGCGTCGCGTGGTGACTTTCCGGCCGGGGCAAAAGCTCAAAAGCCGGGTTGAGAACGCTACGCCGAAAGAAGACTGACCAGTGCTCTGCAAAAGGCCGCTTACGCGGCCTTTTTTATCGCTGAATTTCCGCTAACCCTGCCCGTTTCCATTAGCCAGGCCTGGATTTATGACTCTGCTTTCTCAACGGATCGCGCTGGCCCGTCGGCATCAGCGACGCTGGCTCTGCATCCTGAGCATTTTCTGCGTGTTGGTTTTTCTGCTTAGCCTCTGCGCCGGCGACCGCTGGCTTTTTCCGCAAAGCTGGTTCAGCGGTGAAAACCGACTGTTTGTCTGGCAGCTGCGGCTGCCGCGTTCGCTGGCGGTGCTGCTGGTCGGCGCGGCGCTGGCCGTGTCCGGCGCGGTGATGCAGGCGCTGTTTGAAAATCCGCTGGCGGAGCCGGGCCTGCTTGGCGTCGCCAACGGCTCAGGCCTTGGGCTGGTGCTGGGGATTTTTAGCGGCGTAACCGGGCTGTGGCCGCTAAGCTTTTTCGCCATTGCAGGCGCGCTGTTGATTACCTTTATCCTGCTGCGTTTTTCCCGCCGCTCGCTTTCCACCAGCCGCCTGTTGCTGGCGGGCGTAGCCTTAGGCATTATCTGTAGCGCGGGCATGACGTGGCTGGTCTATTTCAGCGCCAGCCTGGATCTGCGCCAGCTAATGTACTGGATGATGGGCGGCTTTAGCGGCGTGGACTGGCGCTACGGCGGGCTGATGCTGGCGCTGCTGCCGGTGCTGCTGTGGCTATGCCGCCAGTGGCGCGTGCTGAATTTGCTGGCGCTGGGCGAGGTTTCCGCCCGCCAGCTCGGCCTGCCGCTGCTGCTGTGGCGCAATTTGCTGGTGCTGGCGACAGGCTGGCTGATTGGCGTCAGCGTGGCGCTGGCCGGGGCGATCGGCTTTGTCGGCCTGGTCATTCCGCATATTTTGCGGCTGAACAACCTGAGCGATCATCGTATGCTGTTGCCGGCCTGCGCGCTGGCGGGCGGCGGCGTACTGCTGGCGGCCGATATCCTGGCCCGTATCGCCATTGCCTCGGCGGAGCTGCCGATTGGCGTGGTGACGGCCACGCTGGGCGCGCCGGTTTTTATCTGGCTGTTGTTACGTAACCGGGCCTGACCTGCGGCCCGCTTTTTTCTCTACTGAAACAGGAAAAACCAATGAGTATTTACGATACAGAACTGGTGACGCTGGATGGCGAACCGACGACGCTGGCGCAGTGGCAGGGCAACGTACTGCTGATCGTTAATGTCGCCTCTAAGTGCGGCCTGACGCCGCAGTATGAGCAGTTGGAAAATATTCACAAAGCCTGGCAGGATCGGGGTTTTGCCGTGCTTGGCTTCCCCTGCAACGCGTTTCTGGAGCAGGAGCCGGGCAGCAACGAAGAGATTAAAACGTTTTGCAGCACCACCTATGGCGTAACCTTCCCGATGTTCAGTAAAATCGAGGTCAACGGCCCGCATCGGCATCCGCTCTATCGCCAGCTGATTGCGGCAAGACCGGAAGCGGTAGCGCCGGAAAATAGCGGTTTCCTGGCGCGTATGAGCAGTAAAGGACGCGCGCCAAAAGAGCCGGGCGACATTTTATGGAACTTCGAAAAGTTCCTGGTTGGTCGCGACGGCACGGTGGTACAGCGCTTCTCGCCGGATATGACGCCGGAAGATCCTATTGTGATGGAAAGTATCAAAGCGGCGCTGGCAAAATAGATGCTGTTGCAGTGTGAGGGCGTTGCGGTCGCGCAGCGCCTCGCGCCCTTTACCGCCAGCGTTGATAAGGGCGAGCTGATCCATTTGCTTGGCCCTAACGGGGCAGGTAAAAGCGCCTTACTGGCGGCGCTGGCGGGATTGTTGCCGGCGGAAGGGCGTATCGTTTTCAACGGCACGCCGCTGTCGGCCTGGAACGGCTATGCGCTGGCCCGCCATCGCGCTTATCTGGCCCAGCAGCAGCGACCACCCGGCAGTATGCCGGTCTGGCATTACCTTAAGCAGCATCAGCTGGTGGACGAGGGCGATCGGATACTGATAACCCTTTGCGAAACTTTTCAGCTGGCGGATAAACTGGCTCGCTCGCTTAACCGCCTCTCCGGCGGGGAATGGCAGCGGGTGCGTCTGGTGGCGGTGCTCTGTCAGACCGCGCAGCCGGAAGGGCTGCTGCTGCTGCTGGATGAGCCGTTAACCGGTTTGGATCTGGCACAGCAGGCCGCGTTCGATCGCTGTGTGGCCGCCAGGGTCGCAGAAGGCCTGACGATTATCATGAGCGGACACGACATCAATCATTCATTGCATCACGCCCGGCGCATCTGGCTGCTGCAAGAGGGGGTTTTAGTGAGGCAGGGCGCTACGGAAGAGGTGTTACGGCCGGAAACACTGTCGGCGGTGTATCACGTGCCTTTCAGAAAAATAGATGTAGAAGGACAATCGCTGTTGACCACGCTGTTTTAAACCAGCGGCAAAGAATAAAGGGAATCTGTTATGCGCTACCTGGTCTTATTACTGGCTATCCTGCTGGCGGGCTGTAGCAGCCATGCGCCGCCGCCGAACGGCCATCTTTCCGATTCCATTATGGTTATCGCCCGGCTGAACGAACAGCTCAGCGAGTGGCGCGGCACGCCCTATCGCTACGGCGGCATGGGACGCAGAGGCGTTGACTGCTCCGGGTTCGTTTATCTGACCTTTCGCGATCGCTTTGATTTGCAGCTGCCGCGTACGACGCTTGCGCAAACGAAAACGGGAACGCGCATCGGTAAAAAGGATCTGTTGCCTGGTGATTTACTGTTTTTTAAAACCGGCGAGGGAGAAAACGGTTTGCACGTCGGCATTTATGATACTGACGACCAGTTTATCCATGCTTCTACCAGCCAGGGCGTAATCCGATCGTCGCTGAATAACATGTACTGGAAAAAAGTTTTCTGGCAGGCGAGGCGTATTTAATTAATATAGCCTGCTAACGAATTTCAGAAAAGGCTTATCTATCCGCCGGTTAACTTTTGTGGCTATAATAAACCCGGCGGGTCGGTTTAGCAGCTTATTGCATCAGGCTTTAACCAGCCCGTTAAAAGTGATTTCCCGTGTCGGATTTTGTAAAGATAGTTTAAAGAAATGCGCCACGGGGATATCTCAGCACGAAACTATGCTTTAATAGTAAAGCATTTTTTCTTGCTGAATATGTGATAGCTTAACCCGCTATGGGTTTTTATCCTGGTCGGTGTACAACAGGCGTATTAATGCGCCGTACGGCGGCTGCATCATGGCTGAATAAAAATGAATATCCATCTGGAAGCGGATTATAAAAGTCACACAGCTTTTAACCCGATCTACCGTTTCGGCGGGCAGCTTATCGCCGTCGAATTGCTCACGCATTTTTCCCACAGTACCGCTAACGTCGCCATCCCTCAGGAACTTTTACTACCACAGCTCAATACAGATCAGCGTATTCTTTTATTACAGAATCAGATCAACTGCATTGAACGACACGCCGATTTTTTTAGTCAGGAAAGAGTGAAGGTCACGCTGAAAATAGACGAACTGCTGGCACAAACCATCCTTGATAGCGAGTTTCTGAGCCGCAAACTGGACGCGCTGGCGTGGCTGGAGCTGGAAATTAGCGAAAGTTTCACCGACTTAAAGTTGGGGAAAGATCACCCCGGCCTGATGGCGCTCAGTGAAAGGTTTGATTTAAGCCTGGCGAATTACGGCGCAGGAAAAGCGCCGTCAAAAGCAGTATACGACAATCTCTTTTCTCGTATTAAGCTCGATAAAGGCTTTATTCAGCATAATATTAACCGGATCTCTTTTCAGCCGTTTATCAGTACGCTGCTGGAGCATATTAAGCCCCATTGCCAGCAGGTTATTGTCCAGGGCGTGGACGATATTACCGGCCTGGAAAAAGTCAGCCGCTATCAGTTCGACGGTATTCAAAGCGCGCTGTTTTCTCCGGTAACGGGAGAGTCGCTTTCCTCGCTGATTGTGCCGCCGAAAGAGCTGACAGGCGAAGCGATGTAATATCCCTTTACTCTCTCTGTGTTTACCGCAGCGTATGAGGTTTACACTTAAAGCCGGTACCGAATGCGCATCAGAGCGTCGGTAAACAGTAAGGGGAGCGTATGCATTTTAACAATAGCTGGCATGACGAGCTGGCGGGATTTTATACCGCCCTCAATCCTACGCCGCTGAAAAACCCACGTCTGCTTTATCATAGCGCGCCGCTTGCGCAGGAGCTGGGGCTGGACGAAAGCTGGTTCACCGCCGATAAAACCGCTATCTGGAGCGGCGCGCAGCTGCTACCGGGCATGCAGCCGCTGGCGCAGGTGTACAGCGGACATCAGTTTGGCGTCTGGGCGGGACAGCTGGGCGACGGGCGCGGCATCCTGCTGGGCGAACAGCAGCTGGACGACGGCCGTAAAATGGACTGGCACCTGAAAGGCGCGGGCCTGACGCCCTATTCACGTATGGGCGACGGACGCGCCGTGCTGCGCTCTTCACTGCGCGAATTTCTTGCCTCGGAAGCGATGCATCACCTTGGTATCCCCACATCCCGCGCGCTGACGGTCGTTACCAGCGACGAGCCTGTGCAGCGGGAAACCACCGAGCGCGGCGCCATGCTGCTGCGCGTTGCGGAAAGCCACGCCCGTTTCGGCCACTTCGAGCATTTCTTTTACGCGCAGCAGCCGGAAAAAGTCCGCCAGCTGGCTGACTATTTAATCCGTCATCACTGGCCGCATTTGCAGGAGGAGCAGGATCGCTATCTGCTCTGGTTCCGTGATGTGGTCAGACGCACGGCCAGGCTAATCGCCCAGTGGCAGAGCGTTGGTTTTGCGCATGGCGTAATGAATACCGATAACATGTCGGTATTAGGGATAACGCTGGATTACGGCCCGTACGGTTTTCTGGACGACTACAAACCGGATTTTATCTGCAATCATTCTGACTATCAGGGGCGCTACAGCTTCGATAATCAGCCGGTGGTGGGGCTGTGGAACCTGAACAGGCTGGCGCACGCGCTTTCCGGGCTGCTGGATACCGCCCAGCTGAAGCAGGCGCTGGCGGAATACGAGCCGGAGCTGATGCAGTGTTGGGGCGACAGGATGCGCGCGAAGCTGGGGCTGCTGACGCAGGATAAAGACGATAACAACATTCTGACCGGGCTGCTGTCGCTGATGACTAAAGAGGGCAGCGACTATACGCTGACTTTCCGCATGCTGTGCGATACCGAGCAGCAGCAGTCGCGTTCGCCGCTGCGGGATGAGTTTATCGATCGTGAAGCCTTTGACAGCTGGTACAACATTTACCGTCAGCGGTTACTGCAGGAAGAGAGCGACGACGCTACGCGTCAGCAAAAGATGAAGCAGGTCAATCCGGCCGTGGTGTTAAGGAACTATCTGGCCCAGCAGGCGATTGAACAGGCCGAGCAGGATGACGTCAGCGTGCTGGCCAGGCTACACCAGGCGCTAATCAGGCCTTTTGATGACGCGCCGGAGTTTGCCGATTTGATGCGGCGTCCGCCAGACTGGGGTAAAAAGCTGGAGGTCAGCTGTTCGAGCTAAAGCGGGCGCGATGCAGGCTTGAACGAGGGTGATTAAACGGACGTGATGCAGGCTTGAACAAGGGTGATTAAACGGACGTGATGCAGGCTTGAACGAGGGTGATTAAACGGGCGTGATGCAGGCTTTAACGAGGGTAATTAAACGGACGTGATGCAGGCTTCAACAAAGATGATAAAGCGGCAGGCAGGGTACGCCAGCGCGTCCATGCGCACGGTGTCCTGCCTGCTTTCAGGCCTGTCTTAGCGCCTCGCTTTAATCGCCTCGGCCAGCTGCGCTAACACCTCTTCGCTGTCACCCCAGCCCAGGCAGGGGTCGGTAATCGACTGGCCGTATACCAGCGGCGTACCGGCCTGCACTTTCTGGGTGCCTTCCTTCAGGAAACTTTCAATCATTACGCCGGCAATCGACGACGAACCGTCACGGATCTGCTGCGCTACGGACGCGGCGACCTCTTTTTGCAGGCGGTGCTGTTTCAGACAGTTGCCGTGGCTGAAATCAATAACCAGCCGTTCCGGCAGCCTGTGTTCGCGCAGGCTGGCGGCAGCGGCGGCGACGTCTTCCGCATGATAGTTTGGCCGCTTGCCGCCGCGCATAATGATGTGGCCGGACGGGTTGCCGCTGGTCTGATAAATGGTCATCTGTCCATGCTTGTCCGGCGACAGGAACATGTGGCTGGCGCGGGCAGCGCGTATCGCATCGACCGCAATCTGAATATTACCGTCCGTGCCGTTTTTAAAGCCAACGGGACAGGAAAGCGCGGAAGCCATTTCGCGGTGGATTTGGCTTTCTGTGGTACGGGCGCCGATGGCTCCCCAGCTGATGAGATCTGCCAGGAACTGACCCACCACCATATCCAGGAATTCGGTGGCCGTAGGCATGCCCAACCGGTTGATCTCCAGCAGCAGCTCGCGCGCTACGGCCAGGCCGTGATTCACCCGGAAACTGCCGTCCAGATCGGGATCGGAAATCAGGCCTTTCCAGCCCACCACGGTGCGCGGTTTCTCAAAATAGGCGCGCATCACGATTTCCAGCTCGGCGGCATGGTGCTGGCGCAGCGCGTTAAGCTTCGCCGCATAGGCCAGCGCGGCGTCGGGATCGTGGAGCGAGCAGGGGCCGATCACCACCAGCAGGCGGCGATCTTCGCCGGACAAAATCCGGGCAATACGCTGGCGGGAAGCGGTCACGTTCGCGGCGATATCAGGCGTGATCGGGAAACGCTGCGCCAGTTCGTCAGGCGTAATCAGGCTCTCGATGCGCGCGGTCCGCAGTTCATCTGTCTTGTTCATAGTTGTCCAAAAATTTTTTTCTTCGCAGCGGCGGAAATACCGGGAAGTGATGGCGATCACAATAAACCCGACACGGCGTGGATTTCAACCCGAAACGCCGGACAGAACGGCGCAACGGGATAAATATCACTTTTTCTGGCGCGGAATCAAAAAACGGCTGCGCCTCAGTACATTCGACGCGTCAGGCCCATGATATCTAAAATTTTCGTGGCGATTTCCTCAACGGAGTAATTGGTACTGTTGAGGTAACGGATCTGATGGGTACGAAACAGGGCTTCCACCTCGCCGACTTCCAGCCGACATTGCCGCATGGACGCGTAGCGGGTATTTTCCGCCCGCTCCTGACGGATCGCGGCCAGCCGCTCGGGATCGATAGTTAAGCCAAACAGCTTGTTCTGGAAAGGCCGCAGCGCGGGCGGCAGCTTCAGGTTATCCATATCGTCGGCGATAAAAGGATAATTGGCGGCGCGAATGCCAAACTGCATGGCCAGATAGAGGCTGGTCGGCGTCTTGCCGCAGCGCGAAACGCCCAGCAGGATCACCTGCGCCTCCTCCAGCCCGCGCAGCGAGATACCGTCGTCGTGTGCCAGGGTGTAGTCGATGGCGGCGATGCGCGCATCGTACTTGCCCAGGTTGTTGGCCGTCAGACCGTGCGTGCGGTTGGCGACCGGTGCGGGCGCTATGCCCAGCTCCTGCTGAAGCGGCGCCACCAGCGACTGGACGATGTCCTGACAGAAGCCTTCGCTTTGCAGAATAATTTCCCGGATTTCCGGCGTGACCACAGAAATAAACACCAGCGGGCGCAGGCCGCTTTTCTGCCAGATAGCGTTAATCTGCGCTTTGACCGCCTGCGCCCGCTGCACGTTTTCCACAAAGGGCAGCGTCACGCTGTTAATGTTGACAGGAAACTGTGAAAGCACCGCGTGGCCGAGCACTTCAGCGGTAATGGCCGTTCCGTCAGAAATATAAAATACGCTGCGTTCGTTGCTGTCCATTTTTCGATCCCTAAGAAACTGAGTGGCAGAGTAAATTAAACTACAGTCTTATAGCAATTAGCGCCAGCTGACGAAATTAAATTAAAATTTCACTTCTCATTGTAATGAACTTTTTGTTTTTATAAAAAGAAAGACGGGGCTGAAAAAGAGGATTAATGAAATAACGTTCCTGTTTGTCATGCGTAAAAAGCGCTATTTTCCGGAAAAGCATGCTAAAAGGGAATCAAAATAGCTCGCCACATCTCTTCCTTTTCTAAATAGCCATTTTAATTAAAATAATCTTATATATCATAATCTTAAATATATTTTTATCGCCCGAAATAAGATTGCTGTTCGCGGAATAGTCTTAAAGTTTTCCTTTTAGTCAGCTTGAACGATTCAACAGTTTCTTTCCATACACGGAATGTGCCAGGCTCAAAAACGCACGATGCTATTTCCATTAATTCATTCATAAAAGGATTGCTTCAATGTCCAATCAAGGCGCACTGCCGTTTGTGCTCTGGTATAACCAGCTTGGCATGAACGATGTTGATCGGGTGGGCGGCAAAAATGCCTCTCTGGGTGAAATGATCACTAATTTGTCATCGCTTGGCGTTTCCGTTCCCAACGGTTTTGCCACTACGGCCGATGCATTCAATCAGTTCCTCGATCAGAGCGGCGTCAGTGAGCGCATCCATACGCTGTTGGACAAAACCGATATTGATGACGTGGACGAACTGGCAAAAGCGGGTAAACAGATCCGCGAGTGGATTGTAGAGACGCCTTTTCAGCCAGAGCTGGAGCAGGCTATCCGTGAAGCCTACCAGCAGCTTTCCGCTGACGACGCCGAGGCTTCGTTCGCCGTGCGCTCGTCCGCTACGGCCGAAGATATGCCGGATGCCTCTTTCGCCGGCCAGCAGGAAACCTTCCTGAACGTACAGGGCTTCGACGCCGTGCTGGTGGCGGTGAAGCATGTTTACGCCTCGCTGTTTAACGACAGGGCGATCTCTTATCGCGTGCATCAGGGCTACGATCATCGCGGCGTCGCCCTGTCGGCTGGCGTACAGCGGATGGTACGCTCCGATGCCGGCGCCGCTGGCGTAATGTTTACCATTGATACCGAATCGGGCTTCGATCAGGTGGTGTTTATTACCTCTGCTTATGGTTTGGGCGAGATGGTGGTTCAGGGCGCGGTTAACCCGGACGAATTTTATGTGCATAAGCCGACGCTGGCGGCGGGTCGTCCCGCTATCGTGCGTCGCAACATGGGCTCGAAAAAAATCCGTATGGTCTACGCCGATTCGCAGGCGCACGGCGAGCAGGTCAAAATCGAAGACGTGCCGGAAGCGGAGCGTGACCGTTTCAGCCTCAGCAGCGAAGAAGTGGAAGCGCTGGCGGCACAGGCAGTGCAGATTGAAAAACATTATCAGCGGCCAATGGATATTGAATGGGCGAAGGATGGCCATACCGGCAAGCTGTTTATCGTGCAGGCGCGTCCGGAAACCGTGCGCTCCAACGGCCAGGTGATGGAGCGTTATACGCTACAGGGGAAAGGTGCCGTAGTGGTGGAGGGACGCGCTATCGGCCATCGTATCGGTGCGGGCGAGGTCAAAGTGATCCACGATATCAGCGAGATGAACCGCATCGAAAAAGGCGACGTGCTGGTCACTGATATGACCGATCCCGACTGGGAGCCGATTATGAAGAAGGCGTCGGCCATCGTCACCAACCGTGGCGGGCGTACCTGTCATGCCGCCATTATCGCCCGCGAGCTGGGTATTCCTGCCGTGGTCGGCTGCGGCAACGCTACCGAGCTTCTGAAGGATGGCCATAAGGTCACCGTCTCCTGCGCAGAAGGCGACACCGGCTATGTTTACGACGATCTGCTCGACTTTGAGGTAAAAAGCTCACAGGTTGATGAAATGCCCGCGCTGCCGCTGAAAATCATGATGAACGTGGGCAATCCCGATCGCGCCTTCGACTTCGCCTGTCTGCCTAATGAGGGCGTGGGGCTGGCGAGACTCGAATTTATCATTAACCGCATGATCGGCGTGCATCCTAAGGCGCTGCTTGAATTCGACCGTCAGACGCCGGAATTGCAGCAGCAGATCCGCAGCATGATGAAAGGCTTTGACGATCCGGTAGAGTTCTATATTGCCCGCCTGACGGAAGGCATCGCCACGCTGGGCGCCGCTTTCTCGCCGAAAAGGGTGATTGTGCGGCTGTCGGATTTTAAAACCAATGAGTACGCTAACCTGGTCGGCGGCGAGCACTATGAGCCGGAAGAGGAAAACCCGATGCTGGGCTTCCGTGGCGCGGGCCGCTACGTGGCCGACAGCTTCCGCGACTGCTTTGCGCTTGAGTGCGAGGCCGTCAAGCGCGTGCGCAACGAAATGGGGCTGACCAACGTCGAAGTGATGGTGCCGTTCGTGCGTACTGTCGCGCAGGCGAAAGCGGTGGTGGAAGAGCTGGGGCGTCAGGGCCTGAAGCGTGGCGAGAACGGATTAAAAATCATTATGATGTGCGAAATCCCTTCTAACGCGCTGCTGGCGGATGAGTTCCTGCAATACTTCGACGGGTTTTCCATCGGCTCAAATGATATGACGCAGCTGACGCTGGGGCTGGACAGGGATTCCGGCGTGGTATCAGAACTGTTCGATGAGCGTAACGATGCGGTGAAGGCGCTGCTGTCGATGGCGATCCGTTCGGCGAAAAAAGCCGGAAAATACGTGGGCATTTGCGGCCAGGGGCCATCCGATCACGAAGATTTTGCCGCATGGCTGATGGCAGAGGGCATCGACAGCCTGTCGCTCAATCCGGACACGGTAGTTCAGACCTGGTTAAGCCTGGCAGAACTGCCTAAAGCGTAGCGATTCATTACCAGACGCAGTGAAAGGCCGACTTGTTCGGCCTTTTTGCTTTGCTATGGATAAAAAAAAGCCCATCACATGGGATGGGCAAAGACTACACACAGCAATTCTTTAGGATGTTTGGGGAAAAAGGTTGTTTATAAATCAGCGCGTTGCTGCTAAACATAACCGATATACTATTCCCCCCGCTGAAGTGAGTCTTTAAGAATCCTCTTATTAGTTTAAAGACGATAATATTTAATCACTGAAATTGCAGGCGTAAGGGGCGATATGTGTACTTATATTAATCAATTGCCGGTAAGTGAGACGGGAAGGGCGAAAAACCGGCGGATAATGGTAAAAGTTGCTTAACAAATGCGCCTTTTAAAGTAATAGCTGGTTTTAAAGCATTAAGGCGGTCAGGCAGGCTAACCGCCTTAAAGTTATTGCTTAACTGAATTTTCCTGTTCTATTTCAGCAAGTTCTTCAACGACCTCTTCAGGATCGTCTCTGGGCGCGGGTTCTTCATGCATCCAGACCGATACCAGTCGATAAGAGACTGCCAGCACTACCGGGCCAATAAAGAGGCCGATCATGCCGAACGCCACCAGCCCGCCGATCACGCCGGAAAGGATCAAAATCATCGGCAAATCGGCACCCATTCTGATAAGCACTGGCCGCAGCACGTTATCCAGCGTGCCCACCACGCAGCTCCAGATCAGCAGGACGGTGCCCCAGGTGGTGTCGCCGCTCCAGTAGAGCCAGATGATAGCGGGGATCAGCACGACCAACGGCCCCAGCTGCACCAGGCAGGAGAGGATCATCACTACCGTCAGTACCGTAGCGTAAGGAATGCCGGAAATGGCCAGGCCGATACCGCCTAATACGCCCTGCACCAGCGCGGTAACCACCACGCCAAGCGCCACGGCGCGGATGGCCTGACCGGCAAGCAGCACCGCCGCGTCGCCGCGACGATGGGCCAGCCGATAGGCAAAGTGGCGAATGCCGTTACCCACCTGCTCACCGCGCCAGTAAAGCAGCACGCTGAACAGCAGCATCAGTCCCAGATGCAGCATAAAGCGACCAAAGTGTCCGGCCTGCGCGAATAAAAAGATGCTGGTGCGCCCGATATAGGGCTGAACGCTGGCCACCATCGCCGTGCCGCCGCCCGCCACCAGATGACGCCAGGCGGAATAGAGCTTTTTGCCCACCAGCGGAATGTCGTGTAGCCACAGCATCTGCGGCAGCATCACATGCCCCGAGGTCGCCCAGGCGATTACCGGCCCGCTGTTCTCAATCAGGCTGTTAACCAGCAGCGCGACGGGGATAACAAACAGCAGCACCAGCAGCAGCGTCATGGCGATCACCGCCAGTGAACGGCGCCCCCACAGCCAGCCCTGGATTTTTAGCATCAAAGGCCAGGTGGCGATCACCACCATGCTCGCCCAGGCGAATCCCAGCACAAAGGGTTGAACCACCCACAGACAGGCGACGATCAGCAGCGTAATAAACAGGATGGAGAAGATGATTTGCAGCATATCCCATCCGTTTTGCGTGTTCTTCATGTATGACCATTAACCTCAAGTAATAAAGTCGTCAGAAAGGCCGGAAAGCAGGAGCGGACATTCCGCTCCTGATGTATTAAACGCATTTTCCACACAAACGGCACGTTATTCTTTTCGCTGGGGTTTTGAAAGGGCGACAGGTCATAAAAAAATGTGATAAAACCATAAGAAAGAGCAAACGTTACACCTCAAACACAACCTGGTCACACGATAATGATCCCACAGATTTCTCAGGCGCCGGGCCTCGTTCAACTGGTGCTGAATTTTTTGCAGGCGTTAGAGCAGCAGGGTTTTACCGGTGATACCGCTACCAGCTATGCCGACCGTCTTACCCTGTCCACCGATAACAGCATCTATCAGCTGTTGCCCGATGCGGCGCTGTTCCCCCGATCCACGGCCGATGTTGCGCTGATTGCTCGTCTGGCGGGCGAAGAGCGCTATCGAAGCCTGGTCTTTACGCCGCGCGGCGGCGGCACCGGCACCAACGGCCAGGCGCTGAATCAGGGCATCGTGGTCGATATGTCCCGCTATATGAACCGCATTCTGGACATTAATGTGGAGCAGGGATGGGTAAAAGTAGAGGCGGGGGTGATCAAAGACCAGCTCAACGCCGCCCTGAAACCGCTGGGCTACTTCTTCTCGCCGGAACTCTCCACCAGCAACCGCGCCACGCTTGGCGGCATGATCAATACCGATGCGTCAGGGCAAGGCTCGCTGGTTTATGGCAAAACCTCCGATCACGTTTTAGGGCTGCGCGCGGTGCTGCTGGGCGGCGACTTGCTGGATACGCGGGCGATCCCGACAGGCGTGGCGGAGCAGCTGGCGGCGGAGCAAACGCGCGAGGGCGAAATCTATCGCACGGTACTGGAATGCTGCCGCGATCGCCGTGACCTTATTGTTGAGAAGTTTCCAAAGCTCAACCGCTTTTTGACCGGCTACGATCTGCGCCACGCCATCAGCGACGATTTGCAGCAGGTGGATTTAACGCGGCTGCTGTGCGGCGCAGAAGGCACGCTGGCTTTTATTACCGAAGCCCGCCTGAACATCATGCCGATCCCCAAAGTGCGGCGGCTGGTCAATATCAAATATGATTCCTTCGACTCGGCGCTGCGCAGCGCACCTTTTATGGTGGAGGCGCAGGCGCTGTCGGTAGAAACAGTTGATTCAAAGGTGCTGAACCTGGCACGGGAAGATATCGTCTGGCATTCGGTCAGCGAGCTGATCGCCGACGTGCCGGACCAGGAAATGCTGGGGCTGAATATTGTTGAGTTCGCCGGAGACGATAAGGCGCTGATCGACAGTCAGGTCGCCTCACTTTGCCAGCGGCTGGAAAGCCTGATGGCGGCCGGCGAGGCGGGCATTATCGGCTATCAGCTGTGCAATGATATTGGCGGTATTGAGCGCATTTACGCCATGCGTAAAAAAGCGGTCGGGCTGCTCGGCAACGCCAAAGGCCGCGCCAAACCGATCCCTTTCGTCGAAGATACCTGTGTGCCGCCGCAGCATCTGGCGGACTATATCGTCGAGTTCCGCCAGCTGCTGGACAGCCACAACCTGAGCTACGGCATGTTTGGCCATGTCGATGCGGGTGTGCTGCACGTGCGCCCCGCGCTGGATATGTGCGATCCACAGCAGGAAATGCTGATGAAGCAAATCTCCGACGAGGTGGTGGCGCTGACGGCGCGCTACGGCGGCCTGCTGTGGGGTGAACACGGTAAAGGCTTCCGCGCTGAATACAGCCCGGCGTTTTTTGGCGAAGCGTTATATAACGACCTGCGCCGCATCAAGGCGGCCTTCGATGCCGACAACCGCCTTAATCCGGGGAAAATTTGCGCGCCCCTGGGCGTTGACGAGCCGATGATGAAAGTGGATGCGGTAAAGCGCGGCACCTTCGATCGTCAAATTCCGGTCAACGTGCGCAGCGACTGGCGCGGCGCGATGGAGTGCAACGGCAACGGTCTGTGTTTTAATTTTGACGTGCGCAGCCCGATGTGTCCGTCGATGAAAATCACCGGCAATCGTATTCACTCGCCGAAAGGCCGCGCCACGCTGACCCGCGAATGGCTGCGGCTGCTGGCGGAGCAGGGCGTCGATCCGCTGGCGCTGGAACGCTCGCTGCCCCAGGCGAAAGTCAGCCTGCGCGGCCTGATCGAGCGCACCCGTAACAGCTGGCACGCGAAGCGCGGCGAATATGATTTCTCGCACGAGGTGAAAGAGGCGATGTCGGGCTGTCTGGCCTGTAAAGCCTGTTCCACGCAGTGTCCGATAAAAATCGACGTGCCCGGCTTCCGTTCCCGTTTCCTGCAGCTTTACCACACCCGCTATCTGCGTCCGGTCAGCGATCACCTGGTCGCCGGCGTGGAAAGCTACGCGCCGCTGATGGCAAAAGCGCCCACGTTCTTTAACTTCTTTTTACGCCAGCCGCTGGTGCGCAGGCTGAGTAAGGATCATATCGGCATGGTCGATCTGCCGCTGCTCTCCTCGCCTGGCCTGAAGCAGCAGTTGGCCGGGCAGCGGGCGGTGACTACCACCCTGGAGCAGCTTGAGGCGATGAGCGAAGCGCAGCGCGCGCAGCATGTGCTGATCGTGCAGGATCCGTTTACCAGCTATTACGAAGCCAGGCTGGTCAGCGATTTTGTGACGCTGGTGGAGAAGCTTGGCTATCAGCCGATGGTGCTGCCTTTCTCGCCCAACGGCAAGGCTCAGCATATCAAAGGCTTTTTACAGCGCTTCGCCAGAACCGCGCAGAAAACGGCGGATTTTCTTAATCGCGTGGCGAAACTCCAGCTGCCGATGGTCGGCGTCGATCCGGCGCTGGTGCTTTGCTACCGTGACGAATACAAAGAGATCCTTGGCGAAAAACGCGGCGACTTCCACGTGCAGCTGGTGCATGAATGGCTGCAAAATGCGCTGCCGGCGCGCCAGCCCGTCCCGCAAAGCGGCGAAGCCTGGTACTTGTTCGGCCACTGTACGGAAGTCACTGCGCTACCCGCATCCAGCCAGCAGTGGGCAGGAATATTCGCGCGCTTTGGCGCAAAACTGGAAAGCGTCAGCGTAGGCTGCTGCGGTATGGCGGGCACGTACGGGCATGAAACAAAAAATCTGGCTAACTCGCTGGGTATTTATGAGCTGTCATGGCATCAGGCGCTGCAAAAACTGCCGCGCCAGCGCTGCCTGGCGACCGGCTATTCGTGCCGCAGCCAGGTGAAACGCCTCGAGGGTAACGGCATGCGGCATCCTTTACAGGCGCTGCTGGAGCTGCTTTAAGCAGCGTTCGGTAATGCCAGAGCAGATATCTTCACGCCGCCAGGGTATAATGGCCTGTTCTGGCGGCGAGCTACATAATTCGCGAGGCTTTGCGCACAAACTCATTTTGCAGCGCGGTCGCCTTATCCCATTCGCCGCTCAGCGCGAGCTGATGGCACAGACGGGTAAGCGAGTGGCGCGCCAGCTGCCAGGCTTGCATACGGAAGAGGCGTTCCCGCTCGGGATTGCCCAATTCCTGCAACAGACGTTGATGCAGCCTGCCGAGCGCGTGCAGATAGCTCTGGTCATCGCCGTTTAGCTGGCAGAGCTCGGCCATATCAAGACAGGTATCGTTAAACTTACGCAGCTGTTCCAGGGTGCATTCAGGCCGATTCACTTTGGCCTGCGCCATAGTGTAATCAACGGTGATATCCCGGATGGAAAACTTGTATTCATCAATTTTATGTTGCAGCCAGGCACTCATCGTCAGATTCATTCCGGGACCCATTCACGCTAATGATAATCATTATCATATTATAACTGGCGCATTATTCAACGCTGGCGCAAAAAATTTTTATCGATTTATGCTGCCTCTCAGATAAATTGGTAATAACAATACGCGTTAAGGATGAAAGGGGTAAAATAACTATTATTCCTGCTTAGCGCAGCGCGGCTGATATTTACTGGCTGCTTTTCAATGTGTTACCATTTCGTTAAATCACTGCGTGACACACATCGCAAACCTCTTCACAGGGTCTAAACTGAATAAAGAGGCCCAAAAAAGCCCGGTTGGCCTTAATCCCTGCAAAACAAGAGGTTGAAGAGACAATCATTATCACTAACATAGGGGTATCAGCCCGCAGGGCTACCGACTCGCGAGGTAATGTTATGCCATCAGCAACGACCGCTTCTTTTTCGCCGGACGATTTCGTCTGGAAAGGACTGACGCTTACCGACAGCGCCGCACAGCAAATCATCGCGCTGTCCGCCAGCGACCCGCACGTTAAGGGTTTAAAGCTGGGCGTTAAGACGTCCGGCTGCGCCGGATTCGGCTACACCATGGATTTGATTAAAGAGCCTGCGTCAGATGATTTAGTGTTTACCCATAACGGCGCGAATCTTTATGTGCCGCTGCAGGCTATGCCTTTTATCGACGGAACCGAAGTCGATTTCGTTCGTGAAGGCCTGAACCAGATTTTCAAATTTAATAATCCTAAAGCTCAACACGCCTGTGGCTGTGGTGAGAGCTTTGGCGTTGAGTAAATTTTATGTCCCGAAATACTGATACATCAGACGACGTGCAGGTCTGGGAAGGAAGCCGCCAGAAGTACAAGGAAGGATTCTTCACTCAGCTGCAAACCGAGGAGTTCGCCAACGGCATCAATGAGGATGTGGTGCGTGCGATCTCTGCTAAACGCAATGAGCCGGAGTGGATGCTTGATTTCCGCCTGAAAGCCTACGCGGCCTGGCTGGAGATGGAAGAGCCACACTGGCTGAAAGCTAACTATAAGTCACTGAACTATCAGGATTACAGCTACTATTCCGCACCGTCCTGCGGCAGCTGCGATGACAGCTGCGCCTCAGAGCCTGGCGCACAGCAGACTTCCGGCGCCGCGGCGCCGAACTACCTGACGGAAGAAGTGGAAAACGCCTTTAAACAGCTGGGCGTGCCGGTACGCGAAGGGCAGGAAGTGGCCGTAGACGCCATTTTCGACTCCGTGTCGGTGTCAACCACCTATCGCGGCAAGCTGGCGGAGCAGGGCATTATTTTCTGTTCCTTTGGCGAAGCGATCCACGATCACCCTGAGCTGGTAAAACAGTATCTGGGCACCGTGGTGCCGGCCAACGATAACTTCTTCGCGGCGCTGAACTCGGCGGTAGCGTCAGACGGCACCTTCGTTTACATCCCGAAAGGGGTGCGCTGCCCAATGGAGCTGTCCACCTATTTCCGCATCAACGCGGCGAAAACCGGCCAGTTCGAGCGCACCATTCTGATTGCCGATGAAGGCAGCTACGTCAGCTATATCGAAGGCTGCTCCGCGCCGGTGCGCGACAGCTATCAGCTGCACGCGGCGGTGGTGGAAGTCATCATCCATAAAGATGCGGAAGTAAAATATTCTACCGTGCAGAACTGGTTCGCCGGCGGCGAAGCGGAAGGCGGCATCCTGAACTTCGTGACCAAGCGCGCGCTGTGCGAAGGCGAAAACAGCAAGATGTCCTGGACGCAGTCGGAAACCGGCTCGGCGATCACCTGGAAATATCCAAGCGTGATCCTGCGCGGCGATAACTCCGTGGGCGAGTTCTTCTCGGTGGCGCTGACCAGCGGACATCAGCAGGCCGATACCGGCACCAAGATGATCCATATCGGCAAAAACACCAAATCCACCATTATCTCCAAGGGGATTTCGGCGGGTAAAAGCCAGAACACCTATCGTGGCCTGGTAAAAATTATGCCGACGGCGACCAATGCCCGTAACTTCACGCAGTGCGACTCCATGCTGATTGGCGCCGAGTGTGGCGCGCACACCTTCCCGTATGTGGAAGCGCGCAACAACACCGCGCAGCTGGAACACGAGGCGACGACCTCGCGCATTGGCGAAGATCAGCTGTTCTACTGCCTGCAGCGCGGCATCAGCGAAGACGATGCGATCTCCATGATCGTCAACGGCTTCTGCAAGGACGTTTTCTCCGAGCTGCCGCTGGAATTTGCGGTGGAAGCGCAAAAACTGCTGGCGATCAGCCTCGAACACAGCGTGGGCTGATCCCCGCTGCTTATTCATTTTGCGCAATGCCGAGAGGTATTGCCCAGGAAAGATTATGTTAAGCATTAAAGATTTACAGGTAAGTATCGAAGACAAAGAGATCCTGCGCGGCCTGAACCTTGAGGTGAAGCCGGGCGAAGTCCACGCGATTATGGGGCCGAACGGCTCAGGGAAAAGTACGCTTTCCGCGACGCTGGCGGGCCGCGAAGAGTATGAAATCACCGGCGGCTCCATTGCGTTCAAAGGCAAAGATCTGCTGGAGCTGTCGCCGGAAGATCGCGCGGGCGAAGGCATCTTTATGGCTTTCCAGTACCCTGTGGAAATCCCTGGCGTCAGCAACCAGTTTTTCCTGCAAACGGCAGTCAACGCCGTGCGTAAATATCGCGACCAGGAATCGCTGGATCGTTTCGACTTCCAGGACTTTATCGAAGACAAAATTCACCTGCTGAAAATGCCTGAAGATCTGCTGACCCGTTCAGTCAACGTCGGCTTCTCCGGCGGCGAGAAAAAACGCAACGACATTCTGCAAATGGCGGCGCTGGAGCCGGAGCTTTGCATCCTTGACGAAACCGACTCCGGTCTGGATATCGATGCGCTGAAAATCGTTTCAAACGGCGTGAACACGCTGCGTGACGGCAAGCGTGCTTTTATCATCGTCACGCACTACCAGCGTATCCTGGACTACATCAAGCCTGACTTTGTGCACGTGCTCTATCAGGGGAAAATTGTGAAATCAGGCGACTTCTCGCTGGTGAAACAACTGGAGGAGCAAGGCTATGGCTGGCTTACCGAACAGGAATAGTGAAAACGCCCTGCAGCAGTGGCATCACCTGTTCGAGACCCAGGGCGAGCAGCGTTCTTTGCAGGCTCAGCAGCACTGGCAGCAGGTGCTGCGTTTAGGGCTGCCGACGCGCAAGCATGAGAACTGGAAATATACGCCGCTGGATGGCCTGCTGGCGCACAACTTCGTGCTGCCGACGGCCGCCGAACTGAGCGCAGCGGACGTTGCCGCGCTGGCGCTGAATATCGACGCGATTAAACTGGTTTTCGTCGATGGCCGGTTTAACGCGCAGCTGAGCGACAGCAGCTGGGATCAGTTTGATATTCAGATTGCCGCAGGCCGCCGCGAGTTGAGCGCACCGATCCAGCCTGAAGTTTTCCTGCATCTGACGGAAAGCCTGGCGGAAGAGGTAACCACTATCCATCTGCCGCGCGGCAAATCGGCAGAACGTGCCGTTTACCTGCTGCATATCAGCAGCGGCAGCGCGCAGGACGAGATGAACACCTCGCATTATCGTCACCATCTGCAGCTGGACGACGGCGCAGAGGCGACGATTATCGAGCATTACGTCAGCCTGAATGAAAGCACGCACTTTACCGGCGCTCGCTTTACCGCGACCGTAGGCAACAACGCGCGACTGACGCACTACAAGCTGGCTTTCGAGCACGCAAGCAGCAACCATTTTGCGCATAACGATCTGCTGATCGAACGTGATGCGCGCGTACAGAGCCACAGCTTTCTGCTGGGCAGCGGGCTGGCCCGTCACAATACCAGCACGCAGCTGAACGGCGAAGGCACCGAGCTGTCGATCAACAGCCTGATGCTGCCGGTAGAGAAAGAAGTGTGCGACAGCCGAACCTATCTGGAGCACAACAAAGGCTACTGCCAGAGCCGTCAGCTGCATAAAACCATCGTGCGCGACAAAGCCCGCGCGGTGTTCAACGGCAAGATCGAAGTGGCGAAGCACGCGCTGAAAACCGATGGCCAGATGACCAACAACAACCTGCTGTTGGGACGCCTGGCGGAAGTGGACACCAAGCCGCAGCTGGAAATCTATGCTGACGACGTGAAGTGCAGCCACGGCGCGACCATTGGCCGTATCGACGACGAACAGATGTTCTATCTGCGCGCTCGCGGCATCAGCGAAGAATCTGCTCAGCGCATGATTATCTACGCCTTTGCCGCCGAGCTTACCGAAGCCATCACGGACGAGGTACTCAAGGAGGCGGTGATGCAGCGTATCGCACAGCGCTTCCCCGGAGGCATCAAATGAGTTTTGACCTGACGCGCGTCAGGGCCGATTTTCCTGTACTGGCGCGAGAAGTGAATGGCCAGCCGCTGGCCTACCTTGACAGCGCCGCCAGCGCGCAGAAACCGCAGGCGGTGATCGATGCGGAAAGCCATTTCTACGAGCACGGCTATGCGGCGGTGCATCGGGGTATTCATACCCTGAGCGCCGAAGCGACCACGGAGATGGAAGAGGTTCGCGCGCACGCCGCGCGTTTCCTTAACGCCGCTTCGCCAGAGGAAATCGTGTTTGTTAAGGGCACCACCGAGGGGATTAACCTCGTTGCCAGCAGCTGGGGCGGCAGCCAGCTGCAGCCCGGCGACAACATCATCATTACCGAGATGGAACACCACGCCAATATCGTGCCGTGGCAGATGGTGGCCGAGCGTACCGGCGCGGAAGTGCGCTTTATTCCTCTGACGGCCGACGGCGAGCTGGATCTGGCTGCGCTGCCAAAACTGCTGGACAGCCGTACCCGTATGCTGGCCGTTACCCACGTTTCCAACGTGCTGGGCACCATCAATCCGGTTAAAGAACTGGTGGCGCAGGCGAAAGCCGCAGGCGTCGCTACGCTGATTGATGGCGCACAGGCCGTGATGCATGCAAAAGTCGACGTGCAGGATCTGGACTGCGACTTTTATCTGTTCTCCGGCCATAAAATATACGGGCCTTCCGGCATCGGCATCCTGTACGGGCGTAAAGCCATGCTGGATCAAATGCCGCCGTGGGAAGGGGGCGGATCGATGATCGCCACCGTCAGCCTGACCGCCGGCACCACCTACGCCGCCGCGCCGTGGCGCTTTGAGGCAGGCTCGCCGAATACCGGCGGCATCATGGGCCTTGGCGCGGCGCTGAAATGGGTGGAAGCGCTGGGGCTGGATAACATTGCGCAGCGCGAGCAGGCGCTGATGCGCTACGCGATGGACAAGCTGGCCTCCGTGCCGGATCTGGTCATTTACGGCCCGCAGCATCGCGCAGGCGTGATCGCCTTTAATCTGGGCAAGCATCACGCCTATGACGTGGGCAGCTTCCTGGATCGCTACGGTATTGCCATTCGTACCGGTCACCACTGCGCCATGCCGCTGATGCATCACTACGACGTCCCGGCGATGTGTCGTGCTTCCTTTGTTTTGTATAATAGCGAGGAAGAGGTCGACCGCCTGGCGGCAGGCCTGACACGTATACATATGCTGCTGGGCGGTTAAACCGCCCAGGCAAAGGAGAACTGCATGGCAACACTGCCCGATAAAGAGAGACTGGTTCGCAACTTTTCCCGCTGCGCCAACTGGGAAGAGAAGTATCTCTATGTGATTGAACTGGGCGCGAAACTGCCTGCGCTGCCGGACTCGCTGCACCAGCCGGAGAATACCATTTCCGGCTGCCAGAGCCAGGTCTGGATCGTGATGGAACTGGACGAGCAGGGCCGCGTGCTGCTGCAGGGCGACAGCGACGCCGCTATCGTTAAAGGGTTGATTGCCCTGGTGTTTGTGCTTTACCAGCAGATGACCCCGGCGGAAATTCTCGATTTTGACGTGCGGCCGTGGTTCAGCGAGCTGGCGCTTACCCAGCACCTGACGCCGTCGCGCTCGCAGGGTCTGGAAGCGATGATCCGTGCTATTCGCCAGAAAGCGCAGGACAGTATCAGCCGCTAAGTTGCTACACTTCTCGACAGGCTTCCCGTCATGATGACGGGAAGTGTTGTTTACCTGGCGAGAAATAAAAATGAAAACTCTACTCCTCTCTTCGTTATTTTTTTTCTTCTCTCTGGCGCGTGCGGCCGATTATCCGCTTCCCGCCGCCGACAGCCGTTTAATTGGCGAAAACCAGCTTTATACCGTGCCGGATGACGGGCGCTCGCTGGAAAGCATTGCCGCGCACTTTCAGACGGGCCTGTTAGGGATGCTGGAAGCCAACCCCGGCACCGATCCCTGGCTGCCGAAAGCGGGATCGAAACTGGTTATCCCTACGCAGATGCTGCTGCCCGATACCAAAAGGGAAGGGATCGTGGTCAACGTGGCCGAGCTACGGCTCTACTATTATCCAAAAGATGAAAATAAGGTGGTCGTTTACCCGATAGGCATTGGCCAGCTTGGCGCCAACACGCCTGCGATGGTGACGCGCATCAGTCAGAAGATCCCTAACCCCAGCTGGACGCCCACGCCGAATATCCGCAAGCGCTACGCGGCGGAAGGCAAAACCTTGCCAACGACCATACCCGCCGGGCCGGATAACCCAATGGGGCTGTATGCGCTGCGCCTGGCTTACGGCAAAGGCCACTATCTGATCCACGGCACCAACGCGGATTTCGGCATTGGGATGCGGGTCAGCTCCGGCTGTATCCGCCTGCGGCCTGACGATATCGAAAACCTGTTTAACAGCGTGCCTGAAGGCACCCGCGTGCAGATTATCAATCAGCCCGTTAAGTACGCCACAGAGCCGGACGGCAAGCGCTATATCGAAGTCCATCAGCCGCTGTCCCACAGCGAGAAGGACGATCCACAAACGATGCCGATTGCGCTGACCGCGCAAACCAAAAAATTTGTAGGCAGCGCGCTGAGCGATAGTCAGGTTATTAAGGAAGCATTAAAAAGACGTGCGGGATTGCCGGTGCTGGTGAATAAGGGCGAAACGTCGGCGTCTGAGAGCGTCCCAGAAGCGCTTTAAGCGATTATCTTTGTGAAGCGAGGGCGGAAGTGGGCAGAAAGCCATAAAAGGGCTGGAACGCTTTCTGAAGCCTTCGCGCTTTCAGCGCTAACGCAAAGCGATGGCCAGAGCTGGGGGCAGGGCCCGGAACGCACTCTGCAGCCGCAAAGCGGGGCTGGAATGGGGGGCAGTTAAAAATGGGCGGGAACGTATTTTGCAGCCGCGAAGCGAGGCTGGACGGGGAACAGTTATAAACGGCCCGGAACGCATTCTGCAGCCGTGAAGGCGACAGGCAAAAAAAATGGCGCACAATGTGCGCCATTTTTAAACCAGAACTCTTACTTACGGTAAGAGTGAGCCTGGTTGTCCAGACGCTGGTTAGCGCGTGCTGCGTCGTCTTTAGCAGCCTGAACGTCAGAACGGATTGCGTTCACGTCGTTGCTCAGCTGGTCAACTTTAGCGTTCAGAGTCTGAACGTCGGTAGACAGCTGGTCGATTTTAGCGTTGCTTGAGCAACCGGCCAGCAGAGTAGAACCCAGGATTACCGCGCCCAGTACCAGTTTAGTACGATTCATTATTTATACCCTCTAGATTGAGTTAATCTCCATGTAGCGTTACAAGTATTACACAAAGTTTTTTCCAATGAGAATAAATTTTTGGTTAGAACGTGCTTAAATTTGATCGTTCGCTCAAAGAAGCACCGTCTTTACGAAAAAGCCCAAAAAATTTAGCGAAAACAGACGATTTCAATCGGACTTATCTCGCCTTAAAGCGCAATTGAATAGTTAATCTCGATTGGAATTTTTAGAAAAACCTTTGAGCTAAGCTGTAAAAAAAGCGCCACTCAGGGCGCTTTTTCACTACAAGGCGTAATCTTTGATTACAGAACGTGCACAGACGCGGTATTCGTGGTTCCGCTTGGCACCAGTGCGCCAGAAACCATCACCACGACATCGCCTTTACGACCGTAGCCGCTGGCGATAGCCGCTTCTTTACCGATACGGTAAAAATCATCGGTAGAAGCGATTTCTTTTACCACGGACGCCACAATGCCTTTGCTCAGGATCAGCTGACGCGCGGTCTGTTCGTTGGTGGTTAACGCCAGGATAGTCGCGTTCGGGAAATATTTGCGTACGGACTTGGCTGACTTACCGCCTTCGGTTGCCACCACAATCAGCGGCGCTTCCAGCTTCTCGGCAGTTTCTACTGCGCCACGGCACACGGCTTCCGTGATGCGCATTTTGCGGCTGTCATGCTGAGAGTCGATACGGCTTTTCATCACGCGATCGGTACGTTCGCAGATGGTAGCCATAATGGTGACGGATTCCAGCGGGTATTTACCCTTGGCGCTTTCGCCAGAGAGCATAACCGCATCGGTGCCGTCGAGGATGGCGTTAGCCACGTCGCCCGCTTCTGCACGGGTAGGGCGTGGGTTTTTGATCATTGAGTCCAGCATCTGCGTAGCGGTAATCACCACTTTGCGTGCGCGGTTACATTTCTTGATCATCATCTTCTGCGCGAAAATCACCTCTTCAACCGGGATTTCCACACCCAGGTCGCCGCGCGCCACCATGATGCCGTCGGAAGCGTCCAGGATCTCATCAAAATTGTTCAGGCCTTCCTGATTTTCAATTTTAGAGATGATCTGAATATGCTCGCCGCCGTTCTGCTTCAGGTGCTCGCGAATTTCCAGCACGTCAGAACGCTTGCGGATAAAGGAGGCGGCAACAAAATCCACGCCCTGTTCGCAACCAAAAATCAGGTCACGCTTGTCTTTTTCGGCCAGCGCTGGCAGCTGGATAGAAACGCCAGGCAGGTTAACGCCTTTGTTTTCGCCCAGATCGCCGTTGTTCAGTACCTTACAAACCACGTGGTTTTCGGTCACTTCGGTGACTTCCATGCCGATCAGGCCATCGTCCACCAGGACGGTGTTGCCGATAGAGAGATCGGAAGTGAAGCCGGAATAGGTCACCGCCACGCGCTCGCTGTTGCCGATAACGGACTGGTCGGTGGTGAAGGTAAAGGTCTGACCGGCTTTCAACGACACGTCCGCGCCGCCTTCCAGCTTCATGGTACGGATTTCTGGCCCTTTGGTGTCCAGCAGAATAGCGGCCTGCTTGCCGGTTTTGCTCATCACCGCGCGCAGGTTAGCGATACGCTTACCGTGCTCATCGTAATCGCCGTGAGAGAAATTCAGACGCATAACGTTCATGCCCGCGTCCAGCAGGTTGGTCAACATTTCTTCCGATTCGGTTTTTGGACCGATAGTACAAACAATCTTGGTCTTTTTCATGACGAGTCATCTGTTAAGTTGTGATGGATGAAATAAAGCGTAATCCCGGTGATTGGGGGTGCGACCGCCCGAGCGGCGAACTGCGATACAGCTTAAGGATAGGTGACAGAAAAAAAGCGTGCAGAGGAAGTTTAAACGCGGTTTTGGCGCAGGCGCAAAGATCGGTTGCGCAACCAGCTATCGTTTTTGCTAAAGGGCCAACCATACGCTGAAACCATTCAAGTGAAACAACGTTTCGTATTATAGCTACTCAGCCCATTGAAAACCAATTAAAAAGTAGGCCGGAACGGGCGAAAGCTTGCACCAGATCAGATTGTTGCGCAAAAAAAGGCGGTGGCCGGGCGCAGAAACAGCCATTCGGGCGCGAGAAAGGGCAGCGCGGTGAAGCAAAGCGTTACGGGAAAAATCAGCAGACCGAAGCGAAAGATTATGGGAGATAAATAGCGCGTTGAAACAAGTGATTACACAAAACAGCAGCGTGGAAAGACGTGACGGGAGAAAGCAGAAGATGGTGCGTTCTAGAGGACTCGAACCTCCGACCCCCACCATGTCAAGGTGGTGCTCTAACCAACTGAGCTAAGAACGCAAGATGGTGCGTCCGAGTGGACTCGAACCACCGACCCCCACCATGTCAAGGTGGTGCTCTAACCAACTGAGCTACGGACGCACTGTGGTGCGTTCTAGAGGACTCGAACCTCCGACCCCCACCATGTCAAGGTGGTGCTC
>NZ_JARUWZ010000090.1:0-266 GCF_030433775.1 Erwinia sp. PsM31
GCATTAAAAGGCTATTTTCACCTTTCCACGAAATAATGCTAATCCCAGCAACCGCCAATAATGTTCCAATAAGCGAATGAATGTAGATACTTTCTTTTAAAATGAATCGACCAAAAAATAGGGCAGAGATGGCAGCCGAAGCCATGAGTACCACTACCACATTGGCCGCAGCGCCGTGGTTATAGGCAATAGTCTCAAAAAAGAATAGCGAGAAAATTCCTAAAAAAGCACATATGGCAATTTGAGCAAAAACGCTGAGTTTACTT
>NZ_JARUWZ010000091.1:0-259 GCF_030433775.1 Erwinia sp. PsM31
ATTATTTTTTTTTTTTGTGTTTTTGGTGGGTTTGTTTGTTTTTTTTTTTTTTTTTTTGTTGTTTGTGGTTGGGGTGTTTTTTTTTTTTTTTTTTTTTTTGTTTATTTTTATTTTTTTTTTTTTTTATTATTTATTTTTTTTTTTTTTTGGTTTTTTTTTTTTTTTGTTTTATATTATTTTTTTTATTTTTTGGTTTATGTATTTAATTTTTATATTTATAAATTGGTTTATTTTTTTTTTTTTTGATATTTTTTTGGGC
>NZ_JARUWZ010000092.1:0-250 GCF_030433775.1 Erwinia sp. PsM31
AATACCTGCCTGTCACGCAGGGGGTCGCGGGTTCGAGCCCCGTCCGTTCCGCCACCCTTTTAGGGGCGTAGTTCAATTGGTAGAGCACCGGTCTCCAAAACCGGGTGTTGGGAGTTCGAGTCTCTCCGCCCCTGCCATTTAAAAATAATCCTTTGCTCCGGCAAAGGATTTTTTTTGTCTGAAAAACGGCTATTCTGTTCTGCTTGTTCTGCTTGTTCTGCTTGTTCTGCTTGTTCTGCTTGTTCTGCTT
>NZ_JARUWZ010000093.1:0-248 GCF_030433775.1 Erwinia sp. PsM31
TGTTAAAGCTGTTTGAACGATCTCCACCTGTTCCACAATTGTCCATCACATTAGGGAGTGAGATATCACTCAATTCAGACTGGGCGCGAATGACATCGACGATACCAGCAATTTCATTTGCTGTTTCTCCTTTTATTCGTAAAGCTGTTAAAAACGCAGCAATTTCAGTATCCGTTATTTCATCCGAAAAACAATAATTTGTAGCTTCTTTCATTTCCTCTATCGTTAAACTTTCTTTATTCATTAAC
>NZ_JARUWZ010000094.1:0-247 GCF_030433775.1 Erwinia sp. PsM31
CGGGAAATTCGTTACGAAAACCTTTCCTTTTTCATTTCTCCCTGCCTGTCACTAAACCATGCTGCTACATTAAGGGGTTTATTTCGTAACGAAAACCCTTTTCTTTAATATCTTTTACAGCCGGTTTTTTTATATCCATGATGCTATATTACTGCGGGGAACTCGTTACGAAGAACTTTTCCTTTTTCATCCCTCCCTGCCTGTCACTAATCCATGCTGCTACATTAAGGGGTTTATTTCGTAACGA
>NZ_JARUWZ010000095.1:0-245 GCF_030433775.1 Erwinia sp. PsM31
ATTTTTTTTTTTTTTTTTTTATTATTACTGTTTTATTTGTTTTTTTATTTAGCGCCTAACTTGCCGTTGTGATTTTTTTTTTTACGATTTTTTTGTGAGCTAATGAAGTATTATCGATATTAATTTTTTTTATGGGTGTTTTTATGGTGTTGGTTTTTTTATTTTTTCATACAATTTTTTTGGGTTTGTGGTTTTGCTGGGGTATTTTTTTTTGCTTTGGGGTTTTTTTCTTTATTATTTCAGCC
>NZ_JARUWZ010000096.1:0-243 GCF_030433775.1 Erwinia sp. PsM31
ATGTTGGTGCTCATTTTGGTATTTATTTTTCTTGGGGGTTTGGCTGGATTTCTTGCGTTTTTGTTAACGGCGTTATTTTTTAAATGTTTTTTTATGTTTTGTGTTTTTTTTTGATTTATATTTTTTTATGTTATTGTTTTAAATGTATCATTTTCTTAAATTACTTGTCAATATCCGTCTTTTTGCCAGGTTTTTGGAAACATTTTGGGTTCCGGGGGTTTTTCCCCCCCCCCCCCCCCCCCC
>NZ_JARUWZ010000097.1:0-242 GCF_030433775.1 Erwinia sp. PsM31
TTCCGGTTGCGTGAGGGTAAACAAGTCGTCTTATTTGGATAATCTGCTGTTACAGGATGCGGTCTGGAATGATTAGCGTATCTCGTGCACGCTGAAGCAGGGTGATACCCGTTATGTGCCGGTGCGTCATCACATTCAGGTCAACCTGTATTATCTGACAGCCTGGGACGATGACGACGGACTTACGCAATATCGTACAGATATTTACAATTATGACCTGACGGCGCGCTCCGGGCCGCAGG
>NZ_JARUWZ010000098.1:0-241 GCF_030433775.1 Erwinia sp. PsM31
CACCCCCCCCCCCCCCCCCACAAAATTTTTTTTAATGATACGTCGACCACCGATATCTACACCGGCTAACGTTCGTCTGCAGCGTCAGATTTGTATAAGAGACATCCCTGAAAATGTTCAATGATGCCCGGCTCTGAAGAGTGCTGCTGCATAGTATTCGCCTTTATAAAGGGCTGGATATCCCCACCTGAATTGACTCAATGTTTTTTGGAGCCGTCCGGCGGGCCTTCGCTGGTAAAAA
>NZ_JARUWZ010000099.1:0-241 GCF_030433775.1 Erwinia sp. PsM31
TTGTTACTATGATTAACAAGCTGATTTTCGGAAGAAAACTTATTCTACAACCACTATTAGATGCTTTGCGTGGAATGAGCAACTCAGATAACCTTTCAAGAATTCAGGAATTAGAGAAGCAAATTGAAAAAAATGCAGAACAGAGAGAACTGCTTGTAAAGCTTATGGCAAAGGGTTATCTAGAACCTGCCCTTTTTAACAGAGAAAACAATGAACTGCAAATGGAAGCAGATAATTATAT
>NZ_JARUWZ010000009.1:0-157600 GCF_030433775.1 Erwinia sp. PsM31
ACTCGGCGTCGCCTTCCAGCGCTTTCAGCGCGGAACCGTGAACGATTGGGGTGTCATCGCCAGGGAAGTCGTACTGTGACAGCAGGTCACGTACTTCCATCTCAACCAGCTCCAGCAGCTCTTCGTCATCAACCATGTCGCACTTGTTCAGGAACACGATGATGTAAGGAACGCCAACCTGACGGCCCAGCAGGATGTGCTCACGGGTCTGCGGCATTGGGCCGTCAGTCGCAGCAACAACCAGGATAGCGCCGTCCATCTGCGCAGCACCGGTGATCATGTTTTTCACATAGTCGGCGTGGCCAGGGCAGTCAACGTGCGCGTAGTGGCGAGTCGGGGTGTCATACTCAACGTGAGAAGTGTTGATGGTGATACCACGAGCTTTTTCTTCTGGTGCGTTATCGATCTGGTCGAATGCACGAGCAGAACCGCCGTAGGTTTTAGCCAGAACGGTGGTGATAGCAGCAGTCAGGGTAGTTTTACCGTGGTCAACGTGGCCGATAGTACCAACGTTGACGTGCGGTTTGGAACGTTCAAATTTTTCTTTAGCCACGGCGATATTCCTTACTTTCTGTGCTCTCCCCTGTGGAAAGGAGAGCACGGGATCAATTGGTTAAACCCGATTATTTACCACGGGCTTCAATAACAGCCTGAGCGACGTTGTTTGGCGCGTCATCATACTTCAGGAATTCCATGGAGTAAGATGCACGGCCTTTGGTGATAGAACGCAGCTGTGTAGCATATCCGAACATTTCGGACAGCGGCACTTCAGCGTGGATCACAACGCCAGTCACGTTGGATTCCTGACCGCGCAGCGTACCACGACGACGGCTCAGGTCACCGATAACGTCACCAGTGTTCTCTTCTGGCGTTTCAACTTCAACCTTCATGATAGGCTCAAGCAGCACAGGCTGTGCTTTCTTAAAGCCATCTTTAAAGGCGATAGATGCCGCCAGTTTAAACGCCAGCTCAGAGGAGTCAACGTCATGGTAAGAACCGAAGTGCAGACGCACGCCCAGATCTACTACCGGGTAACCCGCCAGTGGGCCAGCTTTCAGCTGTTCCTGAATGCCTTTATCAACCGCAGGGATGTATTCGCCAGGAATTACACCACCTTTGATGTCGTTGACAAATTCGTAGCCTTTCGGGTTTGAACCCGGCTCCAGTGGGTACATGTCGATAACAACATGACCGTACTGACCGCGACCACCAGACTGCTTGGCGTGTTTACCTTCGACGTCAGTTACTTTAGAGCGAATCGCTTCGCGGTAAGCAACCTGAGGTTTACCGACGTTCGCTTCAACGTTGAATTCACGCTTCATGCGGTCAACGATGATGTCGAGGTGCAGCTCACCCATACCGGCGATGATAGTCTGGTTAGACTCTTCATCAGTCCATACGCGGAATGATGGGTCTTCTTTAGCCAGACGGCCCAGAGCCAGACCCATTTTTTCCTGGTCAGCTTTGGTTTTCGGTTCTACAGCGATAGAGATTACCGGCTCAGGGAATTCCATGCGCTCCAGAATGATAACGTTGTCCGGGTCACACAGGGTGTCACCGGTAGTCACGTCTTTCAGACCGATAGCCGCAGCGATATCGCCTGCGCGAACTTCTTTGATCTCTTCACGCTTGTTAGCGTGCATCTGTACGATACGGCCCAGACGCTCGCGCTGAGATTTAACCGGGTTGTACACGGTGTCGCCAGAGTTAACGATACCAGAGTAAACGCGGAAGAATGTCAGGTTACCAACAAACGGGTCGGTCGCGATTTTAAACGCCAGCGCAGCAAACGGCTCGTTGTCGTCTGAGTGACGAACTGCCGGCGTATCTTTACCGTCGTCCAGAATACCGTTGATCGCTGTAACGTCAGTTGGTGACGGCAGATATTCGATCACGGCATCCAGCATCGCCTGAACACCTTTGTTCTTAAATGCAGAACCACAGGTAACCAGGATGATTTCGTTGTTCAGTACGCGCTTACGCAGAGAAGTTTTGATCTCTTCTTCGGTCAGCTCTTCGCCGCCAAAGAATTTCTCCATCAGCTCATCAGAGCCTTCAGCTGCGGCTTCAATCAGTTTCTGGCGCCATTCTTCAGCCAGTTCCTGCATATCAGCTGGGATCTCTTCGTAATCGAAGGTCACGCCTGCGTCTGCGTCGTTCCAGTTGATCGCTTTCATCTTGATCAGGTCAACAACGCCGGTGAAGTTCTCTTCTGCGCCGATAGCCAGCTGCAGAGGGACCGGAGTTGCGCCCAGACGTGCTTCAATCTGGCCAACTACTTTCAGGAAGTTAGCACCCATGCGGTCCATTTTGTTAACGAACGCGATGCGTGGAACTTTATATTTGTTAGCCTGACGCCATACGGTCTCAGACTGTGGCTGAACACCACCAACTGCACAGTAAACCATTACTGCGCCGTCAAGAACACGCATGGAACGTTCTACTTCGATGGTGAAGTCAACGTGTCCTGGGGTGTCGATGATGTTAACGCGGTGCGGCTCGAACTGCTTAGCCATACCTGACCAGAAAGCGGTAGTCGCTGCGGAGGTAATGGTAATACCACGCTCCTGCTCCTGCGCCATCCAGTCCATTGTGGCTGCGCCATCATGAACTTCACCGATTTTATGGTTTACACCGGTGTAGAACAGAATACGTTCGGTAGTGGTCGTCTTACCGGCGTCGATGTGTGCACTGATACCAATGTTACGGTAGCGTGTAATGGGTGTTGTACGAGCCATTTGATTCCTCTGATTCTAGGACGTTCAAAGTTAAATCCCAGCGGGGTCAACTGAACGCCCGCTGGGTTAATAACAACTACTGAGCTGTTACCAGCGGTAGTGTGCGAACGCCTTGTTGGCTTCGGCCATACGGTGAACGTCTTCACGTTTCTTCACTGCGGTACCTTTGTTTTCCGCAGCATCAGAAAGTTCGTTCGCCAGGCGCAGAGCCATTGATTTATCACCGCGTTTACGAGCAGCTTCAACGATCCAACGCATTGCCAGAGCATTACGACGAACCGGACGGACTTCAACTGGTACCTGATAAGTAGAACCACCAACGCGACGGGATTTAACTTCCACGGTTGGGCGGACGTTGTCCAGGGCTACTTCGAATGCTTCCAGTTCGCCTTTACCAGCACGCTGAGCCAGGGTCTCAAGTGCAGTATAAACGATTGATTCGGCAGTAGATTTTTTACCATCTACCATCAGGATATTTACAAATTTGGCCAGCAGCTCTGATCCGAACTTAGGATCTGGCAGAATTTTACGCTGACCAATGACGCGACGACGTGGCATGGAAATACTCCGTTGTTAATTCAGGATTGTCCAAAACTCTACGAGTTTATTATGACATTTAAGATAAAACGTTTGGCCTTACTTAACGGAGAACCATTAAGCCTTTGGCTTCTTCACGCCGTACTTGGAGCGAGCCTGCTTACGGTCTTTAACACCTGAGCAGTCCAGCGCGCCACGAACGGTGTGGTAACGCACACCTGGCAAGTCTTTAACACGACCGCCACGGATCAGGATCACGGAGTGTTCCTGCAGGTTATGACCTTCACCGCCGATATAGGAGGTAACTTCAAAACCGTTGGTCAAACGCACACGGCAAACTTTACGCAGTGCGGAGTTTGGTTTTTTAGGGGTAGTGGTGTACACACGAGTACATACGCCACGTTTCTGCGGGCAAGCTTCCAGCGCAGGCACGTTGCTCTTTGCAACTTTGCGTGCGCGTGGTTTGCGAACCAGCTGGTTAACTGTTGCCATTAAATAGCTCCTGGAATTTGCTTTTGCTTCGTAAACACGTAATAAATCGCCTCGTCAGATAACGAGGACGCGGAATTTTAGGGCTGAGCAGAAAAGGTGTCAAGAAATAACCAGGATATCGTACTCACCAGGTCATTTGTTGAGTCTGTTTTACCGTCAGCGCGACGAACTCAGTATAGCTTACTGCGGCCGCGCTGGATGAAATTTGAGCAGAAAGCCCGCGAGCGATAACATCGTCCTGCAGCACGTAAAGAGAAATGGGGGCGGCACGCAGCGATTCAAGGGCCTGGCTGCCTTCCAGCGCCGCCAGCACGCCATCCTGCAGCAGCAACACCTCGTCCCCTTCCGCCAGCAGCCGCAGCATGGCGTTGAAATCGCACTTAAAAGGCGAGTTGATCAGCGTATGCAGCATACTTCCCTCAGAAAGAAATTATTCGATCGTATTTTTCCAGTTCCGCACGCAATGCGTAAGGCGACAGCACCGCTACTGGCAGCGCCTTTAACGCGGCGGCGTCAATGCCTCGCTCGGCCAGCGAAGCTGAACAGGCATAAAAATTTTCCAGATCGTAGAGCGGCAGCACGCCAAAGGTGGCGACGTAGTTGCGCGCCAGCACTTTTTCCGGCTGCTGGTCGCCCAACAGCTGCATCACGCCGTCGCTGATAAAAAACAGCGCCACGTCCTCGCTAAGCGCGGAAACGGCCAGCACCGCATCCAGCCCCTCTCTTCCGGCGCTGGAACCGTGCGGCGCCTGGCTGAATACAAAGGCGATTCGCTTCATCAAAACTGCACCATTCGTTCACTGCTTAATGCGGCTTCCGCCAGCGCGCCCAGGCCGGCAAGCTGAAAGCCTTCAGCCAGATTGGCGGCGGGCAGGCCCTGGTTTTTCGCTTCCTGCTCGTCCGTGATACCGCGGCGCAGCGCGGCGGCCACACAGATATTGAGCGCAACGTGATGGTCACGATGCAGCTGCTGCCAGGCCTGGGTCAGATTGAACTCGTCGCTGGCGGGCGAGGTCAGCGCGCTGGCGTTAAGTACGCCCTCGCGATAAAAAAAGACGCTTTCCAGCTCGTGACCTTCCGCCAGCAGCGCCTGCGCGAACAGCCAGGCCGAGCTGGCCTGCTGGGTGCCATAGGCCGGGCCGGTGACTAACAGCGTGTAACGCATCAGCGCTCGCTTCCCTGGAAGTCGCCGTTTTTAAACTGGCGGATATAGAGATAAACGGTGTGCTTGGAAATATTCAGTCGATCCGCCACCTGATTGATCGCGTCTTTGATGTCGAAGATGCCTTTCTCATAGAGGTTCAGCACAATCTGGCGGTTCTTGGCATTGTTGGAGATATTACGGTCGTTGCTGACCTCTTCAATCGTAAACTCCAGCGTCTGCATCACCAGATCCTCTACCGAGGAGGCGAAGTTGACGGAAGAGTCCATCTCCGGCGTTTCCGGCGGGATAAAAGTCGCCATAATCTGCGAGAAAGGCACGTCCAGGTTCATATTGATACACAGCAAACCGATAACGCGCTGTTTGCCGTTACGGATAGCGATGGTCACGGATTTCATCAGCACGCCGCTTTTGGCGCGGGTGAAATAGGCTCTGGAAACATTACTTTCCGCATCGGTCATATCATGCAGCATTCGCAACGCCAGATCGGTTATCGGTGAACCGATTTTGCGGCCGGTATGTTCGCCATTAGCGATCCTGACCGCCGAGCATTTCAAATCTTCCAGCGAATGCAGGACGATTTCGCAGTGCGAGCCGATCAGCATCGCCAGCCCGTCGACCACGGCTTCGTAAGATTTAAGAATATCAAAATCGGTTTGTTCGAAGGGATGCTGCTCCAGTAATTCCAGATCGTTCACATCACCGGTAAAAATTGAACCAGACATTAAGACACCACCCTTAAAAGAGCCCGCGGTATGCGGCTCGCGCAGGTTAGTTTCGAAGAGCGTCAGTCTAGCAAATATCGGAAATGCCTGTCCTGACCTTTGTCATGTATTTCTTGTGGACATAGCGCGGGGGAGGAAAAAGCGGGGAAAATGCCGCCACGAGCGTGGCGGCACGGGCATTATTTGGTCTGGGCAGCGGCTGGCGCTTCGGTCGGTGCCTGCGCGCTAGCGTCCGCTTTAGCGGCCGGTTTGATGTCCAGCAGTTCTACATCGAACACCAGCGTAGAGTTAGCCGGGATACCCGGTACGCCGTTTTTACCGTAGGCAAGCTGCGGTGGGATCACCAGCTTGATCTTGCCGCCTTTTTTCACGTGCTTCAGGCCTTCGGTCCAGCCAGGGATCACGCCGTCAAGACGGAAAGAGAGCGGCTCGCCGCGCGTGTAGGAGTTGTCGAACTCGGAGCCGTCGATCAGCGTCCCTTTGTAGTTAACCACTACGGTATCGCTGTCTTTCGGCGCGTCGCCGGTGCCTTCTTTCTCTACCTGATACAGCAGGCCGGATTCGGTTTTCTTCACGCCTTTTTCTTTGGCGAATTTAGTCGCGAAAGCGTTGCCTTTCTCGGTGTTTTCTTTCGCATCTTTTTCCATCTTCGCCTGAGCGGCGGTTTTCACGCGGCCTTCAAACGCCTGCAGGGTCTGTTCGATCTCTTGATCGGAAAGCTTGCTCTTGCCGGCGAAAGCGTCCTGGACGCCGGAGATCAGCTGCTGCTTATCCAGCGTGATGCCCAGTTTCTCCTGCTCTTTCAGCGAGTTTTCCATGTAGCGGCCAAGCGATGCGCCCAGTGCATAGGCAGACTGCTGGTCTTCGTTTGTAAACGCGGCATTCTTCGGTGCCTGCTGTGCGGCTGGAGCTGATGGCGCCGCGGCGGTTTCGGCTGCTGAGGCCAGCGGTGCGTTCAGCGCAACGCCCAGGGTGGTGGCTAACAGTGTGACTTTAAATAGTGATTTCATCCATTTCTCCAAAACCGAAGCCTCTCACCTCGGAAATCGTTTTACAGACAGAGCCTGTACTCTAACAACCGTGCGCGAGCAAACTGCATACTCTCGCAATGAAAACTAACTACTTCCGACCGCTTGTCTGTCCGAAAGTTTCACTATGAAGATGCAGGCAACCAGGGCTTTTTTCAACGGTAAGGGCGAAATTAAACCGGCTATGCCTGTGCTGGCCCGGTTTTTGTCGTTAGAATCGGAACAATCCAGCCCTGGCGGCAGCAAGAGGAAAGAATATGCAACAATCCGTGTTTGAGCAGCGCTTAGAGCTGTTGGAAAGCCGTTTGGCCTTTCAGGAGCACACTATCGAAGAGCTGAACCAGACGGTGGTTCATCACGAGCTGGAAATGGCCCGCCTGCGCGAACAAATGCGCCTGCTGACCGACAAACTGAAGGCGGCAGCGCCGTCAATGGTCGCCTCGCAGTCGGAAGAGACGCCGCCGCCGCACTATTGATTTCGCGCCAAAAAAAAGGCCACCTTATCGGTGGCCTTTTTTCATTTAAGCTTAGTGGCTGCAGCCGCAGCCGCCGGTGCCACAACCGCCTTTGCCGTGGTCATGATCGTGGTCGTGATCGTGATGATGGTCGTGCTCGCCGTGAACATGGCCATGAGCCAGCTCTTCTTCGGTCGCTTCACGGATCGCCACCACTTCCACGTTGAAGTTCAGGTTCTGGCCAGCCAGCATATGGTTACCGTCAACCACCACGTGGTCATCTTCCACTTCGGTGATTTCAACCGGTACCGGGCCCTGGTCGGTTTCCGCCAGGAAACGCATGCCAACCTGCAGTTCATCAACGCCCATAAAGACGTCTTTCGGCACGCGCTGCACCAGGTTGTCGTCGTACTGGCCGTAGGCTTCGTCAGCTGCGATGTGCACTTCAAACTTGTCGCCGGCTTCGTGATTTTCCAGCGCCTTTTCCAGACCAGAAATCAGGGAACCATGACCGTGCAGATAGTCCAGCGGTGCGGTCACCGGAGACTCATCAACCAACACACCGTCTTCCGTACGTACCTGATATGCCAGGCTGACTACCAGGTCTTTTGCTACTTTCATGATTACTCCTAACCGTTGAGAGCTTGAAACATCGGCGGATTTGCCGGCAAGCTCTGAGTTTGCGCTGATTGTAATGAATTTCAACGCCGCTGTAAGATACAGCTTAAAAAAAGCTGAGCCATAACGCTACTCAGGATGAAAAATTCCGATCACTTGCTCATTAGTGCGAACTTCGTCACGAACATGCTTGTCTGCTTCGCGCATCTGATGACCGCACTTAACGCATTCAACCACATCGACATTATTTTCAACCCACAGAGCAAGGGTATCTTTAGCCTGGCACTTTGGACAAGTCGCCCCGGCAATAAATCTTTTACGCATAGGTTTTCCGATTAAATAAAAGGCAACGCAAAGCGATGCCGACTCAGTAAGAGGCTTTCGCCCCGCCCTATTCCGATTCGTCCCAGCCGTCAAACTGGCGCTTTTCGTGCCGCATTTCGGCCTGGAAGATATCTTCCAGCTCGCGCCGGGCTTCTTTCACGCGGGAAATCTGCTGGCTGTCGCCGTGGTTCGGCATCAGCTCGCGCAGCATGCGCATATCCAGACGGCGGAAGTGCTGCTGCGCGCGAAAGGCCTGATGCGGATGCATCCCCAGCGACATCAGCGTTTTACGGCCAAGCTCCAGCGCGCTGGAGAAGGTTTCACGCGAGAACTGGGTGACGCCGGCCTGCAACAGTTCGTGCGCCTCCACGCGGCCGCGCGCCCGCGCCAGGATTTGCAGATGCGGGAAATGATGCTGGCAGAGCCGCACGATTTCCATCGCGTCTTCCGGGCCGTTGCAGGTAATGACGATAGACTGCGCCGTTTCTGCGCCTGCGGCGCGTAACAGCTCCAGCTCGGTGGCATCGCCATAGTATACTTTATAGCCATAGGTGCGCATCAGGCTGACCGCGCTGATATCGCGCTCCAGCACCGTGATCCGCTTTTCGTTGGCCATCAGCAAACGCGCCACCACCTGACCAAAACGTCCGAAGCCGACCACGATAACCTGCGGCTTGTCGTCTTCGACAAAGTGCTTCTCTTCGCTGTCGTCGCCGTCGTTAAACCGCTTCGCCAGGATTTTATCCACGCTCTGCATCAGCAGCGGCGTGGTCATCATCGACAGCGTTACCGTCACCAGCAGCAGCGGCATCTGGTCGCCGCTGAACAGTTTTGCCGACGAGGCGGCGGAAAAAAGCACGAACGCGAACTCGCCGCCCTGGCTCAACACCGCCGAAAACTGTAGCCGCTCAGAACTGCGCAGGCCAAAGATACGCGACAGCAGATAAAGCACGCCCGCTTTGATCGCGACCAGCAGCACCACGCCCACTAAAATCTCGACGATATGGGTATAAAGCACGCCCAGATTCAGCGCCATGCCTACCGAGATAAAGAACAGCCCCAGCAGCAAGCCTTTAAAAGGATCGATAGCGACTTCCAGCTCGTGTCGGTATTCGCTTTCCGCCAGCAGAATGCCGGCGATAAAGGTCCCCAGCGCCATCGACAGCCCCAGCGCGTCCATAAACAGCGCCGATCCCAGCACCAGCAGCAGGGCAGCGGCGGTAAAAACTTCCCGCACGCCGGAAGCGGCGATAAAGCGGAAAATAGGCCGCAGCAGAAAACGGCCGCCGACCAGCATCCCGGCAAACGCCAGCACCTTCATGCCCACTTTCATCCAGTCGGTGTGGCCGCTGTCGCCGCCCGCCAGCAGCGGCACCAGCGCCAGCGCCGGGATCACCGCCAGATCCTGGAACAGCAGCACCGAAAAGCCCAGCTGGCCGGATTCATTGCGCTTCATGCCCTTGTCGCTCATCAGCTGCAGCGCCATCGCCGTAGAGGACATCGCCAGGCCAAGACCGCCGATCGCCGCCGCCTGCCAGGAGAAGTCGGTCAGCCAGAGCAGGCCGCCCAGTATCGCCGCGCTGAAAATAACCTGCGCCGCGCCAACGCCGAAAATCGAGCGCCGCAGCTCCCAAAGTTTGGAAGGATTCAGCTCCAGGCCGATGATAAACATCAGGAAGACCACGCCCAGCTCGGAGAAATGCAGAATTTCCTCTACGTCGCTGATAAAGCCCAGTCCCCATGGCCCGATAGCGATACCGGCCAGCAGATAGCCCAGCACCGCGCCAATGCCGAGCCGGGCCGCGATCGGAACGGCAATAACCGCCGCAAAAAGATAGACCACGCCAGCCGTGAGCAGGGTTTGTCCTTCCATTCAGGTGCCTCCATAGGGCAAAGGTGACGACAGCCAGTCGCCGTAGGCGCGCGCATAATTTTTCATGACTTCCGGGGTCTGCCGTCGCGCCCAGTAGATAATCATCGGCGTCAGCCAGTGCATACGGCACATTTGCGCCGTCAGCTCGAACGGCCGCATGATGGCCGACAGCGGATAACGGTTAAGCCCTTCCTGGTGGTAGGCCGTTTCCGGTTCGCCGGTGGTCACCACGCTGCGCCAGTATTTTCCTTCCAGCACGTTGCCGCCAGGGCCGCTGGCGAAGCCGCGCGACAGTACGCGATCCAGCCACTCCTTCAGCAGCGCGGGGCAGCTGTAGGTATAAAGCGGATGTTGAAAAACAATGATGTCATGCTCGCGCAGCAGCTGCTGTTCGTAGTGGATATCAATAAAAAAGTCTGGATAGTGCGCGTACAGGTCATGAACGGTCACGTTAGGTAACGCTTTAGCCGGCTCCAGCAAAACCCGATTGGCAATCGAGTCCTGGGATTCCGGATGCGCGTAAAGCAGCAAAACTTTGGGCGGCTGCGACATCAATCCCCTCCAAATCGTCGTCACGGCGGGGAAATTCCGCTACCATGCTCGACACCGCGGAATCGTGCATTCCGCAAAGCATTTATGATGTTTCAATTTAACATATTCTGGTTATTACGGCGCTTATGATTCTCTTCTCATCGTTACAAATCCGACGCGGCGTGCGCGTCCTGCTGGATAACGCCTCCGCCACCATCAATCCCGGTCAGAAAGTGGGGCTGGTAGGCAAAAACGGCTGCGGTAAATCCACGCTGCTGTCGCTGCTTAAGAACGAGATAAGCGCCGATGCGGGCAGCTTTACCTATCCGGGCAACTGGTCGCTGGCCTGGGTTAACCAGGAGACGCCCGCGCTGAATACGCCCGCTATCGAATATGTCATTGATGGCGATCGCGAGTACCGCCAGCTGCAGGCGGAGCTGGCGAAGGCCAACGAGAACGACGACGGGCACGCTATCGCCACGCTGCACGGCAAGCTGGACGCCGTCCAGGCATGGACAATACAGTCGCGCGCCGCCAGCTTGCTTAACGGTTTGGGCTTTTCTCAGGAGCAGCTTCAGCGGCCCGTCAGCGACTTCTCCGGCGGCTGGCGGATGCGCCTGAACCTGGCGCAGGCGCTGATTTGCCGCTCCGACCTGCTGCTGCTTGACGAACCAACCAACCACCTCGATCTGGACGCGGTGATCTGGCTGGAGCGCTGGCTGAAAAGCTATCAGGGTACGCTGATCCTGATTTCCCACGACCGCGACTTTCTCGATCCCGTGGTGGATAAAATCCTGCATATCGAACAGCAGTCGATCTTTGAATACACCGGCAACTACAGCTCGTTTGAGATCCAGCGCGCCACCAAACTGGCGCAGCAGCAGTCGATGTTTGAAAACCAGCAGCAGAAGGTGGCGCATCTGCAAAGTTTTATCGACCGCTTTAAGGCCAAGGCCAGCAAGGCGAAGCAGGCGCAAAGCCGCATCAAAATGCTGGAGCGCATGGAGCTTATCGCGCCCGCCCACGTCGATAATCCTTTTACTTTCAGCTTCCGCGCGCCGGAAAGCCTGCCTAATCCGCTGTTGAAGATGGAAAAAGTCAGCGCGGGCTATGCCGATCGCATCATTCTGGATTCTATCAAGCTGAACCTGGTTCCCGGCTCGCGCATCGGTCTGCTGGGCCGCAACGGCGCGGGCAAATCCACGCTGATTAAGCTGCTGGCCGGCGAGCTGGCGCCGCTGAAAGGCGATATCGGCCTGGCGAAAGGCATCAAGCTCGGCTACTTCGCCCAGCATCAGCTGGAATTCTTACGGGCGGATGAATCACCGTTGCAGCATCTGGTGCGGCTGGCGCCAAAAGTGCTGGAACAGCAGCTGCGCGACTACCTGGGCGGCTTTGGTTTTCAGGGCGATAAGGTCACCGAGCAGACCGAACGCTTCTCCGGCGGCGAAAAAGCGCGGCTGGTGCTGGCGCTGATTGTCTGGCAGCGCCCTAACCTGCTGCTGCTGGATGAACCGACCAACCACCTCGATCTGGATATGCGCCAGGCGCTGACCGAAGCGCTGATCGATTTTGAAGGGGCGCTGGTGGTGGTTTCGCACGACCGCCATCTGCTGCGCTCCACCACTGACGATCTCTACCTGGTCCACGACGGTAAAGTAGAAGCCTTTGACGGCGATCTGGAAGACTACCAGCAGTGGCTGAGCGATCTGCAAAAGCAGACCAGCGCCGCCGCTGAACCTAAACAGGAGAGCGGCAACAGCGCGCAGGCCAGAAAGGATCAGAAGCGCCGCGAGGCGGAACTGCGCACGCAAACGCAGCCGCTGCGCAAGCAGATCGAAAAGCTGGAAAAGCAGATGGAAAAACTCAACGCCACGCTGGCCGATGCGGAAACAAAGCTGGCGGATACCGCGCTGTACGATCAGAGCCGCAAGGCCGATCTTACGGCGGCGCTGCAGCAGCAGGCTGAAGCGAAATCCGCGCTGGAAGCGTGCGAGATGGACTGGCTGGATGCGCAGGAGCAGCTCGAAACGATGCTGGCTTCATAAACAGAGCCGGGAGAAAGGTTTCTTTCTCCCGACCTGATTACCGCTCCGCCAGGCGTCGACGCAGCGTGGACAGATCCTCAGCGTTAAGCAGTTTGCCGTTTAAAAAACGGGTTTTCAGTTCGCCGCCCTGCTCCTGCTCCCGGCTCTGCCGATCCAACAGGTAGTAGTCGCCTGCGCTATCCCGCTCTACCCGTAGCAGTCCTCTGGCGGATTTTTTCAGGCCGCCGTCGGTTTTTGGCTGCTTGAAAATCTCACGCTCAACGCCCTGCACCTCGCCCCATGTCGCCTTCATCGCAAAGCCGAATGTATCGCGCGTACTGTATTGATAAGTATAAGATCCGACGCCGAAGACCACGTTGCTGCTGGCGAAACCTTTAGCCTCCAGACGGGCAAGGATCTGGTTAGCCCGCTCCAGCGTAATCGAGTCGCCATAGATCAGCCCAACGTGCTCATCCAACACCCGGTAGCCTTTCGCATTAACGGTGCCGCCAAAAATGTCCCACAGCACCTCTACCGAGCCTTTTTGCTGTGGCGTCCGCGCCGGATCGCTGTCGCTATCGTCGCCGGTTCCGCAAAGGATCTCCACCGGGTCGCCGCTGTCCGGGCGGAAAACCAGACGCCCCTGCCGCGCCATGATGTCTGCTTTCAGCTCGCGGCTGTATTCCGTAAGCACCTTCCAGTAATCCCAGGTATCCGAGACGATGGAAACGAAGCCGTGGGGATAGAGCTCGGTGATCAGACGACGAAAGGTGGCAATCTCTCCCTGCTCTTCGCCCATGCACATAACGCTGTGCTCCGTCGCCGGAATGCTGCCCGCAATAAAGTAGTCTTTGGGCGGCGTGTAGTACTGACGAAGATAAAGAATCGAAGGAATGCTGTCGGTGCCGGTAAAGCTCAGCAGATGGCCGGCGCCCGCCTGGGCGGCATCGTGCAGCCCGGACATGCCCCGCAGCGAAAAATCATGGCACTGAAAATCCAGATGGCTCTGGTCATCACAGGTCAGGGCCGCCCAACGCTCGCAGACCAGCCGGTAATGGTAAGCGATAGTGGCGTTAGTAGAGGCTTTCCATAATTCTGCTGACATCACGCTTTCCAGGTAATTAACCAGCCAGAAAAAATCATCAACGGTGTTGGTAATGGTCAGAACCGGCACCTGCATCGGCACCTTGCTGCCTTCATCCAGGCTTTTGATTTCCAGCGGCAGATAGCCCAGGCGATGCAGCGCCCGGATGTGTTCCACATCAATACGCGCTTTGCCAAGATAGCTGTCCATCAGCTGTTGGTATTCCGTGACGACTTCCTCTTCGGGTCGGGCAAAAAACGCCTCGTTAAACAGATCGACCATAAACCACTGCAGAAAGCCCTGTAGCCCAAAGAATACCAGCCGGTTATCCGACAGCGGCGAGGTAAAAAAGCGGTTACCGCGCGGCGTAAAATTTGAGTAAATGCGGCTGGTTCCCTGCGGGTACTGTTCGCGATGGGAGGTTTTATAGCCGTCGATAGCCAGAATGGGATTAATGCGCATGGGCCGCTCCTTCGTTGTTATAAATAGTTTCAATATCAATCAGTTCAACCCGCTCCCCGGCTATCGCCGGATCGGCTACTGAAGTCGTCGTCCAGATATGGTCGATGCCCTGCTGCAACAGCGCGGCGACGCCCCGGCTAAACAAGCCGTGGGTAACGTACAGGCTGACCGAACGCGCGCCCGCCGCACGCAGCACCGCGGCCGAGCCGATAAAGGTGCCGCCCGCATCGCACAAATCATCGGCTATCAGCACATCTTTGCCGGCTACGTCGCCCTGCAGCAGTGAAAAACCACTCAGCGCACCGCTGCTCAGGTCGCGGTGTTTCCCCAGGATGCCGTACTCGCGGGCCGCCACCTGCTGCGCAACAGCGTGGATTTTTTTTAGCGCGCCCGCGTCCGGCGCCATCAGCATCATGCCGCTTTGCAGTTTTTCCATCAGGTTCGCGCTGTGTCGCAGGCAAAGGTGCTGCGGAATAGCCACCATGTTATTGACCACGGCACCCGCCACGTCGCTATGGGGATCCAGCACCCGTATCCGGTCAAAGCCCAGCTGATTCAAAAAACCGGCAAAGATCTTCAGGGCGAAACTGTCGCCTTCCTGCATACTGCGGTCCTGACGGGCATAGGGAAGCCAGGGCAGCTCCAGCGTTGTCCAGTGCAAATCGTATTGGCTGCGGGCGGCGTCCATAACCTGCGCCAGCAGCATCAAATCGTCCATATTGCGCATGGCCGTGGCGCGGATTTTCAATTTTTCCGCCCGGGGAAGCCGTGGCGGCAGCAGCCTTACGCGGACTGCGCCATCGGGAAAGCGGCCTGTTTCCAGCGCGACTTTGTTTCCATCAAGAAAGAGTTCCAGCAGCATTGTTTTCCTCCGGGGCTAATAATGTCCTTGTGACATTTATATAATTGTCCCTGTGACATTATTTAGCAAGCGGAATTTACCATCCTGTAGAAAAAATCAATTAACAAGCTGATTAATAATGATTAAAAAAAGGAAAAGGCGGTCGTACATTGCAGGATATCCGTCCGCAATGCTAATGTGTCTGAGCGACAATTATTTACGGAAAAGCTTATGCTTTCAGAATCAGAGTATCTGGCCAGCTACGACGCCTCGCGCTACCCCTCTCCAATTGTGACCGTCGACAGCGTACTTTTTACGCTGCACGAGCAACAGCTCTGCGTACTGCTGGTGCAGCGGGCCAATCATCCGCAAAAAGGCTGGTGGGGATTGCCGGGAGGGTTTATCGATATGCAGCATGATGCCTCAACGCGCGCCACCGCGTTAAGGAAGCTGCAGGAGAAAACCGGCGTGGTTCCGCCGTGGCTGGAACAGCTCGAAACTTTTTCCGGCCCCGATCGCGACCCGCGCGGCTGGAGCCTGACCACCGCCTGGTATGCGCTGATTGCGCAGGAGAGCTGTCGATCGTACAGCGGCGATGTCAGCGACGCCGCGTGGCTGCCGGTCAACACCGTGATGCAGCGCAAGGATATTGCCTTCGATCACCAGACTATTATTACCAGCGCCTTAAAAAGGCTGCGGCAAAAAACGCTGTATACGCTGCTGCCGGTGTTTTGCCTGCCGGAACGCTTTACGCTGACTCAGCTACAGGAAGCCACCGAAGCCATCCTTGGCCGCCCGGTGCAGCGGAAAAGCCTGATCCGCCGCTTTGATTCCTCAGAGATGTTTGAGGAAACGGGCGAGAGCGTAGCTACCGGCGCGCGCAAAGCCAAACTGTACCGCCGCAGGAAAGAGGCCGACGTGCACAACTTTACGCGTAATCTTATGCCTGCCGATTAGGCCGTGGCGTTTATGCCCGGCCAGGCTGATAGAAAGGCTTGTCGCCCAGAATAGTGGCGCGATGCATAATCCGCCGTGCAGGCAGGTAGTCTGCATTGGCGTAGTGCTGGGTCACGCGGTTATCCCAAATCGCCACATCGTCCTGCTGCCATCGCCAGCGCACCTGGAACTCCGGTTTGGTGATATGCGCAAACAGGAAATTCAGCAGCGCGTCGCTCTCTTTCGGGCTGAGATCGACAATGCGCGTGGTGAATCCCTCATTAACAAACAGCGCCGACTTGCCGCTAACCGGATGCGTGCGCACGACCGGATGCAGCAGCGGCGGATTCTTCGCCACGGCCTGCCGCCAGCGCGCATGCTCCTCCTCGCTGCCGCGATACTTAAATTCCTGAAACGATTTAGTGAAGTCGTGCTCCGCCCGCAGGCCGGCAAGCAGGGCCTTAAAAGGCTCTGAAAGCGCGTTGTAAGCAGCAATGCCGCTGGCCCAGAGCGTATCGCCACCAGTTTCCGGCAGCTGCTTTGCCGCCAGGATCGCCCCGGCCGGCGGCGTCTCGATAAAGGTCACGTCGGTGTGCCAGTTATCGTTGTCCGGCGGGTTATCATCATGCGTATCCAGCACGATAATCTCTTCCACATCCGGCGCGTGCGGATAGACGGGATGGATGTGCAGATCGCCAAAACGGGCCGCCAGCGCTCGCTGTTGGGCAGGCGTAACGGGCTGATTGCGGAAGAACAGCACCTGATGACGGATCAGCGCATGGTAAAGCTGCTCAAACTGCGCGTCGCTCAGCGGGCGGCTGAGATCCACGTCAGCGACCAGCGCGCCGATATAGGGGCCAAGCGCGGTAACAGACAGACGTTCATTCATGATGTGACTCCATGCCAGGGGGTTAAACGGCGCTGTAAGGCTCGCAGCCCCAGCTCAAGCGAAAAAGCAATCAGCGCGATAACGGCGATGCCTGCCAGTACCACATCGGTTGCCAGAAATTCACCGGCGGACTGCACCATAAAGCCCAGCCCGCGCGTGGCGGCGATAAGTTCGGCGGCCACCAGCGTTGACCAGCCGACGCCAAGACCGATCCGCAGCCCGGTTAAAATTTCCGGCAGCGCGCCGGGCAGCACCACGAACCACAGCGTTTGCCAGCGGCTGGCGCCCAGCGACTGCGCGGCGCGCAGACGAACCTGCTGCGCGCTTTTGACGCCTGCCAGCGTGGACATCACCACGGGCGCGAAGATGGCCAGATAGATCAGCAGGATTTTGGACGTTTCGCCGATACCGAACCAGATCACCATCAGCGGCAGATAGGCCAGCGGCGGCACCGGTCGATACAGCTCAATCAGCGGGTCAAGGATGCCGCGCGCGGTGGCGTTCAGCCCCATCAGGATACCAACCGGCACGCCGATCAGCGTGGCCGCCAGCAGCGCTATCGCTATCCTTGTCAGGCTGGCGGCAAGATGCTGCCAGAGCGTCGCATCCATAAAACCCTGCGGGCCGGCAACCACCAGCAGCTGATGGAAAACCTGCTGCGGCGCGGGCAGAAAGAGCGGCGCGATCAGGCCAAAAGCGGTTACTGCCCACCAGATGCCCAGCAGCACCAGCAGGGTCGCCACGCTCAGGGTAAGCTGACGGCCAAACGGCCAGCGCAGCCTCAATCGGCGCACCGCGACTTTCTCCGTGGATAACAGGCTCATGAAAACACCTCGCGCTGTTGGAACACCCGGCTTAATACATATTCCCGCGTGGCGATAAAAGCGGGATCGGATTTAATGCTGCGGCAGGCTTCGCCGGCGGCATAGCGGCGGCCAAACGCCAGCGGCAGACGCTCGATAATTTTGCCGGGGCCGGGCGACAGCAGGATCAGCTCGCTGGCCAGAAAAACCGCCTCCTCGATATCGTGCGTAATCAGCAGCACCTGCTTGCCGCTGTCCCGCCACAGGTTCAGCAGCAGCTCCTGCATTTGCTCGCGGGTAAAGGCATCCAGCGCGCCGAAGGGCTCATCCAGCAACAGCAGCTGCGGATCGGCGGCTAAGGCTCTGGCAATACCTACGCGCTGGCGCATCCCGCCGGAAAGCTGCCAGATAAATTTCTTTTCCGCGCCGCCCAGCCCGACGCTTTTCAGCATCTGACGGGCCGTTTGATGGCGCGTCGCTTTATCCATCCCGGCCAGCTGCAGGCCAAAGGCGACGTTATCCAGCACGTTGCGCCACGGCAGCAGCCCTTCATGCTGAAACACCACGCCGCGCTCGGCTCCCGGCCCGGTTACGCGCTGGCCGTCCAGCGTAATGCTGCCCGACTCCGGCGTCAGAAAACCGGCAATCAGATTCAGCAGCGTGGTTTTGCCACAGCCTGAAGGCCCCAGCACCACCACCAGCTCTTCCCCGGCAATCGTCAGGTTAATATCTTCAAGCGCGAGGTGGCCGTCGTAACGGGCCGTCAGATGCGAGACTGAAAGCATGGCGGCTCCTTACTGGGTAAGATTTTTAACAAAGCGGTTGGTGACAAAGCCACTGTAATCGCTGGCAACCTGCGGCACTTTGCCCTGCTCTTTTAAAAACTGTGCGGTATCGCCGATAGCCTTATCGACCGGCTGGCCCAGCTGTTCAACCTGCTGCTGCGCCGTCAGGTAAGTGTTGCCTTTTACCAGCCCCGGCACCTGCTGTGTCGGCACGCCGCTCAGACGCGACAGCTTGTTGAGGTGATTGTCATCTTTCAGCCACTGCTCAGGGCTGTCCAGGTAGGCTTTTTGCGCCTCCAGCGCGCTACGGGCGAAAGCGGTGACCACTTCAGGATGCTGCTGCGCGAAATCTTTACGCACAACCCAGACGTCCAGCGTTGGCGCGCCCCACTTGCCGACCTGCGCGGAGTCGGTCAGTACCTTTCCTTGCTTCTCCAGCTCGTTCACCGCCGGCGCCCAGACGTAGGCGCCGTCAATGTCGCCACGTTGCCAGGCAGCGATAATCGCGGGCGGCTGAAGATTGACGATTTGCACCTGGCCCGGCTTGATGCCCCAGTGCTTAAGCGCGGCCAGCAGGCTGTAGTGAGTGGTGGAGATAAAAGGCACGGCGATACGTTTGCCAATCAAATCTTTGGGATCCTTGATGCTTTTCTTCACCACCAGCGCTTCGGAACTGCCGAGCTGCGACGCCAGCAGAAACACCTCAATCGGCACCTGCTGGCTGGCCGCTACGGCAAGCGGGCTGGAGCCGATATTGCCGATTTGCACATCGCCCGAAGCCAGCGCTCTGACCACGCTGGAGCCGCTGTCAAACTTGCGCCAGTCCACTTTTGCGCCGCTGGCTTTGGCAAAAGCGTCATCGGCCTGGGCCACTTTGGCCGGTTCTGCCGAGGTCTGATACGCCACGGTAACGTCCAAAGCCTGTGCGCTCAGCGCCGAAAAAGAAAGGCTGAAGGCCAGCAGTGAAAGAGTAAATTTATGCGCCATGCTTTGCTCCGGTCGTTATTGTTATAAAAGTGAACAACGCCTTTGTAACCGAGAGCGCTTGCCGCGATAAAGTAATAAAAAATTATCGGTTATAACGATAAGTCCTTAGAAGAAAAACAGGATTTTAATGCCGGAGAGTGGGATTGCCTTTAAGACGTCAGAGGCTGGCAGCAGCGTAAGTAGCGGGTTCAAAAACCCGCCGTAACGGCGCCCGCTGCTTACGAATTGAGAATGGGGAAAGCACTTTGCCCGAAGCGACGTTCGCCAGGCACTTTGCTTAGCGCCAGATAAGCAGCACGCAGGCCGCTGTCAGCACGCCCATCGCCATATTGAACAGCGTCCAGGCGCGACGGCTGTGCAGCAGGCGGCCAATCAGCGTGCCAAAGCCAAGCCAGATCAGGCCGGAAACCAGGTTGACCAGCGCCATCGCAAAGCTGATAGCCATTACCGATCCCCGATAAGCCTCACCGCCCAGGCTGAAGCTGGCGACCGCGCCCAGCGCCATCAGCCAGGCTTTGGGATTGATCAGCTGTAGCAGGCCGCCCTGCCAGAACGGCATTGGCGCTGTGGGGAGAGTGCCGGTATCCAGCCGCTCATATTTCGCCGTGGCGATTTTCCACGCCAGCCACAGCAGATAGACGCTCCCGGCGATTTTCAACACCAGATGCAAAGCAGGATAAAGCAGGATCAGGCCGCCAATACCGAACGCGACCAGCAGCAGCATGACCTGCATCCCGATCATGATGCCGATCAGCAGCCACAGCGAACGCAGAAAACCAAAGTTGGCGCCCGAGGCGGTGAGTAACATATTATTAGGGCCTGGCGTGATCGCAGCGACCCACAAAAAACCCAGCATCGACAAAAACAGTTTCAGTTCCATATGAAACGGGCGCTCCTCACCCCACTTAACAACAAACTTATCGAAGCTAACAGTATGACAAGGATCCGGGAAGCCTTTTGAAGATGAATTTTGACGGGTCGCTGGAAAATACTTTTCGTCCGCTGGCGGGCATGAGCAACGCGCATTTGCAAACCATCCTGCCGCGCCTGGTTCGTCGCCGTATCGCTTTGCAGCCGCACTGGCAGCGCCTGACGCTGCCGGACAGTGATTTTGTCGATCTTGCCTGGAGCGAAGATCCGGCGCAGGCGAGCCACAAGCCGCGCGTGGTGCTTTTTCATGGCCTTGAGGGCAGCTTTCACAGCCCTTACGCGCACGGGCTTTTGCAGGCCTGTCGACAGCGCGGCTGGCTGGGCGTGGTGATGCATTTTCGCGGCTGCGGCGGCGAACCGAACCGTCTCGAGCGCATTTATCATTCGGGCGAAACCGAAGACGCCAGCTATTTTTTACGCTGGCTACGGGAAACCTGGGGAACGGTGGCGACCGCTGCCGTGGGCTTTTCGCTTGGCGGTAATATGCTGGGCTGCCTGATGGGCCAACAGGGCGACAGCTGTTTGCTGGATGCCGGCGTTATCGTTTCCGCGCCGCTGATGCTGGAACCCTGCAGCCAGCGGCTGGAGCAGGGATTCTCGCGTGTCTATCAGCGCTACCTGCTAAACTTGCTGAAGCAGAACGCCACCCGCAAACTGCACGCCTGGCCCGGCACGCTGCCTGTCGATCTGACGCAGCTTAAGGCGCTTAAGAGACTCAGGGAGTTTGACGACGCCATTACTGCCAGAGCGCACGGTTTTGTGGACGCGACGGATTACTATCGCCGCTGTAGCGCGCTGCCGCTGCTTTCCGGCGTGCGTAAACCTCTGCTGATTATTCATGCTAAAGACGATCCCTTTATGACCGACGAGGTCATTCCTGCAACCGACAGGCTGCCCGATTGCGTAACGTATCAGCTGACGCAGCACGGCGGACATGTGGGATTCGTGGGGGGAACGCTGCGCAGGCCGCAAATGTGGCTGGAGCAGCGTATACCGCAATGGCTTTCAACCTGGCTGGACAACGATGATTATTCCCTGGAAAGAACTGGACCCGGACACGCTCGCTAACCTGATTGAAGCCTTCGTGCTGCGCGAAGGCACCGACTATGGCGAGCAGGAGCGCTCGCTGGAGCAAAAAGTCAATGACGTTCGTCGTCAGCTGACAAACGGCGAGGCGGTGCTGGTCTGGTCAGAGCTGCACGAGACGGTCAATATCATGCCTAAAGGCCAGATCCGTTAAAGCCTCCCGCTGAGGGGGCAAAAGCCTATCGGCGACGCCGTGTTCTTCTTACCGCTTAGCTAGTCGGAAGACGGCGATCTCGTTTTCCTGACGGCTAAACCGCTGTTCGCGCTTGGCTTTATTGCATAACCTCTGCCGCGCGCTCACCCCTGGGCAGAAGATGACAGGCTATAGCAAAACGTGATAACAATGGCGGAATAACGTTCACAGGAAACTCGTTTATGTCCGCCATACATCCAGTGATTGCCGTGACCGGTTCCAGCGGCGCGGGCACCACCACCACCAGCCTGGCCTTCCGCAAAATTTTTCAGCAGCTGAACCTGCACGCGGCGGAAGTGGAAGGCGACAGCTTCCATCGCTATACCCGTCCCGAAATGGATATGGCAATCCGCAAAGCGCGCGATATGGGCCGCCATATCAGCTATTTCGGCCCGGAGGCCAACGATTTTTCGCTGCTGGAGCAAACCTTCGCGGAATATGGCCGCAGCGGCAGCGGCCAGTCCAGAAAATATCTGCACACCTATGACGAAGCGGTGCCCTGGAACCAGGTGCCTGGCACTTTTACGCCGTGGCAGCCGCTGCCGGAACCCACCGACGTGCTGTTTTATGAAGGGCTGCACGGCGGCGTGGTGACGCCGCAGAACAATGTCTCGCAGCATGTCGATCTGCTGGTGGGCGTGGTGCCTATCGTCAACCTGGAGTGGATCCAAAAAATGATCCGCGATACCAGCGAACGCGGTCATTCACGCGAGGCGGTGATGGATTCCGTGGTGCGCTCAATGGACGATTATATTAACTTCATTACGCCACAATTTTCCCGCACCCATATTAACTTTCAGCGTGTCCCTACCGTGGATACGTCCAACCCTTTTGCCGCGCGCGGCATTCCTTCGCTCGACGAGAGCTTCGTGGTTATCCATTTCCAGGCGCTGGAACAGATTGACTTCCCCTATCTGCTGGCGATGCTGCAAGGCTCTTTTATCTCCCATATCAACACGCTGGTGGTGCCGGGCGGCAAAATGGGCCTGGCAATGGAGCTGATTATGGGGCCGCTGGTCAAGCGCCTGATGGAAGGCAAAGCTATCAAGTAACGCCCATCTCATGGCTATGGGTAAGGGTCACGCCCTTACCCAGCATCAGCGCGACCGGGCAATATTTCCCGACAGCAAGGCTGACCGCGCGCGCCAGCGCCTTATCCGTCAGCCCGCTGCCGCTGACAATAAAATGCAGGTTGATGCGGGTAAACAGGCGCGGCGGCTTCTTGCGCCGGGTTGACGTCAGCTTCACCTCGCAGTTGTCTACCGTGAAACGCCCTTTTTGCAGAATGGCAACCACTTCCGCCGCGCTACAGCCGCCTGCCGCCATCAGCAGCATTTCCATCGGGCTGGGCGCTTTATCGCCCGCGTTGCCGTCCATCACGATCTGATGGCCCGATGAGGATCCTCCCAAAAAGGTCAGCCCTTCCACCCATTTGACGCTCGCTTGCATAACAAACTCCTCTAATTCATTTAGTTAAGCCGCGGTCGGCTTAGGGCAACTAAAACAGCAGCGCGGCAGATTTCCCGCTATGCTGAAGCGAGACAACAGAAGACACCCATGCAAAGCTGTGCTACAAACAAGGCTGTATTTCGTCAGTACTCTACAGACCAGACGAAACGGGACGACATAACGAGCCCGGCACTCAACAGAGAGCCGAATAACTTTCCTGCATGGGAAGCGCTTGACTATTTCAACGCCTGTCAGGGAACTCTGCCCCTGTATTTAGGCACGATAACAACAGAGGATAACAGCGAATGGTTCTCGGCAAACCGCAAACAGACCCGACACTTGAATGGTTCCTGTCACATTGCCATATTCATAAGTATCCATCCAAAAGCACGCTGATCCACCAGGGTGAGAAAGCAGAAACCCTTTACTACATCGTCAAAGGCGCGGTAGCGGTGCTCATCAAGGATGAAGAAGGTAAAGAGATGATCCTGTCTTACCTTAACCAGGGCGATTTTATCGGCGAGCTTGGCCTGTTTGAAGAAGGCCAGGAGCGCAGCGCATGGGTGCGGGCAAAAACGGCCTGTGAAGTGGCGGAAATCTCCTATAAGAAGTTTCGCCAGCTGATCCAGGTCAACCCGGATATTCTGATGCGTCTCTCTTCACAGATGGCGCGCCGCCTGCAGGTTACCTCCGAGAAAGTGGGCAATTTAGCTTTCCTCGATGTGACAGGTCGCATCGCGCAAACGCTATTGAATCTGGCCAAACAGCCGGACGCTATGACCCACCCGGATGGGATGCAGATCAAAATTACCCGCCAGGAGATTGGCCAGATCGTCGGCTGCTCGCGCGAAACCGTCGGCCGTATTCTGAAGATGCTGGAAGATCAGAATCTGATCTCCGCACACGGTAAAACCATCGTGGTCTACGGTACACGCTAAACCGCTCTGATTGCATGGCGCAATGCCTTCGTTGCGCCTTTTCAGCGGGTACAAAGCAATGTGGCGCCGACTCATCTACCATCCCGAAGTTAACTACGCCCTGCGGCAGACGCTGGTGCTTTGCCTGCCCGTCGCCGTCGGCTGGCTGCTGGGCAATTTGCAAAACGGCCTGCTGTTCTCGCTGGTGCCGGCCTGCTGCAATATCGCCGGTCTGGATACGCCCCATAAACGCTTCTTTAAACGTCTGCTGATCGGCGGCGGCCTTTTCGCCTTCAGCAGCTTTCTGGTGCAGTATCTTGGCGACTATGCCGTTCCCCTGCCCATTATCCTGTTTTCCATGGCCATGCTGCTGGGCGTGACCGGCGAAATCAGCCCGCTGCATGGCAGACTGCTGCCCGGCGCGCTGATTGCCGGCATCTTTACCCTGAGCCTGGCCGGTCGGATGCCCATCTGGCAGCCGCCGTCGCTTTATATCCTGGGCACGGTCTGGTACGGCCTCTTTAACTGGTTCTGGTTCTGGCTGTGGAAAGAGCAGCCGATGCGGGAAACGCTCAGCCTGCTTTATCGCGAGCTGGCCGGCTACTGCGAGGCCAAATACAGCCTGCTGACGCAGCTTGCCGACCCGGAAAAAACGCTGCCGCCGCTGCTGGCTCGCCAGCAAAAAGCGGTCGACCTTATCAATACCTGCTATCAGCAAATGCACATGCTGGCCGCCAGCAACGATAATCACCATAAGCGGTTGACCCGCGCTTTTCAGGTTGCGCTGGATTTGCAGGAGCATATCGCTGTCAGCCTGCATCAGCCGGAAGAGGTGCAGAAACTGGTGGAGCAGAGCCATGCCGAGGCGGTGATCCGCTGGAACGCGCAGACCATTGCGGCCAGGCTGCGCGAGCTGGCGGACGATATTCTCTATCACCGTCTGCCGACACGTTTCAGCATGGATAAACAGCTGCAGGCGCTGGAAAAAATTGCCCGCCAGCATCCCGCCAACCCGGTCGGCAACTTTTGCGCCTGGCATTTCAGCCGTATCGCCCGCGTGCTGCGTACCCAGCGTCCGCTTTACCAGCGCGATCTGATGGCGGATCGTCAGAAACGACTGCCGCTGCTATCTGCCATCAGAAGCTATCTGTCGCTGAAATCCGCCGCGCTGCGCACCGCCGCCAGGTTTGCGGTTATGCTCGCTTTCGCCAGCACCCTGGCGCTCTCGTTTAATCTGCCCAAGCCTTACTGGCTGCTGATGACGGTGATGTTTGTCAGCCAGAACGGCTACAGCGCGACCAGGGTACGTATTCAGCACCGTGCGCTGGGCACGCTGGGCGGGCTGGTGGTGGCCGCGCTGACGCTACGCTTTCAGGTGCCGGAATCGGCTGTGCTGCTGGTGATGCTGACGCTGACGCTGGCGGGCTATCTGGTGATCCGCAAATATTACGGCCTGGCGACGATCGGCTTTACCGTGACGGCGGTATATTCGCTTCAGCTGCTGTCGCTGAACGGCGCCGACTTTCTGCTGCCGCGCCTGCTGGATACGCTGATGGGCTGCCTGATCGCCTTTGCCGGGATGATCTGGCTGTGGCCGCAGTGGCAAAGCGGCCTGCTGCGGCAGAATGCGCACGACGCGCTGGAAACCTATCAGGAAGCGCTCCAGAAACTGCTGGGGGACGAAGAGAGTCCGCAGAAGCTTGCCTGGCAGCGTATGCGCGTTAACCAGGCGCACAACGCGCTGTTTAACTCGCTGAACCAGGCGATGCAGGAGCCGGGTTTCGACGCCCGCTACCTGGCCGATATGAAGCTTTGGGTTACGCACAGTCAGTTTATCGTTGAGCATATCAACGCCATGACCATTTTAGCGCGTGAACATACCATGCTGACGCCGCAGCTGGCCGAGCGCTATCTACAGGCGTGCGAAATTGCGCTACAGCGCTGCCAGCAGCGGCTGGAGTATGACGGGCCGAGTTCCACAAACAACGTGCTGGAGACGGATACGCCCTTTCAGCAGGGCGCGACGACGGTGATGGAAAGGCACATAAAGCGCATTCTGGAACATCTTGGCGTGATGCACACTATTTCTTCGTTGGCCTGGAGCAGCCGACCTCATCATGGCCGCTGGCTGTCGCGCCATTTACGGAAATCAGCCTGATGATGCTGAGCAGAAGTTTTTCGGCGCGTGTAAGCGGCCTGGTGCAGACGACGCGCCTGTTTAGCCGGAAGCGCGAGGCTTCCGGCCTGACGAGTTAAGCCAGCAGTTTTTTCACGGCGGTGGCGAAGCGGTTCATGCCCTCTTCGATATCGGTCGGTTCAATGACCAGCGACGGCGCAAAACGGATCACGTCCGTCCCGGCATTGAGGATCATTACGCCTTCGGCGGCGGCGGCGTTCAGAATATCGCGCGCTTTACCGGCATGCTGCGGCTTCAGCGCCGCGCCAATCAGCAGGCCTTTGCCGCGAATGTCGCTGAACAGATCCAGCTGCGCGTCCAGCGCTTTCAGCGCGGCGACAAACTGCTCGCGGCGCGCCTCTACACCGTTCAGCACTTCTTGCGTATTGATGATATCCAGCGCCGCTTCCGCTACCGCGCAGGCCAGCGGGTTGCCGCCATAGGTGGTGCCGTGCACGCCGGGCGCCATCACCGAGGCGATCTCGTTGGTGGTCAGCATGGCGCTGACCGGAAAGCCGCCGCCCAGCGCTTTGGCGGTGGTCAGAATATCGGGCTGGACGCCGTAGTGTTCATACGCAAACAGCTTGCCGCTGCGGCCCATGCCGCTCTGTACCTCATCCAGCACCAGCAGCGCCTGATGCTGGTCGCACAGCTCGCGCAGCCCCTGCATAAACGCCTGAGTAGCCGGCATCACGCCGCCTTCGCCCTGGATAGGTTCCACCACGATGGCGCAGGTATGGTCGTCGATAACCGCTTTTACCGCGTTAAGATCGTTAAACGGCACGTGGACGATGTCCGCTGGTTTAGGGCCAAAGCCGTCGGAATATTTCGGCTGGCCGCCGACGGAAACGGTAAACAGCGTGCGGCCGTGGAAGGCGTTATGAAACGCGATAATTTTGCTTTTAAAAGGCGAATGGCGTTTAGTCGCGTAATAACGAGCCAGCTTAAAGGCCGCCTCGTTGGCTTCCGCGCCGGAGTTAGCGAAGAACACGCGTTCGGCGAAAGTGGCGGCAATCAGCTTGCTGGCCAGGCGCAGCGCGGGTTCGTTGGTGAAGACGTTGCTGGTGTGCCACAGGGTTTCACCCTGCGTTTTCAGCGCTTCCACCAGCGCCGGATGACAGTGGCCCAGCGCGGTAACGGCGATACCGCCGGAAAAGTCGACGTACTCTTTACCCTGCTGATCCCAGACGCGGCTGCCTTTTCCCTTAACCGGCACAAACTGCGCTGGTGCATAAACAGGCAAAATCACTTCATCAAACGTCGAGCGCGTTACCGATAATTTATCCGCTGCCATTGCCAACCTCATCTTTTTACGTTACAGAGCCACTGAAATTATAATCACAAAATATGCATAAAAAATCACTTTAAGGCAACCAAATTTATTGCCTGAGGAAATTCTTCAGCAGCTGATGCCCCTGCTCGCTGAGGATACTTTCCGGATGAAACTGCACGCCTTCCAGCGGCAAATCACGATGCCGCACGCCCATGATCTCGTCCTTCTCGCCGTCGCGCAGCGACCAGGCCGTCACCTCAAAATCGGCGGGGAGCGAGGCAGCCTCGACGATTAGCGAATGATAGCGCGTTACCCGTAGCGGATGATTCAGGCCGTTAAAAACGCCGCTGTTATTATGCTCAATCAGCGAGGTTTTACCGTGCATTACCTCACGCGCCCGCACAATACGCGCGCCAAAAGCCTGCGCTATCGCCTGATGCCCCAGACAAACGCCAAGCACCGGGATTTTTCCGGCGAAGGCCCGGATAGCCTCCAGCGAGATGCCCGCCTCGTTGGGCGTGCACGGCCCCGGCGAAATCACCAGATGTTCAGGCTTTAGCTCGCTTATTTGCGCCAGCGTCAGCTCGTCGTTACGTCTGACGTGAACATCTGCGCCTGCTTCACAAAAATATTGATAAAGGTTCCAGGTAAAAGAGTCATAGTTATCGATCAGCAGCAGCATACAAGCTCCGGGAAAAAAGAAACGCCGCTATTCTACGCGTTTTCGTCCCGCTCGCTGATGACTTTGCCGAAAGCGGCTTCCAGCAGCGATAAGTCGCCCGCCAGGCTTGCCTTAACGGCCGCCTGCCAGCTTTCGCTGTCGATCAGGCTCCATTGAATGTCGCAACCGGCATGGATAATCAGCTGTTCGAAAAAAAGCCGCTGGGCGCGTCCGTTGCCGCGCAGAAAAGGATGCAGCACGGTCAGCTCGCAGTAGTACCAGGCGAGCCTTTCCGCCATGCGATCCAGCGGCAGATCGGCCAGACCGTTCTCTTCTTCCAGCGCCTGCATCAGCGCGTTGCCTTCTTTCTCGATGTATTCAAAGTGGCAGCAGGGCGTGTCGCCGATGGCGATATCGACTTCGCGCAGCTCGCCCGCCTCCTCCAGCACATCCTGAAAAAGCGCGCGGTGCATGGCGCGCAGATGAGGCAGACCCGGATTGCGCGTGCCCAGTTCGGGCAGGGAACCCGTTAATAAAAAGCTCGCCAGGAAGTTGGTCGGCAGACGCTGCTGCCAGAGCGTATTTTTTTGCTTGTCGGTGAGCTTTCTGGACATGAGTTCTCCTTGAAGGGGTAATTGCTGCTAAAAGCTTAGCTGATTATCAGCAGCAATCCCCCGACCGGAGCGTTAAGGCAGGATTTTTGCGGAAAGGATCACGACAGGTTTAACCGGCACGTTCTGGTATGGCCCCATATTCTGGGTCGGCACCTGAGCGATTTTATCCACCACTTCCTGGCCTTTCACCACTTTGCCAAAGACGGCATAGCCAAAGTCACGCTGGCCGTGATCCAGGAAAGCGTTGTCCGCTACATTGAGAAAGAACTGGCTGGTAGCGCTGTCTTTATCGGCGGTGCGGGCCATGGAGATGGTGCCGCGCTTGTTCAGCAGGCCGTTATCCGCTTCGTTTTTAATCGGCGCGGCGCCAGGTTTCTGCTGCATATCGGCGGTAAAGCCGCCGCCCTGCACCATAAAGCCCGGGATCACGCGATGGAAAACGGTGTTGTTGTAGAAGCCATTGTTGACGTAATCAACAAAGTTCTTCGTGGAAATCGGGGCCTTTTGATTATTGAGTTCCAGCTCAATATTGCCAGCAGAGGTGGTCAGCAGCACGTGCGTATCTCCTTTTGCCGCCAGGGCAGAAGCGGAGAGCGTAGATAACGCAAACACGGTGGCGACCGCTGTCAAAGTACGTTTTAACATAAAAGATTCCTTACTTAAGGGCTACAGGCCGAAAGCTGATTGTAAAGAGGCGCTTATCCCTGCGCCAGCGTTTTACCTATTTTTACGCGTGCCGGGCCGACGCAAACGCTTTCGCCAGGCAAAAAACGGTGATATTCATCACGAATATCCTGAAATCGCTGGGGAAACTTGCATTATTTATTTAAGCAGATCACGAATCCAGCTAAACTGCCCGCGCTTAGCGTGAGCGTCCAGCCTCACAACTCTTGACTCCACGGGCCACAACTATGACTAATCGCGATCGAATCGGGCTTACCTGGATCAGCTTTTTCTCCTATGCGCTAACCGGCGCGGTAGTAATCGTCACCGGTATGGTATTGGAGAATATTGCTGACTATTTTCATCTGCCAGTTGCGCAGATGAGCAACACCTTCACCTTCCTGAACGCCGGCATTTTAGTCGCCGTGTTTCTTAACGCCTGGCTGATGGAAATCATTCCTCTGCGCCGACAGCTGATTTTCGGCTTCGTGCTGATGGTGCTCGCCATACTGGGGCTAATGACCAGCCACTCGCTGAGCGTCTTCTCGCTCTGTATGTTCGTGTTGGGCGTGGTCAGCGGCATCACCATGTCGATTGGTACTTTCCTGATCACCCATCTGTACGAAGGCCGTCAGCGCGGTTCGCGCCTGCTGTTTACCGACTCCTTCTTCAGCATGGCGGGCACTATTTTTCCCATTATCGCCGCCGCGCTGCTGGCGCGTTCGCTGCCGTGGTACTGGGTTTATGTCTGTATCGGCGTGATCTACCTGGCTATTTTTGTGCTGGCGCTCTGCTTTGAGTTTCCCGTGCTGGGCAAAAAAGCCGCCGTTCAGAACGTGGAAAAAGAGAAATGGGGCATCGGCGTGCTGTTCCTGTCTGTCGCCGCGCTCTGCTACATCCTCGGCCAGCTTGGCTTTATCGGCTGGGTGCCGCTGTACGCCACAAAAACCATGGGCATGGATCTGACCCAGGCTGGCGCGCTGGTCGGCAACTTCTGGACCGCCTATATGATCGGCATGTGGGCGTTCAGCGCCATTCTGCGCTTCTTCGATCCGCAGCGCATCGTCACCGTACTGGCGCTGCTGGCGACGGCGCTGATGTACTGGTTTATCAGCAGCAGCGACGCCAGCATGCTGAAGTGGATCATGATGAGCCTGGGCTTCTTCTCCAGCGCCATCTACACCACCATCATTACGCTGGGATCGCTCCAGACTAAAGTCTCTTCGCCAAAGCTGGTGAACTTTATTCTGACCTGCGGCACCGTTGGCACCATGCTGACTTTCGTGGTCACCGGCCCGATTGTGGATAAGCACGGCGCTCACGCGGCGCTCTCTACCGCTAACATGCTGTACGCGGTGGTGTTCGTGATGTGCCTGCTGCTGGGCTTCGTCAGCAAACACAAGCTGCACGGGCATATGTCCTCGCACTAACGGGAAAGGCCGGGAAACCGGCCTTTTTTATTAGCGCCGAAAATCCACTTTTTCGCTCTCCGCTAAATAAATTGTGCTCGCCGCAGGCTGCGTTTGTGCAATCACCCTTCCCTGACGGATCGAATAACGCGTCGGCACCTGACGCCGCAGCGCATCAAAACCGTTCTCCGCAGGCAGGATAATCAGGTTGGCGCTGTTGCCGCTCTGAATGCCGTAATCCTGCAGCTGTAGGGTTCTGGCGCTGTTATGCGTAATCAGCTTAATGCCTTCATCCAGCTGGCCATACCCCATCAGCTGACAAACATGCATCCCCATATGCAGCACCTGAAGCATATTGGCGGTGCCGAGCGGATACCAGGGATCGAAAACGTCATCGTGGCCAAAGCAGACGTTGATCTCCGCCTCCAGCATCTCTTTTACCCGCGTTACGCCGCGCCGTTTGGGATAGCTGTCGAAGCGTCCCTGAAGATGGATATTCACCAGCGGATTGGCGACAAAATTGATGCCGGAAAGCTTCAGCAGCCGAAACAGACGCGAGGTATAAGCGCCGTTATAAGAGTGCATCGCCGTGGTATGGCTGGCGGTGACGCGGGCGCCCATTTTCTCGCGCAGCGCCAGCGCGGCGACGGTTTCCACAAAGCGCGACTGTTCGTCGTCGATTTCGTCGCAGTGCACGTCAATCATGCGCTGATACTTCTGCGCCAGCGCGAAAGTTTTATGCAGCGACTCCAGGCCATACTCGCGCGTAAATTCAAAATGCGGGATAGCGCCAACCACGTCCGCGCCCAGCCGCAGCGCCTCTTCCAGCAGGGCTTCGCCATCGGGGTACGAGAGAATGCCCTCCTGCGGAAACGCGACGATCTGGATATCGACCCAGGGTGCCATCTCGCTTTTCACTTCCAGCATGGCCCGCAGCGCGGTAAGCGAGGGATCGGACACGTCTACGTGCGTGCGCACATGCTGGATACCGTTGGCGATCTGCCATTTCAGCGTCTGCCGCGCGCGGGTTTTGACATCTTCATGATCCAACATCGCTTTACGCTCTGCCCAGCGCTCAATGCCTTCAAACAGCGTACCGGATTCATTCCAGGCCGGTTCGCCTGCGGTCTGGGTGGTATCAAGATGGATATGCGGCTCAATAAAAGGCGGAAAAGCCAGCCCGCCCTCCGCATCCAGCGATCCTTCCTGCGCGGCGCCGTGCGACTGGGGCGAGATCGTGGCGATTTTGCCGTCGCGGATAGCAATCTGCCAGAGTCCCTCACGCCACGGCAATCGCACATGGTGAATGCTTTTTAATGGAATAGCCTGCATAAACACGCTCCTGAACGTCGGTGGTTTTTTTAACCATACCATCCTTTGTGGCGGAGCGAGACGGGAGCAATACCAGTAAAATCCATAACTTACTTAAAAAAGCTTAAAAATCATCACTCTACCCATAAAGGGGTATTTAAAAACTGGCTTGATATACATCAATAACCCTGGAGTTTTGCGCGCTATTGTAGCGGCATTATTTTGTAATGTGAGGCACAAATGCGCACCCGACTCGTTATTATTGGCAACGGCATGGTAGGGCATCGCCTGCTGGAAGAGCTGGCCGAAAAGGCCGCGCCGGAGCAGTTCGACATCACGGTTTTTTGCGAAGAGCCTCGCGTGGCTTACGATCGCGTGCATCTCTCCGCTTATTTCACCCATCACAGCGCCGAGGCCCTTTCGCTGGTGGCGGAAGGCTTCTGCGAAAAGCATAAAATAAGCGTGCTAACTGGTGAAAAGGCCTTAACAATCGACCGCCAGGAAAAGGTGGTGTATTCCGACCAGGGCCGCGCGGTGAGTTACGATAAGCTGGTGCTGGCGACCGGCTCTTATCCCTGGGTGCCGCCAATTGCAGGCGCCGACGGGAACAGCTGCTTTGTTTATCGTACGCTGGACGATCTGGACGCAATCGAAGCCTGCGCCCGTAACAGCCGTAGCGGCGCGGTGATCGGCGGCGGTCTGCTGGGGCTGGAGGCCGCCGGCGCGCTGAAAAATCTGGGCATGGAAACGCACGTGGTGGAGTTCGCGCCCGTGCTGATGGCGGAACAGCTCGATCCGCTGGGCGGAAAGCTGCTGCGGAAAAAAATCGAAGGAATGGGCGTTGCCGTTCATACCAGCAAAAATACCCGACAGATTATTGACGGCCCGTCAGGCGGAAAAATCCTGCAGTTTGCGGATGAAAGCCAGCTGGCGGTCGATTTTATCGTGTTTTCCACCGGCATTCGCCCGCAGGATCGTCTCGCCAGAGAAGCCGGCCTTGCCATTGGCCCGCGCGGCGGCGTAGTGATTGACGACAGCTGCCGCACTACGGATGCAGATATTTACGCCATTGGCGAATGCGCCGCCTGGCAGGAACGCGTGTATGGCCTGGTGGCGCCGGGCTACAAAATGGCGCAGGTTACGGCAGACAGCCTGCTGGGTCGGGAGAACGCCTTTACCGGCGCGGATATGAGCGCGAAGCTCAAGCTGCTGGGCGTGGACGTCGGCGGTATCGGCGATGCGCACGGCCGGACGGAAGGCGCGCGCAGCTATCTCTACCTGGATGAAAACAAAGAGGTCTATAAGCGTCTGGTGGTCAGCGCGGACAATAAAAAGCTGCTGGGCGCGGTGCTGGTGGGCGATACCAGCGACTACGGCAATCTGCTGCAGCTGATGCTTAACGGCATCGAACTGCCGGACAACCCCGACACGCTGATCCTGCCCGCCCATGCGGGAAGCAAACCGGCGCTGGGCGTGGATTCGCTGCCGGAAACGGCGCAAATCTGTTCCTGCTTTGACGTCACCAAAGGCGACCTGGTGCTGGCGATCCACAACGGCTGCCATACCGTGGCGGCGCTGAAGGCGGAAACCAAAGCCGGCACCGGCTGCGGCGGCTGCGTGCCGCTGATGACCCAGGTGCTGAACGCCGAGCTGAGCCGCCAGGGCATTGAAGTTAACAGCCACCTTTGCGAACACTTTCACTATTCCCGCCAGGAGCTGTATCACCTGATCCGCGTGGAAGAGATCCAAACCTTTGAGCAGCTGCTTAGCAAATATGGCCAGGGCTATGGCTGCGAGGTCTGTAAACCCACGGTAGCGTCATTACTTGCCTCGTGCTGGAACGATTATGCCCTCCAGCCTTCGCTGGTGCCTTTGCAGGACAGCAATGACAGCTTTCTTGGCAATATTCAGAAAGACGGCACCTACTCCGTGATCCCGCGCTCTGCGGGCGGCGAGATCACCCCAGCCGGGCTGATAGCCATTGGCGAGGTTGCCAGCCGCTACGGCCTTTACACCAAGATCACCGGCTCGCAGCGCATCGGTCTGTTCGGCGCGCAGAAAGACGATCTGCCCGCCATCTGGCAGACGCTGATCGAAGCCGGTTTTGAAACCGGCCACGCCTACGCCAAAGCGCTGCGCATGGCGAAAACCTGCGTGGGCAGCAGCTGGTGCCGCTTCGGCGTCGGCGACTCTGTGGGGCTGGGCGTGGAGCTGGAAAACCGCTACAAGGGCATCCGCACGCCGCACAAGATGAAATTTGGCGTGTCGGGCTGCACCCGTGAATGCTCGGAAGCGCAAAGCAAAGATGTCGGCATCATCGCTACGGAAAAAGGCTGGAACCTTTACGTCTGCGGCAACGGCGGTATGAAGCCGCGCCACGGCGATCTGCTGGCGGCGGATCTGGATCGGGACACGCTTATCCGCTATCTGGATCGCTTTATGCTGTTTTATATCCGCACCGCCGATAAATTGCAGCGCACCTCGCTGTGGCTGGAGAGCCTGGACGGCGGCATCGACTATCTGCGCCAGGTCATTATCCACGACAAGCTGGGCCTCAACGCGCAGCTGGAGGCCGACCTGGCCCGCCTGCGCGAGCGCTTCGTCTGTGAGTGGCAGGCAACCCTTGCGCAACCGGAGCGGCTTGCCCGCTTCCGCCACTTTATCAACAGCGACAGCCGCGACCCGCTGGTGCAGAGCGTGCCGGAGCGTCAGCAGCACCGGCCCGCGCGGCCCGAAGAGCGTATTCCCGTTGTTATGGAGGAACAGCCATGAGCCAGTGGCATAGCGTTTGCCCTTTAGAAAGTATTCAGCCCGCCACCGGCGTTTGTGCGCTGGTGGCGGGAGAACAGGTTGCCCTGTTTCGCCCTCGCGCCGATGAAGCGGTGTTCGCCCTGAGCAATATCGATCCCTTTGCCCAGGCCAGCGTGCTCTCACGTGGCCTGATTGCCGAGCACCAGCAAAGCCTGTGGGTTGCCAGCCCGCTGAAGAAGCAGCGTTTTCGCCTGAGCGACGGCCTCTGTATGGAGGATGAGAGCCGCTCGATCCCCGCCTGGCCCGCCAGAGTCCGCGACGGCATGGTGGAAGTGGCGATATAAGCCCTTCTCTCTTTTTCACGGCCGCGCATTGCGGCCCTTTTTTATTGCGAGCCTCCTGTGAACTGGTTTCCTCTTTTTTGCGACCTGCGCCATAAGACCGTCCTGCTGGTCGGCGGCGGCGCCGTGGCCGAGCGCAAAGCGCGGCTGCTGCTGAAGGCTGGGGCGGATGTCCGCGTCTGCGCCACGCATTTTTCCTCCCCCTTTTACGAATGGCAGCAGGCCGGGAAGCTGACGCTGCGGGAAGCGCGCTTCAGCCCTGAACACCTTGACGGCTGCTGGCTGGCAATAGCGGCGACGGACAGTCATGAGGTCAATCAGCAGGTCAGCGACTACGCCAGCGCCCGGCAGATGTTCTGCAACGTGGTGGACGCGCCTGCCCAGGCCAGCGCCATCATGCCTTCCGTGGTCGATCGTTCGCCGCTGATGATTGCCATTTCCAGCGCTGGCGACGCGCCGGTGATGGCTCGCCTGCTGCGGGAAAAAATCGAAGCGCTGCTGCCGCAGCATTTGGGCAAAGTTGCCGCGTGGGCGGGCGCGTTACGACCACGGGTAAAATCAACCTTTAACGAAGCCGGGCAGCGCAGGCGCTTCTGGGAAAAACTGTTCCACCACGACCGGCTGGCGCAAACGCTCGCCAACGGGGACGATAAGCAGGCGGAAAAGCTGACGGAAGCGCTGTTTAACGAGCCGCTGGCGCAACAGGGCGAAGTGGTGCTGGTCGGCGCCGGGCCAGGCGACGCGGGCCTGCTGACGCTGAAAGGGCTACAGCAGATCCAGCAGGCGGACGTGGTGGTTTACGACAGGCTGGTATCTGAAGAGGTGCTGGAGCTGGTCAGGCGCGATGCGGAAAGGATCTTCGTCGGTAAACGCGCGGGCTATCACTGCGTACCCCAGGAGGAGATCAATCAAATCCTGCTGGAGCAGGCGGGCCAGGGAAAACGCGTGGTGCGGCTGAAAGGCGGCGATCCCTTTATTTTTGGGCGCGGCGCGGAGGAGCTGGAGGCGCTGTCCGGATCGGGCATTCCTTTTTCCGTGGTGCCGGGCATTACCGCCGCGTCGGGCTGCTCGGCCTACAGCGGCATCCCGCTTACCCATCGCGATTATGCGCAGAGCGTGCGGCTGGTGACCGGCCACGTGCAGAAAAACGGTGAGCTGGACTGGCAAAACCTGGCGGCGGAGCGGCAGACGCTGGTGTTCTATATGGGTCTGACGCAGGCGGCGGAGATCCAGCGGCAGCTGCTGGCGCACGGTATGAGCGGCGGGATGCCGGTGGCGCTGGTGGAAAACGGCACCTCGACCCGACAACGCGTTGTGGCAGGGCAGCTGAGCGAGCTGGCCGAGCTGGCCACGCAGGCGCAAAGCCCGTCGTTGATTATCATCGGTCGGGTGGTGGCCTTACGCGAGCCGCTGCGCTGGTTTTAGCCAGCCCATAAAAAACGGCGCCCCGGACTGACTTTCAAGGGCGCCGTTCAGGTTAGCCGTTACGGCTGGGCGACAAAGCCTACGGCTTCGTAGACTTTTTTCAGCGTTTCCTGCGCCTGAGCGCGAGCTTTCACCGCGCCGTCACGCATAACCTGCTCCAGGAAAGCCTCATCATTGCGATAACGATGATAGCGCTCCTGCAGCTCGCTCAGCATCCCGGAAACCGTATCGGCTACCGCGCCTTTCAGGTGCCCGTACATCTGGCCTTCAAACTGCTTTTCCAGATCGGGAATGCTGGTGCCGGTGACGCCGGACAGGATATCCAACAGGTTAGAAACGCCCGCTTTGTTTTTTACGTCATAGCGCACGACCGGCGGCTCGTCGCCATCGGTCATGGCGCGCTTAATCTTCTTGACCACCGACTTCGGATCTTCCAGCAGGCCGATCACGTTGTTGCGGTTATCGTCCGACTTGGACATCTTTTTGGTCGGCTCCAGCAGCGACATGACGCGCGCGCCGGATTTCGGAATAAACGGCTCCGGCACCTTAAACACATCGCCATAGAGCGCATTGAAACGCGCGGCCACGTCGCGGCTCAGCTCCAGATGCTGCTTCTGATCTTCGCCAACCGGCACCTGCGTGGTCTGGTAAAGCAGGATATCCGCCGCCATCAGCACCGGATAATCGAACAGGCCCGCGTTGATATTCTCTTCATAGCGTGCGGATTTGTCCTTGAACTGCGTCATGCGGCTCAGCTCGCCGAAATAGGTATAGCAGTTCAGGATCCAGCTCAGCTGCGTGTGCTCCGGCACGTGCGACTGCACGAAGATAGTGCTTTTCTGGGGATCGATGCCGCAGGCCAGATAGAGCGCCAGCGTATCCAGGGTCGCTTTACGCAGCGCAGCCGGATCCTGACGTACCGTAATGGCATGAAGATCGACAATGCAGTAAATGCAGTTGTAGTCGTCCTGCATGCTGACCCACTGACGCAACGCTCCCATATAGTTACCGATGGTCAGTTCGCCGGAAGGCTGCGCGCCGCTAAATACGATGGGTTTCATCTTTTTCGTCCTGGTCGTTACAGCCCTAATGCGGGCAACAAATCATTAAAATGGTCAAGCACCAGCGTCGGCTGGCTGCTCGCAATCGGCTCGCCGTAGTTATAGCCGTAGGTCAGCCCTACGCAGGGCGTGCCCGCCGCTTTCGCCGCCTGAATATCGTTGCGGGAATCGCCCACGAACAGCAGTTCGCCGGGCAGCAGGCCAAACTTGCCCAGCACCAGAAACAGCGGGGCCGGATGCGGTTTTTTCGCCGTCACGTCGTCGCCGCCGATAATCAGCGAAAAGCAGTCGTCAATGCCGAGCGAGGCCAGCAAAGGCGCGACAAACGGCGTCGGCTTGTTGGTCACGATAGCCATCGGCATCCCGGTGGCCGCCAGTTTTTGCAGGCCTTCTTTCACGCCGGGGAAGAGTTTACTGCCGCTTTCGACAACGACAGCATAATGCTTATCAAGCAGCACCCGCGCGTCGCGCAGCAGATCGCTTTCCGGCGCGTGTCCCAGCGCCCAGGTCAGCGCGCGTTCAATCAGCACGTCCGCGCCGTTGCCAATCCAGGTGGAGACGCGCGCCAGACCCGCCGCCGGAAGGTTGAGCGACTGCAAAGCGGCGTCTACCGCGCTGGTCAGGCCCGGCGCGCTGTCGGTCAGCGTGCCGTCAAGATCGAACGCCAGCGCGCGAATATCAGTGAAATGAGCCATGACGAGATTTCTCCAGTTCCGTGCGCATATCATCAATGACTTTTTTATAGTCAGGCTGATTGAAAATAGCGGATCCGGCCACGAACATATCGGCGCCGGCCGCGGCGATTTCGCCGATGTTTTCTGTCTTCACGCCGCCGTCCACTTCCAGGCGAATATCGTAGCCGCTTTGGTCGATTAGCTTACGGGCCTGGCGCAGCTTGTCCAGCGTGCCGGGAATAAACGACTGACCGCCGAAGCCCGGGTTAACGGACATGATCAGCACCACGTCGATTTTGTCCATAACGTAGTCCAGATAGCTGAGCGACGTGGCCGGGTTAAACACCAGCCCTGCTTTACAGCCATGCTCTCTGATCAGCTGTAGCGTGCGGTCAACATGCTCGGACGCTTCCGGGTGGAAGGTGATATAGCTGGCACCAGCCTTGGCAAAATCGGGGATCAGGCGATCGACCGGTTTCACCATCAGGTGCACATCGATCGGGGCGGTAATGCCGTAATTACGCAGCGCTTTCAGCACCATCGGCCCCATAGTCAGATTGGGCACGTAGTGATTATCCATGACGTCGAAATGCACGACATCGCCACCGGCAGCCAGCGCTTTAGCCGTGTCTTCGCCCAGGCGAGCAAAGTCTGCAGACAGAATTGACGGAGCGAGCAAAAACTTTTTCATCCATTTCTCCCAATTTAGCGCGCCTGGCGACAGGCACGTAGTGCTGTTGAGGATCAGTCGCTGCTAAACAGCGCCAGCAGCTCGTTGACCTGCAAACGCCCGCTGCCGCTGCGGCTGATCGAGCGACGAGCTTTAATCTGATGCAGCTGCGCGGCCTGATACCACTCGCGGGTCAGCGGCGTATCGTGATTGGAGATCAGTACCGGAATACGGCTTTCACGCGCCAGCTTCTCCGCCAGCTCCGCCAGGTGCTGCTGCTGCGCCAGGCTAAAGCTGTTGGTGTGGTAAGCGGTGAAATTTGCCGTGGCCGACAGCGGCGCATAGGGCGGATCGCAGTAGACCACCGATCCCGGCTCCGCCCGACCCAGCGTATCAGCGTATGATTCGCAGATAAAGGTGGCGTTTTGCGACCGCTCGGAGAACCAGTACAGCTCATCCTGAGGAAAATAGGGTTTGCGGTAGCGGCCAAAAGGTACGTTAAACTCGCCGCTTAAATTGTAGCGGCACAGTCCATTGTAGCAGTGGCGGTTAAGGTACAAAAACAGCACGCTGCGGCGCCAGGCATCAGTAGATCGATTAAACTCCAGCCGGCGAGCGTAGTAGAACTCAGCGTCGTTGCTTTCGGTCGTGAACAGCTGGCTGGCATCCGCCACAAACTCGTCCGCGCGATCTCTTACCACGTTGTACAGGTTGATCAAATCTTTGTTGATATCCGCCAGCACGTAGCGCGAGAAATGCGTATTGAGGAATACGGACCCTGCGCCAACGAAGGGTTCAATCAGGCAATCCCCTTCCGGCAGGTGACGCTGGATATCGTTAAGCAGCGGGAACTTGCCGCCCGCCCATTTTAAAAAAGCGCGATTTTTTTTCATGCCGTCGTTTTATTACACTTACTCTTCTGGCTGCGGTTACACCGACAGCATATCTGCGCTTTAAATTACCAGCCCGCATAACGCGGGCTGGCAGAGAACATCGTCAGGCTCAATAGCCGTTAATTTGCTGACTCTTTTTTCACCTGGCTGACAGGTTTCACCCAGGGGTTTTTCGCCTGCACCTCTGACGGCAGCGAAGCTACCGCGCGTTTTGCATCTGCCGGCGTGGCGTAAGCGCCGCTTACCAGTACGTACCAGGGCTGGCCGTTGCGCGTGGTTTTATACACGTGATAGCCGCTCAGGTTCTGCTTTTTCGCCCACGCGTTAAGCGTATCGGGACGCGAAGCGCTGCTCAGCTGCAACGTATAGTTGCCGCCGGTTACCGCAGCAGGCGCGGCTACCGGCGCGCTGTGGCTCTCTTTCGCGACCGGTTTCGCCGCCGCAGGTTTGTGCGTGGCGGGTCTGGTGTGCTGCTGAGGCGCGGCAGGCTGACGCGTAGCCGAACGTGCAGGCGCAGGCTGAGACGTCTGCGGCGCGGTGACCGGTTTGCCAGCAGTGCCGCCGCCCGCAACGGTCGCCGGTGCCAGCGGCAGCGAGCTGCCCTGCATATCCGTGCTGGCCGCATCCACCTGATTCTGCTGGTTAGAGAGCGCGCTATTGAGATCGCCCGGCAGCTCGACGCGCTGTTGGCCCGCCGGGGTCTGCACGGGCTGCGCTTCGGTCGGCGTGGAGGCGACTGGCGGGGCACTCAGTTCCTGAGGTGCATTACCGGATGCGGCTGAGCCCTCGGCAGGCTGCCCGCCCGCGCCAGAGGCGCTTGCATCAGCGCCAGGCTGCTGCGCGCCGCTCTGTCCGCTCATGGAAGAAGAGCCGGTCAGATCGATATTTTTATCGCTGCCGCCGGAGGTGGCCGGCGTCTGGGCGGCTTTTTTATCGCCGCTGTCCGACGAGTTCAGCGTTGAACCGATGCCAAGCACGATCAGCAGCAGCACCAGCACGCCTACCCCCATCATCAGATGCTGGCGTGATACCGGCACCTTAGGGGCAGAGGACGTTTTTCGCGCTCGCTGTGGACGGCGATCGCTGGTATCAGGCTTTAACTCATCTTCCGGTTTAAAATCGTCCATTTCACCTCCTCCGGTAAAGCAGCCGCGCCGCTTTACGTGTACGCCAGTAGTTAACTAACGGCTCAGGCCGGTTTCTGACAGTCGTTAATCGCTGCCAGCACCGTATCATGCGCAACGCCGCCGCGCACGCAGGCCTGTCCTAAAGCCAGCGGCAGCACCAGACGCAGCTCGCCCGCCAGCACTTTTTTATCACGCAGCATATGCGGCAGATAATCCGTCGCCGCCATGCTCTCCGGGCCGTGCACCGGCAGTCCGGCACGCTGCAGCAGGCTGATGATCCTGTCGGTATCGCCAGCGGAAAACTCGCCCAGCCGCTCTGCGGTACGCGCGGCCATCACCATGCCAGCCGCCACGGCCTCGCCATGCAGCCAGTTGCCGTAGCCCATATGCGCTTCGATGGCGTGTCCGTAAGTGTGGCCCAGATTCAGCAACGCGCGCTGCCCCATTTCGCGCTCGTCGGCGGCGACGACCTCGGCTTTCAGCTCGCAGCAGCGGCGAATACAGTAGGCCATCGCCTTGCCGTCCAGCGCCAGCAGCGCATCCAGGTTAGCTTCCAGCCAGCAGAAGAACTCACCGTCGAGGATGATGCCGTATTTGATCACTTCCGCAAGACCTGACGCCAGCTCGCGAGCGGGCAGGCTGCTCAGGCAGTTGATATCGATCACTACCGAAGCCGGCTGATAGAACGCGCCGATCATGTTCTTGCCAAGGGGATGATTAACGGCCGTTTTGCCGCCAACGGAGGAGTCCACCTGCGACAGCAGCGTGGTAGGAACCTGAATAAACCGCACGCCGCGCTGGTAGCTGGCCGCCGCGAAACCGGTCAGATCGCCAATCACGCCGCCGCCCAGGGCAATCAGCGTGGTATCGCGACCGTGCGGTTTTTCCAGCAGCGCGGTAAAGACCCGATCCATCACCGCCAGCGTTTTGTGCTGCTCGCCATCGGGCAGGATCACCTGGTCCACTTCTATACCAGCGCTTTCCAGCCGCTGACGAACAGGTTGAAGATAAAGCGGTGCCAGCGTGTCGTTAGTGACCAGCATTGCCCGCTCGCCCGCCTTAAGCGGCCAAAAAGAAGCCGGATCGTTAAACAGTCCGGCAGCGATGGTAATGGGGTAACTGCGTTCCCCCAGAGTGACGGTAATCTTCTCCATGAAGCACTCCTTTTCGGCCCGCAGGCGGAGCAGAGCCGCTAGCTCTTTTCCAGCATGTTAATGATTTGATTTGCGACGACTTTAGCACTTTGGTCATCGGTACGAATGGTGACGTCAGCAATCTCTTCATACAGCGGATTACGTTCGTCCGCCAACGCTTCCAGCACTTCGCGCGGTGGAGAATCCACCTGCAGCAAAGGACGCTTTTTATCGCGCTGCGTACGAGCCAGCTGTTTTTCGATCGTGGTCTCCAGATAGACCACCACGCCGCGAGCGGAAAGACGGTTGCGTGTTTCGCGAGACTTAACGGAACCGCCGCCGGTCGCCAGGACAATGCCCTGCTTCTCGGTGAGTTCGTTAATGATCTTTTCTTCGCGATCGCGGAAGCCTTCTTCGCCTTCGACGTCGAACACCCAGCCCACATCCGCTCCGGTACGTCGCTCAATTTCTTGATCGGAATCGAAAAATTCCATATTGAGTTGCTGAGCTAACTGACGCCCAATAGTGCTTTTGCCGGCACCCATAGGCCCAACCAGAAAGATATTGCGTTTCTCTGCCATTTTTTCGGTATTACTAAGACAATTCGTTAATGATACCCCGTCCTACAGCGGACAGGACATGAACTGAAACCTCATGAGCGATAGTGCGAGAGTCAGAGGAAAATTATCTCAACACTGAAGGTGTTTTGGCAACCGATTAAATTGACCTTGCCCATTGCGCCCACAGCTGGCGCGTTCAGTCCGCTTCATTTATCACGCCGATGTCACAGCATCGGTTACGCCGGTTGCGCACGATAAAAAACGGGTAAATGCTTTTTCTTAAAGCCAAACCGAGGCCTGTAATTCAAAAATCGCTAAACCTTGTAAGCTAATTCCGCCCTTGCGTCAAACGCATATGGCTGCAATCCGCTAAAAAAGCACTCGCTCGCTCAGTTTGTTACAAAAAAGCTTTACTCGTCACGAATCAGTCTTGGGGTAATGAAGATCACCAGCTCACGTTTTTTTTGGCCGGTAGTCGCATGGCGAAAAAGCGCGCCCAACAGCGGTACAGAGCCAAGAAACGGCACCCGGCTCTGCCCTTTTGCGCGCTGCTGCTGGAAGATGCCGCCCAGCGCCAGCGTTTCACCATCTTTCAGCGTGACCTGGGTCTGGATCTCCTGTTTATCGATGGCGATATATTCGCCCTCGCCGCTGCGTACCGTACTGCCGGGCAGGTTCTGGCTGATATGCAGCTTTAGCATGATGCGGCCGTTCGGCTGCACGTAAGGCGTTACGTCCATGCCTAAGACCGCCTCCCTGAACTCCACGCTGGTTTTACCGTTGCTGCCGCTGGAGACCTCATAGGGGATTTCGGTGCCCTGCTTAATACTGGCGGGCTGCTGATGCGAGGTGAACAGTCGGGGACTGGCGATAATCTCCAGTTTGTTTTCCTGCTCCAGCGCGTTCAGCTCCAGATCCAGCATCCTGCCGTTCAGGCGCGCCAGGGTAAAGCCTAAGGCCAGTGCGGGATTAGCCACCGGTAGATCAACGCGCAGCTGGCTGACCCGCAGCGCGCGGGCGATCTGCTCTTCGCCGCCCAGGCCCCAGCGCACGCCCAGCTCGCGCAGGCTCTCTTCGCTGAGGGTAACGATATGCGCGGCGAGTTCGACCTGCTCCAGCGGCGTATCCAATGCCGTGACCCAGCGCTGGATCTCGTTCAGCGCGGCTCGGGTGTCGCGCAGGATCAGGCTGTTGGTGCGTTTATCTACCGTCACGCTGCCGCGCGAACTCAGCAGCTTCGCCTGCGCGCTCTGCAGGCTGCCGTAGACTTTTTCCGCCTCTGCATAGCGCAGCGGCAACGCCAGCGTATCAAGCGGCAGCGCCTTTTCCGCCTCCTCCCGCTCAAGCGTTTGCCGTCGCTGCTGCTCTTCCTGCCAGCCCTGCGGGAAAACCAGCAGCACGTTGCCTTCTTTATTCACCTTCAGCTTCGCCAGGCGGGAAACCAGCGTCAGCGCCTGCTGCCAGCTGACCTCTTTTAAACGGACGGAAAGCCGTCCCTCGACGCCGGGCGCAACCAGCAAATTCAGCTGCTGATAGTCCGCCAGCGCCTGAAGAATTTGCCCGACAGGCGCGTCATCGAACGCCAGGGAAAGCGGCGCCGGGCTGCCCCGCAATGGCGTTGCCAGCCATAGCGGCAGCAGGAGAAGAACTTTCCACAGGCGAAGGTGTTTCATAAAGGCTTCCTTGCAAGTTAATCCTTAAAGGCGCGCTGCACGGCGTGGCGGCCGCCAGCGTAATGCCCAGCGCGGTGACGTCCCGCAGCTGCCAGTAAGCGTCCGGCCAGCTCTGCGCAGCCCATAATTTACCGCTGCCGCTACGGGTCACCAGCCAGGCGCGGTAGTTCGCTGGCCGACCGATGATGCCGCGCAGCTGCGGCGGCGGCATGGGTAACAGGGGGTCACAAAACATGTTTTCCGGCGGCGAAAAGGGATCGCGGGCCGCCAGCGCGCTACACCCCAGCAGCAGCGCAGCCACCAGTATTACCGGGCGTTTTAGCCAATCTTTTAAAAAGGCACTAGCGTTCATATTGCACCACCAGATTTAACCGCAGCTGTTCATCCACCCGCTTCAGGCTGAACTGCGCCAGCCTGACGGCGGGTTGCCGCTCGCTCAGATAGCGAAACGCGGACTGCAGCTGCGGCCAGCTAAGCAGCAGGGTTAATTCGCCGCCCTGAGGCGTTGGCTGCCAGCCCTGTAAACGGTTGCCCGCCGCCTCGCTCAGCTGTAGCCACGAGAAAGGCCGCGCCGCCCCAGGCCGTAACGCCAGTTGCAGGCCAGCGATATCCGCTTCGGCTTCGTGCAGCGAGCTTCGCTGTTGCAAATTGTGCAGCAGCAGCCGATAGCGCTTGTGCTCCTGTTGCCGCTGCTGCGCCACCTGTAAAGCCTGCTGCTGAAGAGGCCGCAGCCAGACCTGGCGTACCATCAGCGCGCCCGTGATAAAGCAGAGCACCAGCAACAGCAGCCTTAGCCAGAACGGCAAAGCGAGCCAGCGATGCAGCAGAACGCTACTCATGTTCCTGTTCCGGCAGCGTGGCCTCCAGGCTGAAGCGGATAATGCCCTTTCCGTCGCGGCTGAGCCTGCCGGTGTTGACCTGTTGAAACAGGTGAAACCGCTCTAACTGCTGACGAAACGCCTCAACTTCAGCCAGCCGCAGGCAAAATCCGGTGACGGTCAGACTCTGCGCGGTTTTGCTGATTTCGCTCAGCCAGAGCGCCGCTGGCAGGGTTGCGGCCAGGTCACGCGTAAATGCCTGCCACTCGCGCAGGCGCGCCTGCCTGCCTTCACTGATGGCCAGCGCGCGTCGAAGCGTATCGCGCCGGGCTTCCAGACGAGCCAGGCGAGCGCTGAGCCTGTCGAGCTGGTCGTTAGTCTCTTTCAGCCAGCGCAAGCCGGTCTGCTGCCGCTTGCCGAGCGTCTGCTGCTCCAGTAAGGGCATCGTCAGCGCGAGCAACAGAACCAGTAGCGCCATAAGCAACAGGCCGTCGCGGCGCAGCTGTTGGCGCTGCCGCTGCCGACGCCAGGGAAGAAAATTTACCCAGACCATCAGGCGTCCTCCGGCCGCAGCGCCAGCCCGGCGGCCAGCGCAAAAGCGCCGCTGTACGCGGGCAACGGCAGCGACTTAAAAGCGAAAGCCGCCAGCGGCTCCAGCCACAGCGCATTGGCAGGCAGCGCTTCCGGCAAGGCCGAGCTATAGTAAAGCGTGGCCGCATCGGCGAGGTATTTTTCGCGCAGCGCCGCCAGGTTGGCCGCTTCATCAGCGGGACACCACCCCCATGGCGGCTGTAGCCGCGCGCCAAACCAGAGCCAGTGGTCGGGTAAACGGTGCACCAGCACGGCATCCGGGCTGAGCCGCAGGCTTTGCGCCAGCGCAAACAGCGCGGCCGGGGCCAGCTCCAGCACCCGAGGGTTGAGTCCCGCCGTCTTCAGCATCGATAGCCAGTCATGAACCGCGTCCCGGCGGGCGGCGGTCAGCCACAGCTGCCCGCTGTCGGCAGCTGCCTGGCGGTAGTCAAGCGCAAGTTTTTCAGGCTCTATCGGAAAAAATCGCTTCGCCGCGGCCGCGATATAGCTGCTACGCTCTGGTTCACGCAGTGAGATTTGCGGCAGCGCCAGCGCGTGCTGCAACGCCAGCCGGGCGGGAAAGCCGACGCGCAGCGAGATCTGCCGCGGCAGCCGTTTTCGCCACTGTCGCAGCAGGGGAATAAGCGGGTCGGGCCGTTGCACCAGCCCGTTGGTTAACGTATCGTGCGGCAGCGCATGTTGCCACCAGTGGCGCAGTTGCCAGCCGTTACGACGGTATTGAATACCCAGGGCGCAAAGCTGTCCGTTCTGAATATCCAGGCCGACTTGCCATGTCTGAAATGCCATTTCGCGCGGTCTCCCTGCTCAGTAGAAAAATGATGTATCCAGGCCTCTGGCTTGCCTTTATACTACCGCGCGATTGTTTATAAACTGTCCAGGCGACTTAAGATGGAAAATATCAGGTGAAGTTCGTAAAGTATTTTTTGATCCTTGCAGTGTGTTGCATTTTGTTGGGAGCCGGCTCGATTTATGGTCTGTATCAGTACATACAGCCGCAGCTGCCCGATGTCGCCACGCTGAAAGATGTCCGGCTGCAAACGCCCATGCAGGTCTACAGCGCGGATAACGAGCTGATTGCTCAATACGGCGAAAAGCGCCGCATCCCGTTAAAGCTTGGGCAGATCCCGCCCGTCATGGTCAAGGCCTTTATCGCTACCGAAGACAGCCGCTTTTATGAGCATCACGGTATCGATCCTATCGGCATTTTCCGCGCGGTAAGCATTGCGCTGGTTTCCGGCCACGCTTCCCAGGGCGCCAGTACCATCACACAGCAGCTGGCCCGTAACTTTTTCCTCAGCCCCGAGCGTACGCTGATGCGTAAAATCAAGGAGGCTTTTCTCGCCATTCGCATTGAGCAGATGATGAGCAAAGACGAAATCCTTGAGCTTTACCTGAACAAAATCTATCTGGGCTACCGCGCCTATGGCGTGGGCGCCGCTGCACAGGTCTATTTCGGCAAAAATGTCGATCAACTCTCGCTGGGCGAGATGGCGATGATCGCCGGTCTGCCTAAAGCGCCATCGACCTTTAACCCGCTCTATTCCCCTACTCGCGCGCTGTCTCGTCGCAACGTCGTGCTCAGCCGCATGCTGGATCAGAATTACATTACGCAGGCGCAGTATGACGAAGCGCGCCTTTCGCCGCTGGAAGCGCACTATCACGCGCCGGAAATCGCCTTCTCCGCCCCTTATCTGACCGAGATGGTGCGTCAGGAGATGGTGAAACGCTACGGCGACAACGCGTATAACGACGGCTTTAAAGTCACCACGACCATTACCCGTAAATTACAGCTGGGCGCGCAGAAAGCGTTGCAGGACAACGTGCTGAATTACGATATGCGTCATGGCTACCGCGGCCCGGCCAACGTGCTGTGGAAAGTCGGCCAGACCGCCTGGGGCCGTACGGAGATCCTGAAAACGCTGAAGGCGCTGCCGGTTTACGGCCCGCTCTTCCCGGCGGTGGTAACCGAAGCCAACCGCGAAGAAGCCACGGTACTGATGCGCGACGGCAGCAGCGTGACGCTGAACCTGGCTGGCGTACGCTGGGCGCGGCCTTATAAATCCGATACCGTCCAGGGCCGCACGCCGACTTCCGTGACCGAAGTGGTGCAGCCGGGCCAGCAGATTTGGGTTCGCCAGATGGATACCGGCTGGTGGCTGGCGCAGGTGCCGGACGTTAACTCGTCGCTGGTTTCGCTGGATCCGCACAACGGCGCCGTTCGCGCACTGGTAGGCGGTTTCGACTTTAACCTGAGCAAATTTAACCGCGCGACCCAGGCGCTGCGCCAGGTAGGCTCGAACATCAAGCCGTTCCTGTATACCGCAGCGATGGATCGCGGGCTGACGCTGGCCTCTATCCTGAACGACGTGCCGATCTCCCGCTGGGATGCCGGCTCGGGCGCCGACTGGCGGCCAAAAAACTCACCGGCGACCTACGACGGCCCGATCCGCCTGCGTCAGGGGCTGGGTCAGTCCAAGAACGTGGTCATGGTGCGCGCCATGCGTGCGATGGGCGTTGATTACGCCGCGCAGTATCTGCAACGCTTTGGCTTCCCGGCGCAGAATATCGTGCACACCGAATCGCTGGCGCTTGGCTCCGCTTCGTTTACGCCATTGCAGATGGTGCGCGGCTATTCGGTGATGGCCAACGGCGGCTTCCTGGTCGATCCTTTCTTTATCAGCAAGATTGAGGATGAACAGGGCAATACGCTGTTTGAAGCCAGGCCGAAAGTAGCCTGCCCGGAATGCAATCTGCCGGTGATTTACGGCGAGACGCAGAAAGCGGTAGCGCTGAATGAAGACAGCGTGGAAAACCCGACGGTATCGCAGCAGGGCGGCAACGCAGTCGTTCCGCAGCCGCAGCTGGAGCAGGTTTCCCAGCCGCCACAGCAGGATGAACAGTACGCGCCGCACGTGATCAACACGCCGCTCTCTTTCCTGATCAAAAGCGCGATGAACTCCAATATCTTTGGCGAACCGGGCTGGATGGGCACCGGCTGGCGCGCAGGACGCGATCTGAAGCGCAACGATATCGGCGGTAAAACGGGCACCACCAACAGCTCGAAAGACGCCTGGTTCTCAGGCTATGGTCCGGGCGTGGTGACCTCTGTGTGGATCGGCTTTGACGATCACCGCCGCGATTTGGGCCGAACGACCGCTTCCGGCGCGATTAAAGATCAGATTTCAGGCTATGAAGGCGGCGCGAAGAGCGCTCAGCCAGCGTGGGACGACTACATGAAGGTCGCGCTGGATGGCGTACCGGTGCAGCCGCTGACGCCGCCTGAAGGCGTGGTTACCGTCACCATCGATCGCCGTACCGGCAAGCTGGCCAACGGCGGCGGCAATACCCGTCAGGAGTACTTTATCAACGGCACACAGCCGACCGAGTATTCCGTCCATGATGTCGGCACCACGCTGATGGACAACGGCGAAAGCCACGAGCTGTTCTGATGCCGGGCCCTGTCGCCCGTGCCTGACGGCCACAAAAAAAGCCCGGTTTTTACCGGGCTTTTCTTTGGAATGCTGTCGCGTTTTTAGTAGCTCAGCCGCCCCTGGCGAATCAACCACTCCCGCACCATAAACAGCGCGCTGACGTTGCGCGCCTCGCAAAAATCAGGCTCCTGCAGCAGCGCCATCAGGTTATCCAACGGCCAGCGAACCTGCGGCAGCGGTTCCGGCTCGTCGCCTTCCAGCCGCTCTTCGTAAAGATCTTCCGCCACGATGATATTCATCTTGCTGGAAAAATAGGACGGCGCCATGGTGAGCTTGCCCAGCCATTCCTGCTGACGTGCGCCAAAACCTACCTCTTCCTTCAGCTCGCGGTTGGCGGCTTCCGCAGGCGTTTCGCCCGGATCGATCAGGCCTTTAGGGAACCCCAGCTCATAATTTTCCAGTCCGACGGCATATTCCCGGATAAGAATAAGATGGTTGTCCACAATGGGGACGATCATCACGGCTTCACGTTCAGTGGGTTTCATTCGCTCATAAACGCGCTCAGCACCGTTGCTGAACACTAAATCCACGGCCTCCACGGTAAACAGACGCGACCGCGCGACGGTTTCAACATTCAGGATTTTAGGTTTTTGCAGTTGTCCGGTCATAGTGGCCCCAGGGAAAAGCCAAAAAAATGAGCGTAATAGCTCGCCAGTCGCGGTAAATTTACCGACAGTTACGCTATTGTGCGGCAGTGAAAGAAGGTTGCCAATCAGCGCATGAATTATTTTACACCGTTATAACAAATCCACCCGTAAGTAATTAAAAAGTTTTAAAAAAGTCAATGCGTGTTTTACAAAATAAGAATATACCGATATTGCTACGGCCTATGGCTTGTTACCATCTCGGTCGGGGCTAATCTACTATTATTCTAATTTTATGATTTTGCGCGTTATTTTATTAAACTTCGCGGATTGCCAGCGCTGCCTGAAGCCGTCACAATATCGATATAACTATGATTCAGGCCGGTAATTTCCAGCACAATGGCAGGAGCAGGATGGCAGGGAGAAAAGCATGAGCACAATAGTCATTATATTGGCTGTAATGCTGGCCTGTTCACTCGGAGCGGGTTGTTTTTTCTGGTACGCTATGCGGCATCGCCCGCCGTTGGCGAAACCGCTGCCATTCATTAGTCCGCCTTTTCGCAAGCTGAGCGACGACGAGCGTAAAGCCGTTGAACGCTACATCGGCTCTTTAGCGAAGCACCGCAGCATTCCGCTTCCCGGCGGCAATACACATGCAAACGATAATCTGGCGCTAACCTCGCAAAGCAGCAACGTCTATCCGGTTACCCGCTCTATTACCCGCTACGGCCTTTCCACCGACGATCCGCACAAATGGCGTTACTATCTGGATGCGGTTGAAGTGCATCTGCCGCCGCTGTGGGAACAGTACATCGCCGAAGAAAATTACGTCGAGCTGATCAAAACGCAAACTATTCCGCTGGTGGTTTCGCTCAACGGGCATTCGCTGGTCAACTACGTTTACGAGCCGCCTGCGCTGGGGACGGTAACGCGGCCTGCGGCGCAAAACGCCTCGATCAGAAAAGAAGAAAGCGAAAACATTGAGCTGCTTAGCGTGCGTAAAGAGACGCCTGAAGAGTATATGCTCAGCCGTCCCGACGGCACGCGCGAGGCGGTAGCTATCAGCCTGGGGCTGCTGCTGCTCTTTTTTAGCCTGATTAGCCCGGCGGTAATGATGCCGTGGCTGGTGGTCACCGCGCTGGTCATTATCCTTATCAGCGCCTGGTCGCTCTGGCGGCGGCCAGGCGAGAAAGACCTGCGGGAAATCCACTGCCTGCGCGGCGCGCCCAAACGCTGGGGTCTGTTCGGCGAATCCAACCAGGGCCAGGTCAGCAATATTTCACTCGGCATTATCGATCTGATCTATCCTCCCCACTGGCAGCCTTACGTGGCGCACGATTTAGGCCAGCCTACCGAAGTGGATATCTATCTTAACCGTCAGGTCGTGCGTCAGGGCCGCTTTCTGTCACTACAGGATGAAGTCCGCAATTTCCCTATTCATCGCTGGCGCAAAAACCTGGTGCTGGCTACGGGTTCGCTGCTGGTGCTGGTGCTGCTGGTTTTTCTGGTGCCGCTAAGTATGCCGCTCAAGCTAAGCATCGCCTGGCTGAAAGGCACCGAAAGCGTCCAGGTGCACAGCGTGGGCGATCTGGAAAACGTTGCCTTGCGCATCGGCGACTCCCTTAAAGTCAGCGGTGAAGGCATGTGTTCAGTCCCGGCGACCTATCAGGGCAACCGCAGCTACGCGTTTATGCCTTTCGACTGTTCGGCCGTCTACTGGAATAACGCCGCTCCCCTGCCCCAGCCGCAGTCGGATATTATCGATAAGGCTACCGCCCTGCTGAACACCACCAGCCTGCAGCTGCATCCACAGAACAGCACCGATCCCAAGCTTAATCCGCAGCTCGCCACGGCTATCCAAAAATCAGGCATGATCCTGCTGGATGACTTTTCCGATATCGTGCTGAAAACGCAGGATCTGTGCAGCCAGGAGCAGGACTGCGTCAGGCTGAAAAACGCGCTGGTCAACCTTGGCAACGCTAAAGACTGGGAAACGCTGGTGCGTCGGGCGGACTCTGGCGCGCTGGCCGGCACCAATGTGCTGCTGCGACCGGTCAGCGCCGAAGCGCTGGAAAACCTGGTCAACACCGCCACCTCTTCGTTTTTCTATCGGGAAACAAGACGCGCGGCGGAAGCGCTTAACAGCCCGCCGCCCGGCGGTTTTCTGATCCTCAGCGATGAAGGCCGCCAGCTGGTCAATCAGCAGGCGCCCGGCATCTCCCTGTTCGACTTCAACGCGCCCGACCAGTGGCCGGAATTACAGCGCCTGGCGGGCATGCTGCTGCACACGCCGTTTTCCGCCAGCGGCATCGTGACCAGCATTACCACCGACGCCAACGGCACGCGGCATATCGCGCTGCACAGCGAGCCGGACGCCACCCGACTGGGCCACTATCTCGGCACCACCCTGCTGCTACTGATCGTTGCCTTAAGCTTTATCTTTAACGGTCTGCTGGCCCTCAGACGTATTCATCTCAATCGCGTGCGCACCACGGCGATTCAGGACTATTACGATAAGTGTTTTAACCCCGCGCTAAGCACGCCGCAGACTATCCGACCGCTGTTCTGAGCCCGTCGGTTTTATGCTATTTTTAAGGTTATCGTCCTCTCTGCGCCATCCCGCATGACGCTCTCCGGCTTAAGCCGGAGAGGCACCTTGATTTCCGACAGGCAACCCATACATAGGGATATTCCCAAACAGGAGCAGCGATGAAAGAGAAATCCGCAGAAGCGGTTCGGCTCGATAAATGGCTGTGGGCCGCTCGCTTCTATAAAACCCGCGCGGTCGCACGTGAGATGATTGAAGGCGGCAAAGTGCACTACAACGGCCAGCGCAGCAAGCCGAGCAAGCTGGTGGAGCTGAACGCCCAGCTAACCTTACGCCAGGGCAATGATGAACGTACGATCATCGTTCTGGCAACGGGTGACCAGCGTCGTCCGGCCGCGGAAGCCCAGCAGATGTATGCCGAAACGGCTGAAAGTATTGAGAAGCGGGAAAAGATAGCGCTGGCGCGAAAAATGAACGCGTTGACTATGCCGCATCCTGACCGTCGCCCTGACAAAAAAGAGCGCCGGGACCTGATGAAATTTAAAAATTCTGGCGACGAATAAGCTTGCCACAACGAGAGAGAATTATGGCTCATCAAGACCAAATGCACCGTTATCTGTTTGAAAATTACGCCGTACGCGGCGAACTGGTGACGGTATCCGACACCTGGCAGCAGATTATCAACGGTCACGATTACCCGCTGCCGGTACAGAAAGTGCTGGGCGAGCTGCTGGTCGCCACCAGCCTGCTGACCGCCACGCTGAAGTTCGACGGCGACATCACCGTGCAGCTTCAGGGCGACGGCCCGCTGAACCTGGCCGTGATCAACGGTAACAATCGTCAGGAAATGCGCGGCGTGGCCCGTGTTAACAGCGAGATCGCGCCGGACAGCAGCCTGAAAGAGATGGTCGGCAACGGCTACCTGGTGATCACCATCACGCCAGCCAAAGGCGAACGCTATCAGGGCGTGGTTGGGCTGGAAGGCGAAACCCTGGCCGAGTGTCTGGAAGACTACTTTATGCGTTCGGAGCAGCTGCCGACCCGCCTGTTTATCCGTACCGGCGAAGCGGAAGGCCAGGCTGGCGCAGGTGGTATTCTGCTGCAGGTTCTGCCCGCGCAGGACGCCAAAACAGAGGACTTCGAGCATCTGGCGACGCTGACCGACACCATTAAAACGGAAGAGCTGCTGGGCCTGCCGGCCAACGAAGTGCTGTGGCGACTGTATCATCAGGAAGAAGTCACGCTCTACGATCCGCAGGACGTGATCTTCCGCTGCACCTGTTCGCATGAACGCTGCGGTGAAGTTCTGCGCAGCCTGCCGGAAGAAGAAGTGAATGAGATCCTGGCCGAAGACGGCAAGATCGATATGCATTGCGACTACTGCGGCAGCCACTATATTTACGATGCTGTAGATATCGCAGCGATCCGCAACGACTCTGCCGCCGGCGACGAGCGCGTGCACTGATAATACTGCGCCGTCGCCAGGCGGCGCATCTCTCTGACCATCCTATGCCTTTTTACCGTAGTCATTCCGCAAAACCCTTACGCAAATGCATACGCTGAGGCGATAATAAGCGTTTCATGTGTCGCCTCTCATTTCTGCCTCCTGTTGCTTTTCCTCAGCCTTTAGCCGTGTAAACTGCGCGCGATCGCAATTTACACTTTATTAAGAATTTGATAACCACTACGGTTAACGGCACGTGATTTCCCTTCATCTGTAATTACAACCGACCCGACAAAGGAGCAGTAACATGCGTGACCTGACCCAGCAGGATCTCGTCGATTATGGCATCACGGACGTGGTTGAGATCCTTTACAACCCGGATTTCGACACGCTGTACAGGGAAGAAACGCGTCCCGAACTGAGCGGATATGAACGCGGTATCGAAACGCAATCCGGCGCGATTGCCGTCGATACCGGCATCTTTACCGGCCGTTCCCCCAAAGATAAATATATCGTGCGTGACGAGACAACTCGCGACACGCTGTGGTGGAACGATCAGGGCAAAGGCAAAAATGACAACCAGCCGCTTTCGCAGGAAATCTGGCAGGATCTGAAAGCCAAAGTCACCAAACAGCTCTCCGGCAAACGTCTTTTTGTTGTGGATGCCTGGTGCGGCGCTAACCCGGATACGCGTCTCAGCGTGCGTTTTATTACCGAAGTGGCCTGGCAGGCGCATTTCGTTAAGAACATGTTTATCCGGCCGGATGAGGCGGCGCTGGCCAGCTTCGAACCTGACTTTGTGGTGATGAACGGCGCGAAATGCACTAACCCCGACTGGCAACAGCAGGGGCTGCATTCCGAAAACTTTGTCGCGTTTAACCTGACCGAGCGCATCCAGCTGATTGGCGGCACCTGGTACGGCGGCGAGATGAAGAAAGGGCTGTTCGCCATCATGAACTATCTGCTGCCGCTGAAGGGTATCGCGTCGATGCACTGTTCGGCCAACGTTGGCGAAAAAGGCGATGTGGCGGTGTTTTTCGGCCTCTCCGGCACCGGCAAGACCACGCTGTCGACCGATCCAAACCGCCAGCTGATCGGCGACGATGAGCACGGCTGGGACGATGACGGCGTCTTCAACTTTGAAGGCGGCTGCTACGCCAAAACCATCAAGCTGTCTGAACAGGCGGAGCCGGAAATCTATCACGCTATTCGTCGCGATGCGCTGCTGGAAAACGTGGTGGTACGCGCCGACGGTTCGGTGGACTATGACGACGGCAGCAAGACCGAGAATACCCGCGTCTCCTACCCGATTTACCACATCGACAACATCGTGAAGCCCGTGTCGAAAGCGGGACACGCCCGTAAGGTGATCTTTCTGACAGCGGACGCTTTCGGCGTGCTGCCGCCGGTGTCGCGCCTGACGCCGGAGCAGACGCAGTATCACTTTCTGTCAGGTTTTACCGCCAAGCTGGCCGGTACGGAGCGTGGCGTCACCGAACCGACGCCGACCTTTTCCGCCTGCTTTGGCGCGGCGTTCCTGACGCTGCATCCGACGCAATACGCCGAGGTGCTGGTAAAACGCATGGCGGCGGCGGGCGCGGAAGCTTATCTGGTCAATACCGGCTGGAACGGCAGCGGCAAACGTATTTCGCTGAAGGACACACGCGCCATTATCAACGCTATCCTCAGCGATGAGATTGCCGGGGCGGAAACCATCACGCTGCCGATCTTTAACCTGACGGTGCCGCTGGCGCTGCCAGGCGTGGACAGTGCGATCCTCGACCCGCGCAACACTTACGCCGATGCCGCACGGTGGGAAGAGAAAGCGCGCGACCTGGCGCAGCTGTTTATTACTAATTTTGATAAGTATACCGATACGGCCGCCGGTGCGGCGCTGGTATCCGCCGGCCCGCAGCTGTAGGCCAGGCGTGATAAAAAAGGCCGGATGTCTGACATCCGGCCTTTTTCATTGTTGCGGCTTATCCCGTCACGACCGCAGGCGCGGTGCTGGGCGGCAAAGGCAGCCAGGCGCGGATACATAATCCGCCCCGCTCGCTTTCGCCAATTTCCAGCGATCCCTGATGCGCATCGATAATGCGCTGCACGATCGCCAGCCCCAGCCCTGTACCGCTGGTGCTGCGGGCGCTGTCGCCGCGCACAAAAGGCTGAAGCAGGTGCTTAAGCTGCTCGGGCTTGATCCCCGGCCCGTCATCCTCTACCTGGAACCAGGCGCGCTGTAGCTCGCTGCCGCTGCTGACCTTGATCCAGCCGTTGCCATAGCGAGCGGCATTAACCACCAGATTGGCGACCGCGCGCTTGATCGACAACGGATTGATATCCAGCATCAGTTCCGTCGGCATTACCGCGTTCTCGATTTCCCGCTCGTAGCCGCTTTCCGCCGCCACGACCTCGCCTACCACGCTATTGAGATCCGCACGCTCGGTCTGCATCTCCTGCCCGGTACGCAGGTAGTCGATAAACTGCTCGATAATGGCGTTGCATTCTTCAATATCTTTGTTGATCGATTCCGCCAGGTAGCCGTCTTCCTGCGACATCATTTCAGTGGCCAGGCGAATACGCGTCAAAGGCGTGCGCAAATCGTGGCTGACGCCTGCCATCAACAGCGTGCGGTCGTCGGCCAGCTGCTTCACGCCTGCCGCCATCTGATTAAACGCCCGCGTCACCGATCGCACTTCAGACGCGCCGTATTCCCGCAGCGGCGGCGGAATAATGCCCTTGCCCACCTGAAGCGCGGCGTGCTCCAGCTCCACCAGCGGTCGGTTCTGGATGCGGATAAACAGCCATGCGCCGCCTATCGCCAGCAGCATAATCGCCAGCGTGTAGCGGAACAGCGGCGAGAAGTCGCCCTGATGAATTTCGGTCAGCGGCACCCGCACCCAGATATCGGGCGAAAGCCAGGTTTTCAGCCAGACAACCGGCGAATTTTTGTTTACTTCGACGCGTACGTCGGTTGGGCCGCCGAGCTGCTGCGCCATCTGCTGGCTGAGAAACTCGTAGTGTTGCGCCCAGCGTAATCCGCTCTCTTCCGCCGCCGCATTGGTATACAGCGAAATACCCAGCTCGCGATAGATTTCCCGGCGAAACGCTGGCGGCACTTCAAGCTGCGTGCCGTCCTCCAGCTGCAGCCTGTCGGTCATCAGCATTCGCACCTCATACGCCAGCACCTTATTAAACTGCTGCAGGCTGGGCAGAATGGCGAAATTCAGCACCACCAGATAGGTCGTCACCAGGCTGACAAACAGCAGGGTGACGATCAGCAGCAGCGTGCGGGCAAAGGAACTGCGGGGAGAGAAGCGGAGTCGCCTCATGCTTTACTGCCGTCCGGTACAAAGACGTAGCCTAAACCCCACACGGTCTGGATATAGCGCGGATGGGCCGGATCTTCTTCCACCATGCGGCGCAGACGGGAAATCTGCACGTCGATAGAACGCTCCATCGCGCTGTATTCGCGGCCGCGCGCCAGATTCATCAGCTTGTCGCGGGAAAGTGGCTCGCGCGGGTGGCTCACCAGCGCCTTCAGCACGGCGAATTCTCCGCTGGTCAGCGGCATCGGCTCGTCTTCGCGGAACATTTCGCGCGTGCCCAGGTTCAGCTTAAACTTGCCGAAAGCGATAACCGCTTCTTCCTGCGAAGGCGCGCCCGGCAGCTCGTTGGCCTGACGACGCAGCACGGCGCGGATACGGGCCAGCAGTTCGCGTGGGTTAAACGGTTTGGGAATATAGTCGTCGGCACCGATTTCCAGCCCTACGATACGATCCACTTCTTCCCCTTTCGCCGTGACCATAATGATCGGCATCGGGTTGCTCTGGCTACGCAGACGGCGGCAGATAGAAAGACCGTCTTCGCCCGGCAGCATCAGGTCCAGCACCATCAGGTGGAAGGATTCGCGGGTCAGCAGACGATCCATTTGTTCAGCGTTCGCGACGCTGCGCACCTGGAAACCCTGCTCGGTCAGATAACGTTCTAACAGCGCGCGCAAACGCATATCGTCATCCACGACCAGGATTTTGTAGTTTTCTTGCATTTCGATACTCCAAAGGCGCTATTGCCTGCGCCGGTATTCTTAAAAAAGATGCCTGAATGTAACAGTCAATAATGGTTTATATTCTAGCCGAAATTGTTACAAAGCATATTAAACAGCAGCTTATCTTTAATTTATCCGCGAAACTACCCCTTCAGCCGCCCTCTTTTTGCACTGAAAGATCAGGACAAACAATCAGTAACGGCGGGCCAGAAAAAACGTGAAGGTATTTGCATCGCCGGCCGGGCCGCAACAAAATAATGCGCGCACTCCCGAGAAAGAGAAGGACGACAATGAAAACCAAACTGATCACCCGCGAAGGTTACGACAAGCTGAAAGCCGAGTTGGACTATCTCTGGCGCGAAGAGCGTCCGGAAGTGACAAAAAAAGTGACCTGGGCCGCCAGCCTGGGCGACCGCAGCGAAAACGCCGACTACCAGTACAACAAGAAACGCCTGCGTGAAATTGACCGCCGCGTGCGCTACCTGACCAAGTGTCTGGAGCAGCTGCGCATCGTGGACTATTCGCCGCAGCAGGAAGGCAAAGTGTTCTTTGGTGCCTGGGTCGAAGTGGAAAACGACGACGGGGAACTCAAGCGCTTTCGCATCGTCGGCTACGACGAGATCTTCGGCCGCAAAGACTACATTTCTATCGACTCGCCTATGGCGCGCGCGCTGCTGAAAAAAGAGGTAGGCGATCTGGCCGTGGTGCAGACGCCCGTTGGCGAGGCGGGCTGGTACGTCAACGACATCACCTACGTTAAACAATCCTAATCCTGCGGATCTGCGGCCTCCTTAAGGCCATACGCTGGCAATTGCCGTCGGCAATCCGTAGACTTGCCGCAGTTTCTCAAGCCATAAAGTAACCGACAATGAAAGATTCGCTGAGCCGCATAATTGCAAGTGAGCTGCAGGCACGGGCAGAACAGGTTGATGCCGCTGTCCGTCTGCTGGATGAAGGAAACACCGTGCCGTTTATCGCACGCTACCGTAAGGAAGCGACCGGCGGCCTGGACGATACCCAGCTGCGCCAGCTGGAAGCGCGCCTGGGCTACCTGCGCGAGCTGGAAGAGCGCCGTCAGTCGATCCTGAAATCCATTGGCGACCAGGGCAAGCTGACCGACGAGCTGGCCGAGGCTATCGGCAGCACGCTGAGCAAAACCGAGCTGGAAGACCTTTACCTGCCCTACAAGCCGAAACGCCGCACGCGTGGACAGATTGCTATCGAAGCGGGCCTGGCGCCGCTGGCCGACGCCCTGTGGCAGGATCCTTCCCACGAGCCGGAGCAGTTTGCCGCAGGCTTTGTCGATGCCGAGAAAGGCGTGGCCGACACCAAAGCCGCGCTGGACGGCGCGCGCTATATCCTGATGGAGCGCTTTGCGGAAGACGCCACGCTGCTGGCGAAAGTGCGTGACTATCTGTGGAAAAACGCCCATCTGGTATCGCGAGTGGTGGAAGGCAAGCAGGAAGAAGGCGCCAAGTTCCGCGACTATTTCGATCATCACGAACCGCTGTCTACCGTGCCTTCGCATCGCGCGCTGGCCATGTTCCGTGGCCGCAACGAGGGCGTACTCCAGCTTGCATTGAACGCCGATCCGCAGTTTGACGAGCCGCCGCGCGAAAGCCAGGGCGAACAGATCATCGCCAATCATCTCAACCTGCGCCTGAACAACGCCCCGGCGGACAGCTGGCGCAAAGCGGTGGTGAGCTGGACATGGCGCATTAAAGTGATGCTGCATCTTGAAACCGAGCTGATGGGCACGGTACGCGAACGCGCGGAAGACGAGGCGATTAACGTGTTCGCCCGTAATCTGCACGATCTGCTGATGGCCGCGCCTGCGGGTATGCGCGCCACGATGGGTCTGGATCCGGGTCTGCGCACCGGCGTGAAGGTCGCTGTGGTGGACGCCACCGGCAAGCTGGTCGCCACGGATACGGTTTATCCGCATACCGGCCAGGCCGCCAAAGCCGCCGCTGCGGTCGCCGCGCTTTGCACAAAGCATCAGGTTGAGCTGGTGGCGATCGGCAACGGCACCGCCTCGCGCGAAACCGAACGTTTTTATCTGGATGTGCAAAAGCAGTTCCCCCAGGTTAAAGGCCAGAAGGTCATCGTCAGCGAAGCGGGCGCCTCCGTCTATTCCGCTTCCGAGCTGGCCGCGCTGGAGTTTCCGGATCTGGACGTTTCGCTGCGCGGCGCCGTTTCCATTGCCCGTCGCCTGCAGGATCCGCTGTCCGAGCTGGTGAAAATCGATCCGAAATCGATCGGCGTCGGCCAGTATCAGCACGACGTCAGCCAAAGCCAGCTGGCGAAAAAGCTGGATGCGGTGGTGGAAGACTGCGTTAACGGCGTGGGCGTGGATCTGAACACCGCTTCCGTGCCGCTGCTGACCCGCGTCGCCGGCCTGAGCAAGATGATTGCGCAGAATATCGTTAACTGGCGCGACGAGAACGGCCGCTTCCGCAATCGCCAGCAGCTGCTGAAGGTCGCCCGCCTGGGGCCGAAAGCCTTTGAACAGTGCGCGGGCTTCCTGCGTATCAGCCAGGGCGATAACCCGCTGGATGCCTCAACCGTTCACCCGGAAACCTATCCGGTCGTCGAGCGCATCCTGGCCGCCACCGAGCAGGCGCTGAGCGATTTGATGGGCAACTCAACCGCGCTGCGCGATCTGCGCGCCGTGGATTTCACCGACGAGAAGTTTGGCGTGCCGACGGTCAGTGACATCCTCAAAGAGCTGGAGAAACCGGGCCGCGATCCGCGTCCCGAGTTCAAAACCGCCCAGTTTGCGGAAGGCGTGGAAACCCTGAATGACCTGCTGCCGGGCATGGTGCTGGAGGGTGCCGTCACCAACGTCACCAACTTCGGCGCTTTTGTCGATATCGGCGTGCATCAGGATGGCCTGGTGCATATCTCTTCGCTGGCCGACAAGTTCGTCGACGATCCGCATAAGGTGGTGAAAGCGGGCGATATCGTCAAAGTCAAAGTGATGGAGGTCGATCTCCAGCGCAAGCGTATCGCCTTAACCATGCGTCTTGACGAGCAGCCGGGTGAAACCAACGCTCGCCGCAGCGCCGGTCGCGACGCCGGTCGCCCTGCGCAGAATAAAGCGCGTCCGCGTCCTGCCGCACAGCCTGCGGGCAACAGCGCGATGGGTGATGCGCTGGCCGCCGCCTTCGGCAAGAAGTCCTGATCGCGGGCGCTAACGCGCCCGTTCTGCAAAAAGCGTGCGGCTCGCCCGATCCGCACGCTTAACCGGCATTTTTTTTGCGCGCCCTTCGCTTTTTTGTTTCCTGTTTACTTTCCAGATAACTTCCTTCGGCGTAAATTTGTCCTACATCAACTGAAGTAATAATCATTCTCAATATAATCACCCCAGTCAATTATCACGGCAGCGTAGCCTGCCAGGGTGGTGCTATGAAATTTCTTGCCAATCGCTATTACGCAATCAAAGGTTTCTCTCCGGCTATCAGTCCGGGCTTCCGGCAAAAACTGCTGTTGCAGGGGCTTTGTCCCGGTTCTCGCTTTCAGGTTAAGGCCGTGGCGCCGTTCGGCGGCCCCGTCAAAATCGAAAACGGCTATGCCAGCCTGGCGCTGCGCCGCAAAGATCTTTCCCTTATCCAGCTTGACTGCCTGAACTGAAAGCGAGCGACTCTATGAAAACCACGACGATCGGCCTTATCGGCAATCCCAACGCCGGGAAAACGACCCTGTTTAACCAGCTGACCGGCGCCCGCCAGCGCGTCGGCAACTGGGCTGGCGTCACCGTGGAGCGCAAGGAAGGTTCCTTTACCACCGCGCAGCACAAGGTGCAGCTGGTGGATCTGCCTGGCACCTATTCACTGACCACCATGTCGGAGCAAGGCTCGCTGGATGAGCAGATCGCCTGTAGCTATATTCTGAGCGGCGAGGCGGATCTGCTGATCAACGTGGTTGACGCCAGCAACCTGGCCCGCAATCTGTACCTGACGCTACAGCTGCGCGAGCTGGGCGTACCCTGCATCGTCGCGCTGAACATGCTGGATATTGCGGAAAGTCAGCATATCCATATCGATGTGGCGCAGCTGGAAAAAGCGCTGGGCTGCCCTGTACTGCCGCTGGTGTCCACACGCGGCACGGGCATCGATCGGCTGAAGGCGGCGATTGACGACTTTGACGGTCGGGCCAGGGTATTGACCGTCGATTATCCCGAAGAAACGGAGCGCCACGTCGCCACGCTCCAGGCCGCCATGCCGGTTCAGCTGCCGCTTTCGCGTCGGCGCTGGCTGGCCCTGCAGATGCTGGAAGGCGACGTCTGGTGCCGTATTCAGGCCGGTGAGCGCGCCGCAGCGCTGGCGGCGCAAATCGGCCCGGAAGCAGCGCCGCTTGCCATCAGCCAGGCTCGCTATGCCGCGATTGAAAAGCTGTGCCAGCGCGCCAGGGGAAAACAGACGGCCATTCCGCCTCGTCTCTTCGGGCTGCTTGACGCACTGGTGCTGCATCGCTGGCTGGGTATCCCCATTTTCCTGGCGGTGATTTATCTGATGTTCTTTCTCGCCATCAACCTGGGCGGCGCGCTGCAACCGCTGTTTGAACAGGGTAGCGCGGCCATCTTTGTCGACGGCATGCAGTGGCTGGGCGCAACGCTGCACTTCCCTGGCATGCTGACGCTGTTCCTGGCGCAGGGCATCGGCGGCGGCATCAATACGGTGATGCCGCTGATCCCGCAGATTGGCCTGATGTATCTGTTTCTCTCTTTTATGGAGGATTCCGGCTATATGGCCCGCGCGGCTTTTGTCGTGGATCGGCTGATGCAGGCGCTGGGGCTGCCCGGCAAATCCTTTGTGCCGCTGATCGTCGGCTTCGGCTGCAACGTGCCTGCGGTGATGGGCACCCGCACGCTTGACGCGCCGCGCGAACGGTTGATTACGCTGCTGATGGCGCCCTTTATGTCATGCGGCGCGCGGCTGGCTATCTTTGCCATTTTCGCCTCGGCTTTCTTCGGCCAGCACGGTGCGCTGGTGGTATTCAGCCTCTATCTGCTGGGGATCCTGGCCGCGATCGTCACTGGCCTGGTGCTGAAGCACACGCTGCTGCGCGGCGAGGCGACGCCTTTTATGATGGAAATGCCTGCCTGGCACGTGCCGCATCTGAAAAGCCTGTGCCTGCAAACCTGGCAGCGGCTGAAAAGCTTTGTGCTGCGCGCCGGCAAGGTCATCGTGATCGTGAGCGTGATTATCGGCGGTCTGAACAGCTTTTCGTTCAGCGGCCAGCCCGTTTCCAGCATCAATGATTCGGCGCTGGCGACGGTAAGCCGTCAGCTGACCCCGCTGCTCGCTCCGATTGGCGTCAGCAGCGATAACTGGCAGGCTACGGTCGGGCTGCTCACCGGCGCGATGGCGAAAGAAGTAGTTATCGGCACGCTGAATACGCTTTATACCGCCGAGGCGCTGCACGAAGAAACCTTCGATCCACAGAGCTATAGCCTGCTGGCGGAGCTGAAAGGGGCGGTAACGGAAACCTGGCAAAGCGTGAAGGAAACATTCAGCCTGAGCATGCTGCTGCATCCGCTTGATGCCAGCAAAGGCGACGGCGATATGGCAAGCGGCGCGATGGGCATGATGCACAGCAAATTTGCCAGCGATACCGCCGCCTATAGCTATCTGATTTTCGTGCTGCTTTACGTGCCTTGCGTGTCGGTGATGGGCGCGGTAGCGCGCGAAAGCAGCACCGGCTGGATGCTGTTCTCAAACTTTTGGGGGCTGAGCCTGGCCTACAGCCTGGCGGCAACGTTTTATCAGCTTGCCACCTTCACCAGCCATCCGCAGTCAAGCTCGATAGTCCTGGTCGCGGTCGCCCTGTTTAATCTGCTGCTGCTGGCGGTGATGAAAAACATCAGGCTGCCGCCAGCCCGGCTGTCGGTCAGAACCCTTGATGCCAATGGCTGCATGGGATGCAGTAAAAAAGGCAGCTGCCACTAAAGCGTCAGCCGCCGCAGGAAGTTGCGATTTCGCTTCCAGGGTCTACAGTGAACATTACGTGGCTGTAAACCAATGCGGTGGCTCACTTTATAAAAATGGAAATTATCAATAACTTAATCGATAAGATCTATGAGGGCGCTTTTCCCGCCGATACGCTGAACCAGCTGACGGAAGCCATCAGGCAGACGCAAAAAGAACTCGGCTACCAGCGTAAAGCGCACTGGGACGAAAAAGACGTGGTGCTGATTACCTACGCCGATCAGTTCCGCGAGCGCGAGGCGCCCACGCTGCGCACCTTCTCCCGCTTTTATCAGCAGCATCTCAAGTGCTTTACCCTGGTTCATCTTCTGCCTTTTTTCCCCTACTCCTCCGACGATGGCTTTTCGGTCATTGACTATCATCGGGTCAATACCATCTGCGGCGACTGGTCAGACGTGGCGGAACTGCATCAGCATACGCGGCTGATGTTCGATTTCGTTTGCAACCATATTTCTGCCCACAGCGCCTGGTTTAAGCACTATCTGGCACAGGATCCCGGCTGGGACGATTTCTTTATCAGTATGCCGCCCGGCACGGATCTCAGCGCGGTAACGCGGCCCAGAACCTCGCCGCTGCTGACGCCTTTTACGCTGGCAAACGGCGAAACCCGTTTTATCTGGACCACCTTCAGCGCCGATCAGATCGACCTGAATTTCGCCAGGCCAGAGGTGCTGCTGAGCATGGTCAGGGTGCTGCTCGACTATCTGGTAAAGGGCGCGGACTACGTGCGGCTGGATGCGGTGGGCTATATGTGGAAAACGCCCGGCACCTCGTGCATCCATCTGGAAAAAACGCACCTGCTGGTGAAGCTGTTCCGCGCTATCGCGGAGGAAGTCGCGCCCGGCACGGTGATCATTACCGAAACCAACGTGCCGCATAAAGACAATATCAGCTACTTCGGCAACGGGCGCGATGAAGCGCAGATGGTCTATCAGTTCTCGCTGCCGCCGCTGTTGCTGCACGCTATCCATTATGGCTCCTCACGCGCGCTCAAGCAGTGGGCAGCCTCGCTGGGCGTCGGCAACGGCACCACCACCTGGTTTAACTTTCTGGCCTCGCACGACGGCATCGGCCTGAATCCGCTGCGCGGCATCCTGCCGGAAACCGAAATCGTGTCGCTGGTCAGGGATCTGGCGCTTGAAGGCGCGCTGATCTCCTATAAAAACAATCCTGACGGCACCAGCAGCCCCTATGAGATCAACGTTACCTATATGGATGCGCTGAATAAAAAAGAGGACAGCGACGAGGTGCGCTTCCAGCGCTTTATGCTGGCGCATGCGGTACTGCTGGCTTTTCCCGGCGTGCCGGCGGTTTATATTCAGAGCATTTTGGGTTCACGTAACGATATGGAAGGGGTAAAAGTAGCGGGCCACAACCGGGCCATTAACCGCGAAAAATACGCTATCGGCGAGATTGAAGCCGCGCTCAGCGATACCCGCTCGTTACGCCATAAGGTGTACCATGGGCTGAGCCAGCTGATTCAGTTAAGAACGCGCCAGCCCGCTTTTCATCCCGATAACCCTGCCGAAGTGCTGGAAAGCGATAACTCACTGTTTATTTTGCGACGTCGATCGGCGCAGACGCATGAAGAGATGCTCTGTATTTATAATCTGAGCGGTAAAGAAGTTAGCTGGACGCTGCCGGACGATCGGCTCTACCGTAATATTGCCGGTAACAGCATTTTTAACAGTAATCATCCGCTGACGCTGCCGCCGTGGCACTTTCTGTGGCTGAAAAATGTGGGAGAGAAACAGCAGGCAGAATGAATTCTGCCTGCCGAAAGCTTACTTATAAACGTCTGCGGTCGCGCTGAATTTACCGTGTTCACGGCCGGCGATAATCAGATAGTATTTGCCGCCCTTCTCATCCGCCAGCTTCGACAGCACCGCTTTGGCATCCATTGGCGAAGTGGTTTCCGCCGTGGTGTGCACCGTGCCGATTTTTTCCAGGTTCATGGTTTTGACTTCTTCTCGGGTCACCTCTTTCGCCGCCAGCGCGGCAAAAGGCAGGGACAGCGCCAGAAAGGCAACGGCCATCGTTTTTAATTTCATCAGAGACACTCCCGGTTAATGTTATTGTCGTCGGCTGCCGGATGAGAATGCTGGACAGGAAGCCTGTCCACTCAGAGGTAAAGCGGTCAGCAGCCCCTGATAATTATTATCGGTAACCCGCAATTCGCCAGTTTTCTGGACAAAATTAACGCGGCAATTTCAATCCAAAATCAATCAGTTGCTCGCAGAACGCTTCGGCATGGGAAATAAAAGGCGCGTGTGCGGCCTTGTCGATGATAACCGCTTCGCTGTCGGGCCAGCGCGCATCCAGCAGCGGCGCGATTTTACGCGGCACCAGGCCGTCCAGCGCGCCGTAAATACGCAGCAGCGGCACCTGTAATGCCTGCATCGGTTCGCGCAGATCGACGGTGCGCAGAATTTCCAGCCCGCCCTGCAGCACGCTGACTTCCGGAGCAGGCAGCGAGAGCACCACGCTTTTGAGCTGGCGCGCATCCTGCCTGGCCGTTTCCGTGCCCAGCGTTTGCAGCGCCAGGAAGCGCTCGACGGTACGCTGAAAGTCCTCGCTCAGCTGCTGCTGAAAATTACTTAGCGTCTCGGGTTTGATGCCCGGCCAGTCGTCCTGCGCGGTAAAACAGGGTGAAGAAGCCACGCTGACCAGCCCGCTGACGCGTTGCGGATGCTGCAACGCCAGCGAACTCGCCACCAGGCCGCCTAACGACCAGCCCAGCCAGACGGCGCGGGCAGGCGCAAAGGGCAGCAGGTTCGCCACCATCTCCTCCACGCCCATCGCCGGAAACCCTTCGCTGCGGCCATAGCCGGGCAGATCCACCAGGTGCAGACGAAAATGCGGGCTGAGTCGCGCAATGATGTACTGCCAGACGCCCGCGTTCAGTCCCCATCCGTGGAGCATCACAAGATCGCGATCTCCCGTGCCGATTGTCTGCCAGTAAAGCTGAGCCATCTATTACTATCCTGTTTTTGTCATGGAGGACGCTATGCTAACAATGCCCGCCGCCTGTTGGCTATGCCGGATGCCGCTGACGCTGGCCCATCACGGTATATGCAGTTACTGCCAGCGCGCCCTGAAACCGCCCTGCTGCTGTCCGCGCTGTGGCTTATCTACCTTTTATCCCAATGAGGAGTGCGGCCGCTGCCAGCGTCATCCGCCCTCGTGGCAGCGGCTGATTTTCGTCGCCGACTGGCAGCCGCCGCTAAAAGAGCTGGTCAAAAAACTGAAGTTTTCGCAGCAAACAGCACTATCGGTGATGCTGGCGCGCCTGATTTTGCTAACCTGGTTAACGGCCCGTCGTGAAGGCAGGCTCCAGCGTCCCGATCTGCTGCTCTACGTTCCGCTGCATCGCAGCCGCGCCTGGCGGCGTGGTTATAATCAGCTGGACGATATGGCCCGCTATCTGGCGCACTGGCTTGCCATTCCCTGCGCGCCGGGCGGCCTGAGCCGGAAAAAAAGGACACGGGTTCAGCACTTTTTATCGGCCCGCGCCAGACGGCGTAATCTGCGGGGCGCCTTTAAGGTTGAAATCGAGGTGAAAGGACGGCATATCGCTTTACTGGATGACGTCGTCACCACCGGCAGCACCGTTGAAGAAATCGCCCGGCTCCTGCTGCGTGCGGGTGCGGCCAGCGTACAGGTCCTGTGCCTTTGCCGCACCTTGTACAGCGTCGGCGATGAGCGTAAAATAAACCCACTAATTTAGTCAACTATTGAGCAATCGCCATGATCCGAATTACTGATTCTGCGCAAGAGCACTTCGCAAAACTGCTGTCAAAACAGGAAGAGGGCACCCAGATTCGCGTATTCGTTATCAATCCGGGTACGCCCGGTGCGGAATGCGGCGTTTCTTACTGCCCACCCGATGCGGTAGAAGCCACCGACACCGAGCTGAAGTTCGAGAAGCTCTCCGCCTACGTTGATGAACTGAGCGCGCCCTACCTGGAAGATGCCGAGATTGATTTCGTCACCGATAATCTGGGTTCCCAGCTGACGCTGAAGGCGCCAAACGCCAAAATGCGTAAGGTGAGCGACGACGCGCCGCTGATCGAGCGCGTGGAATATCAGCTCCAGGCCACCATTAACCCACAGCTGGCGAGCCACGGCGGCAAGGTATCGCTGATGGAAATCACCGACGACGGCTTCGCTATCCTGCAGTTCGGCGGCGGCTGTAACGGCTGTTCAATGGTTGATGTGACGCTGAAAGAAGGTATTGAGAAAGAGCTGCTGGCGACCTTCCCCGAGCTGAAAGGTGTGCGCGATCTGACCGAGCACCAGCGTGGCGAACACTCTTTCTACTGAGTGCGCTAAACTACCGCAATGAACCGGGTGAGTCATGGGCCGCCCGGTTTTTTTATACAGCCTCTTTCATGCCTTAAAAAATCAGGACATAAATTCTGATACCGATTGGTTAAATGGCTGCACAGGCCCAACTCTTCTGCTTCTGCTTCTGCTTCTGCTTCTGCTTCTGCTTCTGCTTCTGCTTCTTCCGTCAGTATTTATAATATTTCAGGCACCTCATCTTTTATTTTCCAGTTATTTATTACGTTACAGGGTCAATTAACCTTCTTTACTATTACTTACTTTAAAGGCGCCGGAAAAATAATCACCCTTGATTAAAGGAGAACGCAAGAGATATCATTTGTCCGGAATGATAGCCTGACAAGGCCATGCTGAAAGCAAAGAGAGAAAGAACACAACTCAAAGGATTGAATAACATGTCAGAACCGAAAAAAGGTATATTAACCTTCCGAGCCGAAGGTGATAATTTAAAATCAAGCAATTTTTACTCACGAAAAATACACTGGCCTGGTCTATCAGCATCCTGTAGCAACAATAACTCTGGCGTAACGATTGGCCGTGGCTACGATATGGGTGACAAAACCAAAATTGAAGTATCCATCAGCCTGCAAAAAGCAGGTATCGAAAGGGAAAAGGCAGAAGCAATCTCAAAAGGCGCTGGTTTAAAAGGCTGTTCAGCTTACAATTTCGTGATAAAAAACAGAAGTGCAATTAGCGATATAACAGAAAAACAGCAGGTAGAACTTTTTAAAAATACTTATGAAGAATTGAAAAGAGATGTTGAGCGGATTTGTAAGGACAGGTTTACTATTACTAAATATCATCCAGATCCTGGTATATCACCCACGTTGGCATGGAGCAGGATCCCGGAAAAGATAAAAGATATTCTTATAGATTTACGTTACCGTGGGGACTATAACCTGAAAACCAGAAAGCATTTACAACGGCTGGCGTATACAGGCGATATGAAAGGCTTCGGGCGCGTCATTGCAGACGAAACCCTTTGGCATAATGTCCCTAAAGACAGATTCAACAGAAGGGTCAGCTTCTATGAAAATAACTAACGCAATCCTGTTTCTCTCTGTTTTTTCTTTCAATGTAAATGCTGCTTTTACCGAAGCAGAAATAAAACAGCTTGAAGAGATAAATAAAAGCTCGGTGGTAAAAAAAGAACGAGCGAAAGCGGCTCTTGGCGCGACGACAGAAAAAACAATAGCGCACTTTCCAGAGCAGAGCGCCAGTATAACGGCGCTGAAAAAATCGTGGGAAGAGACAATCAAAAAGAAATGTCGGTTGCTGACATCCGCATCCAGAAACAGCGATGCAGAAATAGCCGCTGAAAACCTGTGTCTGGCAGAGGAATATGCCAAAGCAGCAACATTCTTTGATGAACTAAATTATTGAGGCGTTCAGCCGACACCCGGCCGAAATGGAGAGGAAAGAAAAATGACTAATTTGAATGATTTCCTGAAAGCTGAATTTTCAGAGGCCGAGCGCACAGAGATTGAACGGATGGCTGACGAGCTGATTCTGGAAACCGGCCTACAGCTACTGCGGGAAGAACTGGCGCTGTCTCAAAAAATCGTCGCTGAAGCTATGGGCGTGAAACAACCGCGTATCACACAGATTGAACAAAGCGGAGCCGATCGGCGCCTGATTACTATCAAGCGTTATATCGAGGCTATGGGCGGAAAACTCAGCCTGCTAATCGAAATGCCCGGCGAATTGGGCAGCCGTACCCTGCGGGTTTAAGGATGCTGGCGCTGGCACAGGCCGATCGGACGGCATCCGTGCCAGCGCGCGAAGCGCTCTCCGCTCTCTGCACTTGCTTCCCGTCCCTCCGTTGCCGGTTCAGCGCAGCGCCTTCTTCCTTCTATGCTTGCTTCCCGTCCCTCTGCCGCTGGTTCAGCGCGTCCCTGCTTTTACGCTTTCTTCCCAACCCTGCGCCGCCGGTCCACATCCTTCAGCAGCAGATTGACCTGCTTGTCGGCAAAGGTTTCTGTCACCGTTTTGCTGAGCTTACGACGCCAGTTGGGATACTGATCCGTGGTGCCCGGCACGTTAACCGGCTTGTCCATATCCAGCAGATCTTCCGGCTGAAGCCCCAGCAGTGCGCTGTCGGTGTCGGCAAGAAAACGGTGCATTCCCCGACTCAGCTGCGGCGTCATTTTCACCAGGGCGGCCTTTTTGCCACTGTCTTTCGGCACGCAGCCGTAGCGATGCAGCGCCTCCAGCAGCGCCTGTTTCTGCCGCGCTCTGTCTTCATAAAGACCGCGCAGCACCACCTTATCGGGATACAGACCCAGCTTCTCGCCCATCTCCAGATCGACAGCGTTCCAGAAGCCGCGCAGCGTCGGCAGGTCGTGCGTGGTGGCGCTCGCCATGGCCTGACGCGCCCACTTGTCCGGCGCGCGATAGCGATCGGGCTTTTCCTGCTCGAAATAGAGCACTTTCCAGGAGTAGATGCCGCTTTGCCGCAGCTTTGAGACGATCTCGACGGGCACCGTCCCCAAATCTTCCCCAATCACCATACATTGGTTACGCTGGCTTTCCAGCGCCAGGATCGCCATCAGATCGTCAACGGGATAGTAGACATAAGCGCCGTAATTGGCGGTTTCACCGTAGGGGATCCACCACAGGCGCAGCAGCGACATTACGTGGTCGATACGCAGCGCGCCGCAGCTCATCATGTTCGCTCTGAGCAGGTCGATAAAAGGCTGGTAGCCGCGCGCGGTCATGATATGCGGATCCATCGGCGGCAGTCCCCAGTTCTGTCCCAGCGGGCCAAGGATATCCGGCGGCGCGCCTACCGATGCATCCATACAGTACAGTTCGCGATCGCACCAGGTTTCCGCGCCGCCTTCCGCCACGCCCACCGCTAAATCGCGATAAAGTCCAATCGGCATGGCGTGCTGCTGGCTGACCTGCCAACACTCTTCAAACTGTCGGTTCGCCAGCCATTGCAGCCACAGCCAGAAACGCACTTCGTCCTCGTTGTCGCGGCAGAATTGCTGTACGGCTTCGCCATGTGCTTCCCGCAGATTTTCCGGCCACACCGGCCAGCCCCAGGCATCTTTATTTTCGCGCCGCATGGCACCATGCAACGCGTCGAAAGCGGCCTGCCAGTAAAGGCTTTCACCGCCCTTTTCGATAAAGGCGGTAAAATGCGCCTGGCTGGCATCATCCTGCTGATGCTGGCTGAACCTCTGCCAGGCATAGCGCAGGGCCGTCATTTTCAGCTCCCCTACCGTGTCATAATCTACCCATTCGGCCTCTCTGGCCTGCTGCAGGCGCCTCTGGATGGCCTTACCGCGCAGCCAGCGCTGGCCTTCTTTGCTTTCCTGAAATTCCGGGACGGCATTAACGTCGATATAAAGAACGTTGAGCCAGCGCCGCGAAGAGGGGCTATATGGGCTGGCGTTTGCCGGGCTGGCAGGATAAAGCGAGTGGATAGGATTGAGGCCGATAAACGACCCGCCGCGCTCGGCAATTTCAGTCAGCATTTGCTTCAGATCGCCAAAATCGCCAATTCCCCAGTTCTGTTCGGAGCGCAGCGTATAAAGCTGGACGCAGGCGCCCCACAGCTTTTCGCCCTGGCGCAGCGGCTCCGGCTCGTAGCAGCGTTTCGGTGCAATGATAATCCGGCACGGCCAGCTCTTTTTCCCCTGACGCAGGGACAGCGTGTGATAGCCATAGGCCAGCGAGGAAGGCAGCGCGAGGGCTTCTCCGGCATTGATCTCGCCCTGATAGTCACGGCCTTTTTCGCTGGTCAGCTGCCACTGGTAGCTGCCCTTGCCGCCGATTTCCAGCGTCATTGTCCGCTTGCGCAGGAAAACCTTGCACGGCGGGATTGGGCCGGGTTTACTGCGGTTGGTTGACATCGCTGCCAGCAGGCGCTGCCGAATGTCGGGGGAAATCTCTTCCTGCTCGCCTTTGGCGTTGATGTATTGGGCGGCGATACCTGCCGCTGCTGCTGCCTGCTCAAATTTCTTTTTATCCATTGCTGCTCCCTGTACGTTTGGCCTGCCAGATGCGCTGCTGATAGTCATGAATAGAACGGTCGGAGCTGAACATGCCGCAACGCGCGGTATTGAGGATGGTCATCCTTGTCCAGGCTTCCTGGTCAAGATAGTGCTGTTCGGCGCGCTTTTGCGCTTCGCAATAGCTGGCGAAGTCGGCCAGCGCCAGCCAGTAATCACCGCCCTCGCCCAGGCTGTTAAGCAGCGGCGCAAAGGCTTGTTTATCGCCATTGCTGAAGAAGCCGTTCTCCAGCTCTTTCAGAATGGCGTTGAGATGCTTATCTTTTTTACGCAGCTTCAGTGGCGCGTAGCCTTTTTTCCGCAGCGCTTTCACTTCGTCTACCGTGTGGCCGAAAATAAAGATGTTCTCTTCGCCTACCTGCTCTGCAATCTCCACGTTGGCGCCGTCCAGCGTGCCGACGGTCAGTGCGCCGTTCAGCGCCAGCTTCATATTGCCGGTGCCGGAAGCCTCATAGCCCGCCGTGGAAATCTGCTCCGAAATATCCGCGGCCGGGATCATCAGTTCCGCAGCGGTAATGCGATAGTCCGGGATAAACACAACCTTCATTTTGTCGCCGATAAGCGGATCGTTATTGATTTTCTCCGCCACTTTGTTGATGGCATAAATGATATTTTTTGCCAGGTAATAACCCGGCGCGGCTTTAGCACCGAACAGAAAGACGCGCGGCACCCACGCCATATCGGGATCTTCACGCAGCCTTTTGTAGCAGGAGAGAATATGCAGCAGCCCAAGATGCTGACGCTTGTATTCGTGCAGCCGCTTGATTTGCACATCGAACAGCGCTTCGGGACTGACTTTGATCCCGGTCACGCGGTGAATATAGTCCGCCAGCCGCACCTTATTATCATATTTGATCTGGCGATAGCGCTGGCGGAAAGCCGCATCGTCGGCGAACGCTTCCAGCCCTTGTAACGCCTCCAGATGGTTGACCCACTCCACTTTCAGCGTGTCGTCGAGCAGCGTCGCCAGCTGTGGATTGCATTGCTTAAGCCAGCGGCGCGGCGTAATGCCGTTGGTGACATTATGGAATTTGGTTGGCCAGAGCCGGTGGTATTCCGGGAACAGATCCTTAACCACCAGCGCCGAATGCAGCGCCGCCACGCCGTTCACCGCAAAACAGCTGACCACGCACAGGTTCGCCATGCGCAGCTGGTTGTCATGCAGCAGCGCCAGCTTTGCCCAAACCGCCTCGTCGCCCGGCCAGACTTTATCGACCTGCTTTTTAAAGCGCCTGTCGATCTCTTTGATAATCATAAAGTGGCGCGGCAGCAGCGCCCGCACCAGCCGCTGATCCCAACATTCCAGCGCTTCCGGCATCAGCGTGTGGTTGGTATAGGCGAAAGTTTTACTGACGATGGCCCAGGCGTCGTCCCACGCCAGCTGGTGCTCGTCCAGCAGCACGCGCAGCATCTCCGGAATGGCAATAGTGGGATGGGTATCGTTAAGCTGGATCACTTCGTAGTCAGGCAGTTCGGCAATATGGCGTCCGGCAAGATGATGGCGGCGCAGAATATCCGCCACCGAGCAGGCGCACTGAAAATATTGCTGCATCAGACGCAGGCGCTTGCCTTCCTGATGGTTGTCGTTGGGATAAAGCACCTTGGTCAGCTTTGCCGCCTCGATGCCCTGCTGCTCCGCCTGAAGAAATTTGCCGTCGTTAAACAGCGTCAAATCGAAAGGATGCGCGTGGCTGGCCTGCCAGAGCCGCAGCGGCTGCGTTACGCCGTTGCGGTAGCCGACCACCGGCAGATCCCAGGCCTCGCCGCGCAGCATAAAAGCGGGCTGCCAGTCGACGCTGCCCTCGTTGTTTTTGGTGACTTTCCCGCCGAAACCGACGTTAACATCCAGCGCGCTATTGTGGCGAAACCACGGATAACGCTCGCGATGCCAGTCGTCCGGCGCCTCGATCTGGCGGCCATCGTCAAAGGACTGGCGAAACAGGCCGTACTGGTAGTTCAGCCCGTAGCCGGTGGCGGACTGCCCGACCGTCGCCATTGAATCCAGATAACAGGCGGCCAGCCGTCCCAGCCCGCCGTTGCCCAGCGCCGGATCGACCTCTTCCTCCAGCAGCTCGCTCAGGCTGCACTGGTGAGCGGCCAGCGCCGCTTTTACCTCGTCATACCATCCCAGGTTCAGCAGCGTGTTGCCGGTCAGCCTGCCGATCAGAAATTCCATGGAAATATAGTTTACGTGGCGCTGCTGCTTTGCCGGCTTTGTGGGCGCGGCAGCGGCCAACAACTCGGCCAGCGCGCCGCTGAGCGCCTGCCACCACTGGTGAGACGTCATTTCATCTGCTGAAGAAAGGCCGGTGCGCTGCCACTGGCGGGCCAACGCCGCCTCGAAACGAGCCTGATTAAATTTCTGCTGCGACATACCGCTTCCTTTTAAAAGAGTAAGAGGAACACTGGCGGAACACATACAGTTAAGACCTGAACAGTAAAAAATGCTCATGCAGGCTGATGATAAAATTAAAAAAGCCATCGACAGGGCGTCGATGGCTGGTTCGCTATCAGGCAGGGTTTAGCACAGTTCCAGATGAACCTCGTGCTGCTCGATGGTTTTCAACACGCCGGGCGGCGGCACCTCATCCGTAAAGAGATAGTCAATCAGGCTCATATTGCCCAGGTTGACCATCGCGTTACGGCCAAATTTTGAATGGTCGGCCACCAGCATCACGCAGCGCGAGTTTTCGATAATCGCCCGCTTGGTGCGCACCTCGTGATAGTCGAAGTCCAGCAGCGAGCCGTCCATATCAATACCGCTGATGCCCAGGATGCCGTAGTCCAGACGAAACTGAGAAATATAATCCAGCGTCGCCTCGCCCATGATGCCGCCGTCACGCGTGCGGACTTCGCCGCCCGCCACAATCAGGCTGAAGTCGGGCTTGCTCATCAGCAGCATCGCCACGTTAAGATTGTTGGTGACAATGCGCAGGTTGTTATGGTTCAGCAGCGCGTGCGCAACGGCTTCCGGCGTGGTGCCGATATCAATAAATAACGAAGCGCCGTCCGGGATCTGGCTGGCCACTCGCTGCGCGATGCGCGCTTTTTCCGCCGACCACATCATTTTACGATCCTGCCAGGCGGTATTTTCCGAACTGGAGGGCAGCGCCGCGCCGCCGTGATGACGCTGGATCTTATTCTGCTCCGCCAGCTCGTTCAGATCGCGACGGATGGTTTGCGGGCTGACGGTAAAGTGATCCACCAGCTCCTCGGTACTGACATAGCCCTGACGACGAACCAGATCGATAATGGCGTCGTGTCGTTGCGTCTGCTTCACAAAGCTCTCCTGTTGCCCGTTATTTTTTTCGGGTGTCTACAAAGGCCATTGCCAGGCCTGTCAGCAGCCCGGTAACGTGAGCGGCGTTGGCGATCGACAGGCCGAACCAGCCCATATAGCCAATCACCAGCCAGACGATGGAAAACGCCATCAGGCCGCGCTCAAGGAAGATACCGCTGGCGGGATCCCGCTCTCCGCGCAGCCAGGCGTAGCCCATCAGCGCGTAAACCACGCCGGAAAGGCCGCCAAACAGCACGCCGCTGAACTTCGCCTGCATCCAGCCGCTGAGCAGCGCGGAGATTAGCATAATCACAAACAGCTTACCGCTGCCCAGCCGTTTTTCTATGGCGCCGCCCAGATACCACCACCAGAGCAAATTAAAGAGGATATGCACCAGTGAAAAATGCAGCAGCGCGTGGCTGAACCAGCGCCACAGCTGAAAATGCTGATCGACATCCGGCCAGGAAAGCCAGCTCAGCACGGTGCCGTCGCCGACAATCTGCATCAGGATAAACACGATGATACAGGCCGCCATTACGATCAAAGTCAGCGGCCCGGCGCGTTCACGAAGGTTAGCCATCAGCGAGGAATGACTATAGGTAATGCCGCTGTTGGTGGTGCCAGAGTGCCAGCTTGCCATCTGATAACGCGGATGATTCGGGTCGCGGATAAACTGATTAAGTTCGTTTTCGACCAGCTCCAGCTGGGCATCGTTATCCAGCCACAGCGTGTAGCGGCTGTCCTGCTCAATCCGCAGCGTGACGCCGCGCGTCGCCATATAATCCACAAAAGCCTGCGCCATGCGCTGGCTGGCAAAATCGGTAATGCGCATCATCGCCGGTAAAGTCCCTGTTGCTGAAAAATGGTTTCCTGTCTGCGGTTAGTCCGCGGCGGAATCAACCTGCTGTGGAAAAGCGGCGCGCCAGGCGTCGAAACCGCCATCAATACTGTAGGCCGCTTTGAAGCCCTGCGTCAGCAGATACTGCGCCGCGCCCTTGCTGCTGTTGCCGTGGTAGCACATCACCAGTACCGGCACAGAGAGATCGCTCTGCTGGATAAAGGTGCTGAGCGTGGTGTTAGTCAGGTGGAAAGCGCCGCTGGCGTGTCCGATAGCGTAGCTTTGCGGATCGCGGATATCGACCAGCAGGGCGTTGTCCTGGGTCAGCAAAGCCTGCGCCTGCTGCACGTTGATGCACTCAAATTGTTCCATGATCGATTCTCGAATAATGACAAGCGGCCGCTATTGTATCGCGAACAAAGCCGACAATAACCCAACGAAATGCAGGGCTATACGGCTTTTTCGTGAACAATTCTGTTACCTGCATCACGCATAAATGTTTTTATTCGGTTAAGGCTGGCATCAGTGTCGCTTTGCGATTATTATAATGCTCGAAAACGAACATTTAAGAACTATTCCGAACATCGGAGGAGATGACGTGGAAACCAAAGACTTGATCGTAATCGGCGGCGGTATCAACGGCGCTGGCATTGCAGCAGATGCTGCAGGACGCGGCCTGTCTGTGCTGATGCTGGAAGCGCAAGATTTGGCCTGCGCTACCTCTTCCGCCAGCTCTAAACTGATCCACGGCGGCCTGCGCTACCTGGAACACTACGAATTCCGCCTGGTCAGCGAAGCGCTGGCCGAGCGTGAAGTGCTGCTGAAAATGGCGCCGCATATCGCTTTCCCGATGCGCTTCCGCCTGCCGCACCGCCCGCACCTGCGTCCGGCATGGATGATCCGCGTGGGTCTGTTTATGTACGATCATCTGGGCAAACGCACCAGCCTGCCGGGCAGCAAAGGGTTGCGTTTTGAATCAGACTCGGTGCTGAAGCCGGAAATTACGCGCGGTTTCGAATATTCCGACTGCTGGGTAGACGATGCGCGCCTGGTCGTGCTCAACGCACAGGAAGTGGAAAAGCGCGGCGGCGAAGTCCGTACCCGCACCCGCGTCACTCGCGCCTGGCGTGAGAACGACATGTGGACGGTAGAAGCGGAAGATATCGATACCGGCAAAACCCACACGTGGCAGGCTAAAGGCCTGGTCAACGCGGCTGGCCCCTGGGTGAAGCAGCTGTTTGACGACGGCCTCCAGCTGAAATCACCTTACGGTATTCGCCTGATCAAAGGCAGCCATATCGTGGTGCCGCGCGTGCATACGCAAAAGCAGGCTTATATCCTGCAAAACGAAGACAACCGTATCGTTTTTGTGATCCCGTGGATGGATGAGTTTTCCATTATCGGTACCACCGACGTGGAGTACAAAGGCGATCCGAAAAACGTGCATATCGACGAGAAAGAGACCGAGTATCTGCTGAAAGTGTTTAACAACCACTTTAAGAAGACGCTGAGCAAGGAAGATATCGTCTGGTCTTATTCCGGCGTGCGCCCGCTGTGCGATGACGAATCCGATTCGCCGCAGGCCATCACCCGCGACTACACGCTGGACGTGCGTGACGATAACGGTAAGGCGCCGCTGCTGTCGGTCTTCGGCGGCAAGCTGACCACCTACCGCAAGCTGGCTGAGCATGCGATGGAAAAGCTGTCTAAGTATTATCCGAAAGCCGGCCCGGCCTGGACGCGCAGCTGCGTGCTGCCCGGCGGCGATATCGCCGGCACGCGTGAGGATTACGCCGCCAGCCTGCGTCGCCGCTATCCGTTTATTACCGAAGCGATGGCTCGCCACTATGCCCGTACCTACGGCAGCAACACCGAGCTGTTCCTGAAACCGGCGAAAAGCCTGGACGATCTGGGCGAACGCTTTGGCCACCACTTCTACGAAGCGGAGCTGCGTTATCTGGTCGAGAAGGAATGGGTGCGCGAGCAGGACGATGCGCTGTGGCGCCGTACCAAAATGGGCATGTTCCTGAACGAGCAGGAGCGCGCACGCGTCGGTGAATGGCTGGCCCAGCATGGTAAAAAACCGGTTTTATCGCTGGCCTCATAAGGGCTGACGGCTAAAGCGGTAATACAGAGGGCGGAATTGATTTCCGCCCTTTTTGTCGTCAGGCTCAGTTCGCTGTCAGAAGTAGAGCGTAGCGTTATCGATACCGCAGGCTCGGGCGTAGCGCGCAAGCGTCTCCAGGCTGGCTGAAGTGATATTTTTTTCCATCCTGGAAACGGTGGGCGGCTTTATTCCCATGCGTTCAGCGACCTGCGCGCTGGTTAGCCCTGCCCTGGAACGCCATTCAAGCAACAATGCCTGTAAGCGCTCTTTTCTTTCCGCCGCTTCCCAGGCCGCACGGTACTCAGGATCGCCCATCATCTCTTCATGGATCTGTGAATGCGTTTTATATTTCACGTTTCATCTCCTCCAGACGCTGCCAGGCTAAGTCTGTTTCCGCACGCGGTGTTTTCTGCGTTTTCTTAATAAAAATGCGCAACAGATAAATTTTGCTCCCCGCCTGATATACCCATAGCCCACGAGCAATGTTGCTGCCCATTGTTCTGACCTCGTACAAACCGTTCCCAAGGGGCCTGGTATCAGGTTCACGTAACAGCCGAGGGTTTTCTTCCAGCTTCCCAATTAATCTGTCCAGTTTTACCCTGACGGCTATCGGTAGCGCTTTCAGCTCCGCTTCCGCCTTGTCATGCCAGATAACGGTAAACATGCTCTCACTCCCTGAGAAATAATAGCCTTTAAGCTAATTTAGCTCAACCATGTGCGATGTGTGTTACAGACATAGCGGGAGTCGGAAAAATGAAGATCCAAAGGGAAATTCCGGCAAAGCGGGGAGAAACTTCTTCAGGCTGACTCTCGCTGCGCTGTATAAAAATACAGCACAGCGAGTCTTCAGGTAAAGCTTTTAGTCACGGCAGAGCTTAGAGGCGGATCGGCTTGATGCCCCAAATCTCATCGGCATATTCCTGGATGGTGCGATCCGACGAGAAGTAGCCCATATTGGCGATATTCAGCAGCGTTTTGCGCGTCCATTCCTCCGGATGGCGGTACAGCTCGTCCACCTTGTCCTGGGTATCCACGTAGCTGCGATAGTCCGCCAGCAGCTGATAGTGGTCGCCCAGATTCACCAGCGAATCATAAATATTACGATAGCGGCCAGGCTCCTGTGGGCTGAAGGTGCCGGTAGCGATCTGCGTCAGCGCCTGATGCAGCTCGGCGTCCTGTTCGTAGTATTTACGCGCGTTATAGCCTTGGGCGCGCAGCTCCTCGACCTGCGGCGTGGTGTTGCCGAAGATAAAGATATTCTCTTCGCCGACGTGCTCCAGCATCTCGACGTTGGCGCCGTCCAGCGTCCCGATGGTCAGCGCGCCGTTCAGGGCAAATTTCATATTGCTGGTGCCGGACGCTTCCGTGCCCGCCAGAGAAATCTGCTCGGAAAGGTCGGCCGCCGGGATAATGACCTGAGCCAGGCTGACGCTGTAGTTGGGGATAAACACGACCTTCAGCTTATTTTTCACCTGCGGATCGTTGTTGATCACCTGCGCGACATCGTTGATCAAATGAATAATATGTTTTGCCATGTAGTAGGCCGACGCGGCCTTACCGGCAAAAATATTCACGCGCGGTACCCAGTCGGCATCCGGATCGGCCTTGATCCGGTTATAGCGGGTGATCACATGCAGCACGTTCAGTAGCTGACGTTTGTACTCATGGATACGCTTGATCTGCACGTCGAACAATGCGTGAGGATCGATAACGATATCCATTTTCTGGGCGATATGCGCCGCCAGCCGCTTTTTGTTGGTCAGCTTGGAATCGCTGATCCTTTTCAAAAAGCCAGGATAGTCGATATGCTGCTTCAGCTCGTCAAGCTGGCTTAAGTCGGTACGCCAGTTGCGGCCAATGGTGTCGTCCAATACTTCTGAAAGCGAAGGATTGGCCAGCGCCACCCAGCGACGCGGCGTCACGCCGTTGGTTTTATTGCAGAAGCGGCCAGGAAACAGCGCGGCAAAGTCGGCGAACAGCGACTGTACCATCAGGTTAGAGTGCAGTTCGGACACGCCGTTGACCTTGTGGCTGACCACGACCGCCAGCCAGGCCATCCGTACCTGACGACCGTTGTTCTCATCAATAATCGAGATGCGCGACTGCAGATCCCAGTCATCGGGATAGTAGTCCTGAATCGTTTTCAGGAAGTAGTCGTTGATATCGAAAATAATTTGCAGATGGCGCGGCAGGATCCTGCCGATCATATCTACCGGCCAGGTTTCCAGCGCTTCCTGCATCAGCGTATGGTTGGTGTAGGAGAAGACCTGACAGGTCACTTCAAACGCGTCGTCCCAGCTGAACTTATGCTCGTCGATCAGCAAGCGCATCAGCTCCGGGATAGCCAGCACCGGATGGGTATCATTCAGATGGATGGCAATCTTATCCGCCAGGTTATCGAACGTCTGATGCATCACCCAGTGCCGGTTAAGAATATCCTGCACCGTGGCCGACACCAGAAAATATTCCTGGCGTAAACGCAGCTCGCGCCCGGAGTAGGTCGAATCATCCGGGTAAAGCACGCGCGAGACGTTTTCCGAGTGGTTTTTATCTTCCACCGCCGCAAAGTAGTCGCCCTGATTAAATTTCCCCAGGTTGATTTCGTTACTCGCCTGCGCGCCCCACAGGCGCAGCGTGTTGGTGGCGTCGGTATCAAAGCCCGGAATGATCTGATCATAGGCCATCGCCAGCACTTCTTCCGTTTCCAGCCAGCGGGAACGGCTGCCCTCTACCTGAATACGTCCGCCGAAGCGGACTTTGTAGCGGGTATTAAAGCGCTGGAACTCCCACGGGTTGCCGTACTCCAGCCAGTAATCCGGCGATTCCGCCTGGCGACCGTCAACGATATTCTGTTTAAACATGCCGTAATCGTAGCGGATGCCGTAGCCGCGTCCGGGCAGGCCCAGCGTGGCGAGCGAGTCCAGGAAGCAGGCGGCCAGGCGGCCCAGACCGCCATTGCCCAGCCCCGGATCGCTCTCTTCGCCGATCAGATCTTCCAGATCGAAACCCATCTCTTCCAGCGCGGCGCGCGCGTCTTCGTAAATACCCATTGCCAGCAGCGCATTGGAAAGCGTGCGGCCTACCAGGAATTCCATCGACAGATAATAGACCTGACGCACATCCTGCGACAGCTGCGCCCGGTTAAAACGCAGCCAGCGTTCCACCATCCGATCCCGCACCGCCAGCAGCGTGGCGTTCAGCCATTCATGTTTGTTGGCAACGGAAGGATCCTTGCCGATAGTGAACATCAATTTATAGGCGATGGAGTGCTTCAGTGCCTCGACGCTGAGCGTTGGGGCGGTATAGATGAAAGGTGCGTTCATATCAATTTTCCTGGGTTCTTTACAGCAGACGTTGATAGAGATCGCGGTAGGCCACGGCGGCCACCTGCCAGCTAAAATCCATTGCCATTGCCTGACGCTGTACGTAACGCCACAGCGAAGGGCGCGACCAGAGCACAAAGGCGCGGCGAATGGCACGGAGCAACGACCAGGCATTGCTGTCTTCAAAGACGAAACCGCTGGCAATGCCGTCGGCCAGGTTCTCCAGCGAGCTGTCGTTGACCGTATCGGCCAGGCCGCCGGTACGCCGCACCAGCGGCAGCGTGCCGTACTTCAGGCCGTAAAGCTGCGTCAGCCCGCAAGGCTCGAAGCGGCTCGGCACCATAATCACGTCGGCGCCGCCCATGATGCGGTGCGAAAAGGCTTCGTGGTAGCCAATCTGCACGCCGACCTGACCCGGATATTCCGCGGCCGCCGCCAGGAAGCCCTGTTGCAGCACCGCGTCGCCCGCGCCCAGCAGCACCAGCTGACCGCCCTGCTCCAGCAGCCCAGGCAGCGCCTCCAACACCAGATCCAGCCCTTTCTGCTTCGTCAGGCGGCTGACCACGGCAAACACCGGGGCTTTTTCGTCAATTTTCAGCCCCATCGCAATTTGCAGCTGGCGCTTGTTCTCCTGCTTGGCGTCTAACACGTCGCGGTTATAACGCGTAGTCAGCAGCAGATCCTGCTCCGGATCCCAGATCAGCGGATCCACGCCGTTCAGGATGCCGGTCAGCCGCCCTTCCATCTGCCGCTGCTTCAGCAGATCTTCCATACCGTAACCAAATTCCGGCTGGGTGATCTCGCGCGCATAGGTCGGGCTGACCGCCGTAATATGATCGGCATAGAACAGACCAGCTTTGAGGTAGGAGATCTGTCCATAAAATTCCAGGCCGTGCATATTGAAGAAAGACCACGGCAGCTGGATTTCGTCCAGATGATGCGCGTAAAACAGCCCCTGATACGCCAGGTTGTGTACGGTGAACACGGATTTTGCCGGACGGCCTCTGGCGGCCAGATAGGCGCAGGTCAGACCGGCGTGCCAGTCGTGCGCGTGAACCACTTCCGGTCGCCAGAAGGTGTCCAGTCCGCAGGCAATTTCGCAGCCCATCCAGCCCAGCAGCGCAAAACGGAGATAGTTATCCGTATAGGCAAACTGCGATTCATCGTGATACGGACTGCCGGGGCGATCGTACAGTCCCGGCGCGTCGATCAGATAGATGCCTACGCCGTCGTACTGTCCATAAAGCAGCTCGACATAGCCGGCAAAAGTATGCAGTCGGGCGACCACTTCGGTATCCGGTATCCCTTTTTTCAAGTCCGGAAACGCCGGGATCAATACGCGAGTATCAATCCCTTGTGCAATTTGCGCCGCCGGTAATGCTCCCACAACATCAGCAAGCCCGCCCGTTTTCAGCAGCGGGAAAATTTCTGAACAGACATGTAAAACCTGCATTATCGGCTCCTTTACCTTGTTCTGACGCGTTCCTCCGCATCAAATACCTGTGCTTTATTTTTGTACTTTATGCGGTTAACTGCGCCAGCCCAGCTTCGCCAGCATGGAACGCGTCACCAGCACAATGCCTTCTTCCGAGCGGTAAAAACGGCGCGCGTCATCATCCGGATTCTCACCGATTACCGTTCCTTCGGGCAGCACGCACGCACGATCTATAACGCAGCGGCGCAGGCGACAGGAGCGCCCCACTACCACATCCGGCGACAGCACAGAGGATTCGATATTGCAGAAAGAATTGATTCTTACGCGTGAAAACAAAACGGAATTCACTACCACCGAGCCGGAAATAATGCAGCCGCCCGATACCAGTGAATTCATCGTCATTCCATGACTGCCTGACCTGTCCTGCACGAATTTCGCCGGCGGCAGCGGCTCCATATGGGTACGGATAGGCCATTCACGGTCGTACATATCCAGCTCCGGCGTCACCGACGCCAGATCGAGATTGGCTTTCCAGTAAGCTTCCAGCGTGCCGACATCGCGCCAGTAAGGCGGCGCGTCTTTATCGCTTTGCACGCAGGAAAGGCTGAAGGAGTGCGCCAGCGCTTCGCCGGTCGCTACGATCTTCGGCAGAATATCTTTGCCGAAGTCATGGTTCGATTCGGGAATTTTCAGATCGTCTTCCAGCAGCTGATAAAGATAGTCGGCGTTAAAGGTATAGATGCCCATGCTCGCCAGCGCCAGGGTATCGTTACCCGGCATCGACGGCGGATCGGCCGGTTTCTCCAGGAAATCGACGACTTTGTTCTGATCGTTGACCGCCATCACGCCGAAGGCGCTGGCCTCTTCAATCGGCACCGGCAGGCAGGCAATGGTGCATTTCGCGCCGTTCTCCACGTGGTCCAGCAGCATGCGCGAGTAGTCCATTTTGTAGATATGGTCGCCGGCCAGGATCACGATATATTTCGCTTCATAGCGCCGAATAATATCCAGATTCTGCGTCACGGCATCCGCCGTGCCCCGATACCAGTGCTCGGTAGTCTGGCGCTGCTGGGCAGGCAGCAGGTCGACGAACTCGTTCATCTCCTCGTTAAAAAGCGACCAGCCTCGCTGGATATGCTGCACCAGCGTGTGCGACTGGTACTGGGTGATCACCGCAATCCGTCGGATCCCGGAGTTCAGGCAGTTTGACAGGGCAAAATCGATAATGCGGAACTTGCCGCCGAAATGGACGGCAGGCTTGGCGCGGTTGGCGGTAAGGTCTTTCAGGCGCGTGCCGCGTCCGCCCGCCAGGATCAGGGCTACAGTTTGCGACGGCAATTGTCTTGCCAACATCAGAGGGTCGTTCTTATCTAAAGTGGCCATGCCTGACTCCTGTTATGGTTGTTCCTGGAACACGCACACACCGTGCGCGGCTCCATGCCAGACAGTTAACAGAATGGGGTTGTTTTCCCCGGCGAAGGGCGGAATGGCGTGCCAGCGCCCTGGTGGCAGCGTGATGTCGCACACTTCTTCGGTGGCGTTCATCACGATCAGCCAATGCTGCGACAGCCGGATCTGCATCCTGCGTTCGCCGTGGTGCCAGGCGTCGGCAGACAGCGGCTGACCGTCCGGCCCAAGCCATTCCACGTTGCCGTCGTCAATCTGCCACCAGCGATCGGCCTGAAGCGCAGGAATGCGTTTGCGCAGGTGGATCAGGGCAGCAGTAAAAGTAAACAGTCCGCTGTTGTTGTTTTCCCAGTCGAGCCAGGTCAGCTCGTTATCCTGACAGTAGGCGTTGTTGTTGCCGTGCTGAGTGTGGCCGTGTTCGTCGCCGGCCAGCAGCATCGGCGTGCCCTGCGAGAGCAGCAGCGTGGTCAATAAGCCGTGTACGCTGCGCAAACGGTGCTCGGCTACCAGCAGCGGCGCGTTCAGCCCTTCAACGCCGTGGTTATAGCTGTAGTTGCCGTTGTGGCCGTCGCGGTTATCTTCGCCGTTGGCCTCGTTGTGTTTTTCGTTAAAGCAGACCAGGTCGGTCAGGGTAAAGCCGTCGTGCGCGGTGATCAGGTTGATGCTGGCCGAAGGCAGCCGCCCTTGCTGGTTAAAGATATCGCTGGAGCCGGCGAAACGTTTGGCGAACTCAGCATTGCTGCTGTCGCCGTTCAGCCAGAAGCGCCGCATCGTGTCGCGGTACTGGTCATTCCATTCGGCAAACGGCGGCGGAAAGTTGCCGACCTGATAGCCGTCCGGGCCGATATCCCAGGGTTCCGCAATCAGCTTGCATTGAGAGAGCAGCGGATCTTCCTGCATCGCTTCAAAAATAGAGGCGTGCGGATGGTATTCCGGCGTGCGGCCCAGCACCGTCGCCAGGTCAAAGCGGAAGCCGTCGACGTGGCAAACCTCAACCCAGTACCGCAGGCACTCCAGCGTCCAGTCCAGCACGTTAGGATGGCTGATGTTGAGCGTGTTGCCGCAGCCGGTCCAGTTTTCATACTTGCCCTGCTCGTCCAGCCAGTAGAAGCTTTTGTTATCCACGCCGCGCTTCGACAGCATCGGCCCGGTTTCATCCAGCTCGGCCGTATGGTTAAACACTACGTCCAGCACCACTTCGATGCCTGCCGCATGCAGCGCTTTCACCGCCTGCTGGAATTCATCACGCGGATGCACGTCGTTCACGCCGGAAGCGTAGCGGGAATCCAGCGCATAAGGCGCCAGCGGGTTGTAGCCCCAATAGTTGGTCAACCCAAGCCGCAGCAGACGCGGCTCGTGCGCGAAGAAGGCGACCGGCAGCAGCTCCAGCGTGGTAATGCCCAGCCGCTTGAAGTAGTCGATCATCACCGGATGACCCAGCGCGGCATAGGTGCCCTGGATTTCTTTCGGGATACCGGGATGGCGTTTGGTCAGGCCGCGTACGTGAGCCTCGTAAATAACGGTGGAGCCCCACGGCACGCGCGGCGATTTGTCGTCTTCCCAGTCGAAATCATCGGCCACGACCACGCTGCGCGGTGCAACTGCCGCGCTGTCTTTGGTATCCAAAACCTGTGGGCCGCACTGAAAACGAGGATCGTCAGTAACTTCACCGATCACTTCGCGCGCGCAGGGGTCAATCAGCAGCTTGTGTGGGTTGAAGCGATGCCCGGCTTCGGGCTGCCAGGGGCCGTGAACGCGGTAGCCATAAAGCTGGCCTGGTTTGGCGGCGGGCAGATAGCCGTGCCAGATATCGCCGGTGCGGGCGGGCAGCTCCATTCGCGTTTCAATGCCTCGCTCGTCAAACAGGCAAAGCTCTACCCGCTCGGCGTGTTGCGAAAACAGCGTAAAATTTACGCCCTTGCCGTCATAGGTCGCGCCTGTCGGCGTGGATTTACCGGGCTGCAATTGACTCATGAGGCCTCCCTGACCAGCCACACCGTAGCAAGCGGCGGCAAGGTCATACTGATTGAGTGTTCGCGGTTATGGCTCGGAATAGCCTCGCTGCTAATCGATCCCAGATTACCGACATTGCTGCCGTGATAATGCGCGGAATCGGTATTCAACACTTCCTGCCAGCTTCCCGCTTGCGTAACGCCGAAACGGTAGTCGTAGCGCGTAACAGGCGTAAAGTTGCTGACCACAATCAGTTCGTTGCCTTCACGATCGCGGCGCACAAAAACAAACACCGAGTTATCAAAATCATCCACGACCAGCCACTCAAAGCCCATCTGGTCAAAATCAAGCTGATACAGCGGCGGATGCTCGCGGTAGGTATGGTTCAGGTCGCGCACCAGGCGCTGCACGCCGTTGTGCCAGTTGTCCTCGCCCTCCAGCAGATGCCAGTCCAGGCTGATATCGTGATTCCACTCTTTGCCCTGCGCGAACTCATTGCCCATAAACAGCAGCTTTTTGCCGGGGAAGCCGTACATCCAGCCGTAGTAGGCGCGCAGATTGGCGAACTTCTGCCAGACGTCGCCGGGCATCCTATCCAGGATAGAACGCTTGCCGTGCACCACTTCATCGTGCGACAGCGGTAGCACGAAATTTTCGGTGGAGTTGTAAAGCATTCCGAAGGTCAGATTGTTGTGGTGATGCTTGCGGTAGAGCGGATCTACCTGCATGTAGTCCAGGGTGTCGTGCATCCAGCCCAGGTTCCACTTGTACCAGAAGCCCAGGCCGCCCGTTTCGGACGGACGCGTGACGCCCGGAAAATCGGTGGACTCTTCCGCCACGGTCACGGTGCCGGGCGCGGCGTTGCCCAGCGTGCGGTTGGTGTAGCGCAGGAAAGCGATAGCTTCCAGGTTTTCCCGGCCGCCAAAATGGTTAGGGATCCATTCGCCTTCCGCCCGGCTGTAGTCGCGATAGATCATGGAGGCAACGGCATCCACGCGCAGGCCGTCGATGCCAAAACGTTCGATCCAGTAGAGCGCGTTGCCGGTCAGATAGTTGCTGACTTCACGACGGCCAAAGTTATAAATCAGCGTGTTCCAGTCCTGATGAAAGCCTTCGCGCGGGTCGCCGTGCTCATACAGCTCGGTGCCGTCAAATTTGGCGAGGCCGAAATCATCGGAAGGAAAATGTCCCGGCACCCAGTCCAGCAGCACGTTCAGGCCGGCCTGATGGGCAACGGCAATAAAGTTACGGAACTCGTCGCGCGTGCCGAAACGGCGCGTTGGCGCATACATGCCGGTAGGCTGATAGCCCCAGCTGCCGTCAAACGGATGCTCGTTGATCGGCATCAGTTCAAGATGGGTAAAGCCCATCTCTTTGGCATAAGGCACCAGCTGCTCGGCCAGCTCTTTGTAGCTCAGCCAGTAGTTGTTGTCCGTATGGCGACGCCACGATCCGAGATGCACCTCATAAATAGAGATGGGCGCGTCAAAATCGTTGGCCCGCTGGCGCGCTTCCGACATGGTGGTTTTAGGCGGAATGCCGCAAATCATCGAGGCGCTGTCCGGCCGCATCTGCGCTTCAAAAGCATACGGGTCGGATTTCAGCCGCAGCTGCCCGTTTTTATCGATGATTTCATATTTATAAAGCTGCCCCTGCACGGCGCCGGGCACAAACAGCTCCCAGACGCCACTCTCCTGACGCAGCCGCATAGGATGGCGACGGCCATCCCAGAAGTTAAAATCGCCGACCACGGAGACACGACGGGCATTAGGTGCCCAGACGGAAAAGCGGGTGCCGATAACGCCATCAATCACGTCCGAGTGCGCGCCCATGCTCTCATAGGGACGTAAGTGGGTGCCTTCCGCCAGCAGCCAGCTGTCGAGCTCTTTCAGCAGCGGCCCAAAGCGATAGGCATCATCCACCAGGTTTTGCTGACCGTGCCAGGTGACGGCCAGCTGGTAGCGGAACATATTTTTGCGGCGTGGGATCACGCCTTCGAAAAATCCCCGTGAATCAATACATTCCAGCTGAGCACATTTCCGGCCGGTATTGGTTTCGATTACCCAAACTTCGGTGGCGTCCGGCAACAGGGCGCGCACCGTCAATCCCTTTGGGGTTTGATGCATGCCGAGTAGCGAAAAGGGGTCAGCATAATGACCGGAAATTAACGCATTAATTAACCGGCGATCCGTAAGCTCTGACATGACTGTACCTGTAATGTATGGCAGGCGATCCTTTTTCAGAAAAAAACGAATGCGCTGCTCTTCATTGAGCCAAAAGCACGCTGGCGGGTACGGCCTGACATCCTGTGCAAAAAACCGCCGCAGCGTGCGACAACTTCTGTTGAATACTCAAAACGTGATCGGACGTGGCAGACAGCGCCAAACATCCCGTAATCGGGCGATACAGCTAAGCATAGCCAGGGCGCCAGTAAAGCCAGGGTCGAATGAAGAAAAAATATTGCTTTCAGATCAAACTTTCACAGATTAGTAAGCGGCATGGAAAAGCAGGGAAGCCGGAGCGATAAAATTCCCCTCAGGGAACAAATGCAGTTAAGGCGCACGGTTAACCGCTTTCACCGATCGCGACATGTTGACCGTTGATGAATGTTTAAACAGCGCAACTGTTATCGTTAATGTTGGGAAAGATATGGAAATTAAAAATGGAAAAGTAACCTTCGCGGCACGACAGGCACGACCGCGTGCAGGTGAAAGCGCCCTGCCGTTCTGGCAGGGCGAGGCGGTCTTAATCCACCAGCAGTCGTAGCATCCGGCGCAGCGGCTCGGCGGCCCCCCACAGCAGCTGGTCGCCAACGGTAAAGGCAGAAAGATACTCCGGCCCCATATTCAGCTTGCGCAGACGGCCCACAGGCGTTTTCAGCGTGCCGGTCACCGCCGCTGGCGTCAGCTCGCGCAGGGTCAGCTCACGGTCATTTGGCACCACGGTAGCCCATTCGTTATGGGCAGCCAGCAGCTGTTCGATTTCCGCCAGCGGCACATCCTTTTTCAGCTTCAGCGTAAACGCCTGGCTGTGGCAGCGCAGCGCGCCAACGCGCACGCACAGGCCGTCGACCGGAATAGTGCGCGCCGGCTGCAGGATCTTGTTGGTTTCCGCCTGGCCTTTCCACTCTTCGCGGCTTTGGCCGTTTTCCAGCTGTTTGTCGATCCACGGGATCAGGCTACCCGCCAGCGGTACGCCGAAGTTATCGGTTGGCAGCACGCCGCTGCGGCTCATCTCGGTGACTTTGCGTTCGATATCCAGGATAGCGGAGGCCGGATTTTGCAGCTCTTTCGCCACGCCGTCGTGCAGCATTCCCATCTGTGCCAGCAGCTCACGCATATGCCGCGCGCCGCCGCCGGAAGCCGCCTGATAGGTCGCCACGGACGCCCACTCCACCAGATCCTGGGCGAACAGGCCGCCCAGCGACATCAGCATCAGACTGACGGTGCAGTTGCCGCCCGCAAAAGTTTTAATGCCTTTGTCCAGACCCTGACGAATAACGTGGTGGTTGACCGGATCCAGGATAATCAGCGCGTCGTCCTGCATACGCAGCGTGGAGGCCGCATCAATCCAGTACCCCTGCCAGCCTGCCGCACGCAGCTTTGGATAAATCTCGGTGGTGTAGTCGCCGCCCTGGCAGGTGATAATGATATCCAGCGCCTTCAGCGCGTCCAGGTCATACGCATTTTGCAGCAGGCCCGGAGACTGACCGCCAAACTGCGGCGCGGCCTGGCCATGCTGAGACGTGGAGAAAAATACCGGGCGAATGACGTCAAAGTCGCGCTCTTCCGTCATCCGCTGCATCAGCACGGAACCGACCATGCCGCGCCAACCAATTAAGCCTACTGATTTCATATTGCACCTGTTTCAGGCTGGTTTGCCCGTCTGCGAGTAGCCTTGAGCCGCCCGCTGGCGAAAGGCAAACTGTCTGCGACAAAAACGCCTGACCTGTTAGAGTAAGTGATAAGAAAGAAATATGGCTATCACCTTACAAAATGCAGCAAAAGTGGCAAGTGAATTAATTCGATTAGCGCGGCTTTTTTAGCAGAGCTGCTTATAACGGAAGACCAGCCCCGGTGGAAAGAAGGAGAAACCCATGACAGAGATGATTTCGGTGACCATATTATTGCTGCTTATTATGGATCCGCTGGGCAATTTGCCGATTTTTATGTCGGTTTTAAAGCATCTGGAGCCGAAACGTCGTCGGACGGTGCTGATTAGGGAAATGCTGATCGCGCTGGCGATTATGCTGCTGTTCCTGTTTGCCGGTGAAAAAATTCTCGCGTTTCTGAACCTGCGAACGGAGACCGTCTCGATTTCCGGCGGCATTATCCTGTTTCTGATCGCTATCAAGATGATTTTCCCCTCGCACGAAAGCAACAGCAGTGGCCTGCCCGCAGGCGAAGAACCTTTTCTGGTGCCGTTGGCCATTCCGCTGGTGGCTGGCCCTTCGCTGCTGGCGACGCTAATGCTGCTGTCGCATCAGTATCCCAACAACATCGGCTACCTGGCGGGCTCGCTGCTGATCGCCTGGGGCGCTACGGTGGCGATCCTACTCTTTTCGGGGCTGTTTTTACGGCTGCTGGGCGAAAAAGGCGTTAACGCGCTGGAGCGTCTGATGGGCCTGATCCTGATTATGCTGGCCACCCAGATGTTCCTGGACGGGATCCGCGCTTATCTGAAGCTCTGATCGGAACACAACCACTGTATGAAATGTTTTGCCGCTTCTGTCGTGCGGCATTGCGCCTTTTCCTCCTGAACAGGGCATCAGTTATTCGGTAGTACAGTAACAAACGCTGTCTGTACTCTCTGAAGGTCTGTATAATTTTCAGGCGAATTTATTAACTGACAGCGGATAAGATAAGTCCAAAGGATTGGCAATGATGAAAATTACGGTACAGCCTTTTAAGCTGCCGATGCGTACCCGAAACGTCTGCTATATCGCTACGGTTGAAAAAAGAGCGGATAAGACAGAGGAATACATTATTGATATAGAACGCCTGCCCAGTCAGTTTCATGAAATTTTCGCAGGTGACTATTCTCCTCACACCCTTCAAAACGATTTTTATCTCTTCAATTTTTACACGTTAGAAGCAGTCATGACCGATTCCCCTCTATTTTCGCCGGGTAAAGAAATGAATTTTTCCTGGCTCGAGCTGAAAGAATTTATGTTAAAAGCAGTGGGCGGAGCAATCACGGATTTTGTTGCTAAATACGCGCCGCAGGCCGTGGTAGCTATTCCCGTCCGGCCCGGGCTTGGCAAGCTATATGACGAAGTACTGAGTGAAAATGAACAAAATTCAGGCTATCATTACGTCTCAAAATACAGGGAATGGGGGATCTATGTCATTGAAACCTGATTGTGAAACCGGGCGTTCAGCACACGGGTTAACTCGTGAAGAGGTAATGCGTATGGCTCGACAGCATAAAACCCAGCGAGCAATCGAACTTTCATCTGCCATTCGTGAAGCTGGCGGGATCGGAAATCTGGGTGCACCGTTGCCGGATGCGATGTTACGCCGCTCGGTTCAGAAGTAATTCAGAAGCCGTTGCCTGCATAACAATCAATCGCGACTGTCAAAGAGTGGCTGCTGACGGCAAGATTTTACTGTTTGGGATCGGTCTGGTCGTGGCGTCCGCAGAGCCAACGACGCCGGCTATTCTCGTGGGATGGTTGCCTTATTAGTTATTGCGCCCTACCTGCTGTTCCCCTTTCTGATTTTTCCTCCTTCAGCAAAAGAAAAAGGCGAGCGGCGCTAAGCCGCCCGCCGATCAATACATTAAGAAAGCAGCGCAAAAGCGATCATACCTACGATAGCGCCGGTGGTGCCGAGGATGGTTTCCATCATCGTCCAGGTCTTCAGCGTCTGCCCTTCGGTTGCGCCGGTAAAACGGCCGAACAGCCAGAAGCCCGCGTCGTTAACGTGGCTGAAAATGATCGAACCGCCCGCGATACAGATGGATAATGCCGCCATCTGCGCGCCGGAATAATGCAGCGGTTCAATTACCGGCATAATCAGTCCTACCGCCGTCAGACAGGCGACCGTTGCGGAGCCCTGAATGATGCGCACCGCGCCCGCCAGGATAAAGCAGGCCAGCGCCACCGGTAGGCCCGCGCCGGTCAGTGCATGCCCCAACGCCGGGCCAACGCCCGAATCCACCAGCACCTGCTTAAAGACGCCGCCCGCGCCAATTACCAGCAGAATGATACCCGCCGGCTGCAACGCGCTGCCGCAAATCTGCATCACCCGCTCTTTATCCATGCCCTGACGATACGCCAGGCCATAGATCGCCAGCAAACAGGCGAGCAGAATGGCGATAAACGGATGGCCAATAAACTCCAGCCACTCATAGAGCGAAGTGCCTTCGGTCGCAAAGCGCGCGCCGATGGTTTTCAGCCCAACCAGCACCAGCGGAAACAGGATCAGTGACAGGCTGAAGCCGAACGAGGGCAGCTTGCTCTCATCAAACTCAGGATGGTTGTCCTCTGTCGGCAGAGTAAATTCCACGTGTCGGCTGATAAAGTTGCCGAACAGCGGGCCGGCGATCAGCATGCTGGGGATCGCCGCGCAGACGCCGAGCAGGATCATCCAGCCGAAATCGACGTGCATCTGCGAAGCCAGCAGCATCGGCGCCGGGCCGGGCAGCAAAAACGCCGCCGCCGCCGCCACGCCAGCAAACAGCGGGATAACCAGCTTGACCAGGTTGTCGCCGGTGCGGCGCGCCACGGCGAAGGCGATGCTGATCAGCAGCACCACCGCCACCTCAAAGAACAGCGGCAGCGCGCAGATCAGCCCGGCGATGCCCATCGCGTAATGCGCGCGGCTTTCACCAAACGTTTTCAGCATCTTGATCGCTATTTGATCGACCGCGCCGGTTTCGTGCAGAATTTTACCGAACATCGCACCCAGCGCGACGACCACGGCCAGGAAGCCCAGCGTGCCGCCCATGCCTTTTTGCATGGTGGCGGCAATGTCATCCAGCGGCATTCCGGAGAAGATCCCGGCGCCGACAGAGACCAGCATCAGCGCCAGAAAGGCGTGCATCCGCGCTTTCATCACGAGGAACAGCAGCAGCAGGACAGAGCCTGCCGCGGTTAATACCAGTGTTGCAGTTGCCATGACACCCTACTTATTTATCGCACCTTCGATGGTGGCGATAGTGGTAGCCACAACTTCATCCAGCGTCTGGTTGATATCCACGACCAGCACGTCGCGCTCGTCGCTGCCCGGCTCCTCCAGTGTTTCAAACTGCGTGACCAGCATCTGCGGCTTGAAGAAGTGCCCTTTACGCGCGCGCAGACGGCCCTCAATGGTATCGAAATCGCCCTTCATATAGATGAACGACAGGTTGTCATTGCCCTCGCGCAGAATGTCGCGGTAGCTCTTTTTCAGCGAGGAACAAACGATCAGCGAAACCTGATTGGTACGCTGCATAGCAAACGCGGCGTCGTTAATCGCCTTCAGCCAGGGACGGCGGTCGTCGTCGTTCAGGGGATGACCGTCCGCCATCTTTTGAATATTGCTGCGAGGATGCAGGAAATCGCCATCCAGGAAGGCCGCTTTCAGATGATAAGCGACGGCATTGGCAACGGCCGATTTGCCGCTGCCGGATACGCCCATCAGCACAAATACATGATTGGACGGAAAAGAGTTGTTCATTGTTTTACTCCGGCGAAGATGTCAGGGACCTGCCCATTATTGTTAGCGTTATGTTGTTATCGGTAACATTGTCTGGACGCCCGTGAAGTATGGCAACAGCCAGAGCGGAAAAAGCTGGTAAATGTGAGATGGTTCAAAAAAATGACAGATTAGGAGTGGCTGCGGCACAAAGGGACAAAGAACCGGGCAGATCGGCTCTATGAGATCAAACAGAGCCGACGGGCTCGGCTCTGTGGAATCAAATACTGCCGCCTTCAGAAATCGTAAAGCCGACATCGATCTGCTGCGATCCGGTTTGCTCGCCGCGAATGCGCGCCAGCAGGAGCGAGGCGGAAACCTGCCCCATTTTTTCACGCGGCGTCAGCACGGTGGCCAGCTCTGGCGTGACCACCTGGGTGATGTCGTGACCGTGGAAGCCCGCGATAGCAATATCCTGCGGCACGCGCAGCCCCTGCCGCTGGCATTCAAACATGGCGCCTATCGCTAAATCATCGTTGGTGCAAAACAGACTGTCTGTATCAGGATAGCGCTGCTGCGCCGCCAGCATCAGCGTTCCGCCCATTGAAAAAGAAGAGGCTTCTTCCATCATGATGCTGCGCGGCTCCAGGTTCGCTTCGCGCATCGCCTGTTCATAACCCTGATGCTTCAGCAAAGTACGTTCGTCCAGCCTCGCCCCCAGATAAACCGTGCGGCGATGTCCCTTGCGCAGGATAGCGTGGGTCATCTGCCGCGCCGCCTCGACGTTATCAAACCCTACCGCCAGATCCAGGCAAGGCGAAACGCAGTCCATCATCTCCAGCACCGGGATCCCTGCGGTTTCGATCATCCGCAGGCTGGCTGGCGTGTGGGTGCGTTCGGTCAGGATCAGCCCGTCGATGTTCCAGCCCAGCAGCGAGCGCATCTGTAGCTCTTCTTTTTCCGCGCTGTAGCCAAAATGGCCCAGCATGGTCTGATAACCTGCCGCATCGGTTACGGCTTCGATGCCGCGCAGCACGTCGGCGAAAACCTGGTTGGTAAGAGAAGGCAGCAGCACGCCGATCGCCCGGCTGGTGGCGTTAGATAAAATATCGGGCGCGCGGTTAGGGATATAGCCCAGCTCATCGAGCGCGGCGGCAATACGGCTTTGCAAGGCAACGGAAACCTGATCGGGATTGCGCAGATAGCGGCTGACGGTCATCTTGGTGATGCCCACACGATCGGCAACGTCCTGTAGCACCGGTCTTTTCTTCTTCATTATTTTCAGGGAGTCAGAGGGTGGATCGCTTGAGTGTAACAAAATTGGCGGGAAAACGGTGAAGGGCGCGGCAGGCCGCGCCCAAAGTGTGATCTTAAACCGGCGGCAGATCGAACAGCAGGATTTCGGCGTCGCTGGCGGCTTCCAGGCTCAGCGAAGCTTCATCCCAGATTGCGAAAGCGTCGCTGGTGCCCGCTTTTTCGCCGTTGACCGTGACGTCGCCTTTCACCACCTGGATCCAGATACGACGGTTCGGCTCAACCTGTACGGTATCCTGCTCGCCCTGCTTCAGCACCCAGCGGGAAAGCGTCATATCCTGATAAACTTTCAGCGAGCCTTCACGCGCATCCGGCGACAGCACCAGCTGGCGGCCCTGAACATCCGCGAAACGACGCTGATCGTAACGTGGCGTGATGCCCGTTCTTTCCGGAATAATCCAGATCTGATACAGGTGCAGCGGCACGTCTTTGCTGGCGTTGTACTCAGAGTGACGCACGCCGGTGCCGGCGCTCATAATCTGGAACTCACCCGCCGGGATCTGCTCCTTATTGCCCATGCTGTCTTCATGCTCAACGGTACCGGAAAGCACATACGTCAGGATTTCCATATCTTTATGGGGATGAGTGCCGAAGCCCTGGCCGCCATCAATAACATCTTCGTTAATCACTCGCAGCGCCGAGAAGCCCATAAAGTTGGCGTCGTAGTAGTTAGCGAAAGAAAACGTGTGCCAGCTGTCCAGCCAGCCGTGGTTAGCGTGACCGCGTTCTTGTGCTTTGCGTAAGTAAATCATGTTCAATCCTCCTCAACGTTTTCACATAGTCTGGACCTGTGCTGACCGGGAAGATAGCGGAGAAAATTGTCTCCTCTGTTCAAATTATTCGATGAAATTAACAGGCGTCTTTCAGACCGTTTGCGCAAGCAGATAAGAAGGGAGAAAACGGAGGTTGCCGCCGGGCAGGCAAAAAAAAAGCCAGCACCCGAGCTGGCTAAATAATATTGGAAGCAATGTGAGCAATGTCGTGCCTTCCCGACCGGTCCGTGAAGCCCAAATCGAAAACGCATGACAATAATAATCATTATCATTCGCACTTGTAAAGCCTCTGCGGCATTTTTTTCGCTTGCTTTTGCGCCAGAATCCCCTGAATTTAAGCAGGAAATAACCAAAAGGAGCGAGAGAATGAGTGAGATAGTGATAAGACACGCCGTCGTTGAAGACGCTGCCGCGCTGCATCGTATTGTCAGCCAGCCGGAAACCTACACCGACACGCTACAGCTTCCTCATCCCTCGCTTCAGCTTGTTCAGGAACGTCTACAGAAACTTCAGCCCGGCATGCAGCGGCTGGTCGCCTGCGTTGATGAACAGGTGGTCGGCGACTTATATCTGGAGGTTAATGGCCGCGCGCGTCGGCGGCATACCGCGACTTTTGGACTCTGCGTCGATTATCACTACCGTGGTCGCGGCGTGGCCTCCGCATTGATGCAGGAGATGGTCAGCCTGTGCGATAGCTGGCTGAGCGTCGAGCGCATTGAGCTAACGGTATTTGCCGACAACGACACGGCGGTAAGATTGTATCAGCGGTTTGGTTTTGAAACGGAAGGCGTGGCGCGGCGCTATGCCGTACGCAACGGCAAACAGGTGGATGCGCTCTATATGGCGCGTTTGCGCGCCGCTTAAAACACAGGGGCGATAAAATATCGCCCCCTCTCGTTAATAACCTGCCGTCAGATCGTCAACAGAGCGAGGATCGGAAGCGCCATACAGGGTGCCGTCCGGGCCGATCATAATGCTCTGCGTGCTGCCCATCGCAGGCAGTACCTTAACGTGCTGCCCTTTTGCCTCCAGCAGCTTCAGCGTATCCGGGCTGAAGCCTTTCTCCACGCGCAGCTGATCCGGCAACCACTGATGGTGAAAGCGCGGCGCGTTGGTCGCTTCCGCCACGTTCATACCGAAATCGATGCTGTTAACGACCATTTGCAGCACGGTTGTAATAATACGGCTGCCGCCCGGACTGCCCGTTACCAGCCAGGTTTTGCCGTCTTTGGCGACGATGGTCGGCGACATGGAAGAGAGCGGCCTTTTGTAAGGCTGCACCGCATTTGCCTCGCCGCCGACCAGACCATAAATATTCGGCGTGCCCGGCTTGGCGGAAAAATCGTCCATTTCGTTGTTGAGCAAAATGCCGCTCTTGCCCGCCACGATCCCGCTGCCAAAATAGGTGTTCAGCGTATAGGTCACCGCGACCGCATTACCCTGCTTATCGACCACGGAAAAATGCGTGGTCTGATTGCTCTCATAAGGCGCCAGCTTGCCGGGTTTAATCTCTGTCGAAGGCAGCGCTTTGTTCACGTCAATCTGCTGGGCCAGCGATTTCGCATAGGCTTTACTGGTCAGCGCCTGCCACGGCACTTTCACAAAATCAGGATCGCCCAGATACTCAGAACGATCGGCGTAGGCATGTTTTTCCGCTTCCGCCATCACCTGCATAGCGTCGGCGCTGCCAAAGCCCATTTTCGCCAGATCGAAGTTTTCCAGGATATTGAGGATTTCCACTATATGGATCCCGCCGGAAGAAGGCGGCGGCATAGAAAAGACTTCATAACCGCGATAGGTGCCGCTGATGGGCTTACGCTCGACCGCTTTATAATTGGCCAGATCCGCTTTGCCGATCAGGCCGCCGTTCGCCGCCATTTCCGCGGCGATTTCCGAGGCGATCTCCCCTTTATAGAAAGCGTCCGGGCCTTGCGTCGCAATCAGCCGCAGGCTACGGGCAAGATTATGCTGCACCAGCTTTTCGCCGCGCGCGTAGGGCTGGCCGTCTGCTTTATAAAAAACGGCTTTACTGTTGGGGTGCGTAATCAGCACTTCTTTGCCGTACACTTTCAAATCATCAGCCAGCGCTTCGTTAACCACGATGCCTTTTTCCGCCAGCCTGATGGCCGGTGCGATCAGCTGCGCCAGCGGCAACGTGCCGTACTCTTTATTCGCCAGCGCGAAACCGGCCACGGTGCCCGGCACGCCGGAAGCCAGATGGGAGGTCAGCGACTTTTTACCGTCGGCGTTGCCCTGGGCGTCTAAAAACATATCGCGACTGGCTTTAATCGGTGCCATTTCACGAAAATCGATGGCGGTAGCATGGCCGGAAGCGGTGCGGATTAGCATAAAACCGCCGCCGCCAAGGTTACCGGCCTGCGGATGCGTGACGGCCAGCGCATAGCCGACGGCGATGGCGGCATCTACCGCATTGCCGCCGCGTTTCAGCACGTCCACGCCTGCCTGGGTGGCGAGCGCATCTACCGAGGCGACCATGCCGTGCTGCTCTTTTACCGGATGGAAAGTATCGGCGTCCACGCCGTACGAGATTGGCGGCGCGGTGGGCGCTGCCGTCGCGCCCTGCCAGAAAATCAGTCCTGCTATCAGCGATGCTGCCAGCGTCACTCTGCCCTGCCCCATATTCACCTCTTATTAGAATTATTTACGTTTGTTTACCGTCTCTAACTATGCACAAAACAAGCGAAAAGGCGAGAAAACCTACAAATTCAGACTGGCCCTCAGGCCAGAACAGCGCGGCTGACATACACTGGATAGACAGCTTAGGGAGGTATTTGATGAAATGGTTACTCGTGTGTGCCGCGCTGCTGCCGTTAAGCGGCATGGCCAATATGCTAAATAATAATCAGCCTAACCAGCCGGGCTATAACCCCAGTTCGCAGCGGATGCAGCAGCAGATGCAGACGCAGCAGGTTCAGCAACAGCGGAAACTGCAGCAGGATCAGCAGCAGCAAAGCCAGCAGCTACAGCGAAAGGTGCAGGATCAGCGTAACAGCGCTTCCCAGCGCGTGTTGCAGACGCAGCCCGGCAGCACTACTCAGCCGTCGGTGCAGCAGAATACAAATTAAGGTCAGGCCAACAGCCGGATTGCCCCAGTTGGACGATCCGGCGATATCAATCACCGCCCGGTAGCATTACTCAGCCGTTGGTGCAGCAGAATAGGGATTAAGATGGGACTGTAGCCGAATCGCGTCGGTTCGACGATTCGGTGCTATCAATCGCAGCCCGGCAGCACCACTCAGCCAGAATACACATTAAGGTCAGGCCAGCAGCCGGCGCGCGTTCAGTAAGGCGCTAGCTGTATCAGCGTCTTCAAGTGAAATCTGCGCCTATCAGGTCAATGCGGTCGGTACAGATGGCGTCAACGCCCCAGTCCAGCAGCTCTTTTGCCCTTTCGGGTTGATTAACCGTATAAACCAGAATCCGCAGCTCCGCCGCTTTGAGTGCCGCCACTCTCTCCCGATCCAGCACCTTATGATTGAAATGTACCGAGACGCAATCCAGCCGCTGCGTCAGCTGCTGCCAGTCGTCATGCCATTCGTGCAGCAGCAACCCGCGCGGCAGCTCCGGCGCGGCCTGCATGGCGGCTTCCAGCGCTTCAAAAGAGAACGAGGAGAGCAGCGGCGCGGTCTGCCGATGCCACAGCTCGCGCGCGGCCAGCGCCACCACGCGTCCGGTTTCCGCTTCCAGACCTGTTGTGGGCTTGATTTCAATATTTGCCATCATGCCGTAAGAAGCGCAGCGCTGCGCCACCTGAGACAGCAGCGGCAGACGCTCGCCGGTGAAATCTTTGCCAAACCAGCCGCCCGCATCCAGCTGGATCAGCTTTTCCCATGGCAGCTGTCCGGCGATGCCCCAGCCGTTGCTGGTTCTGTCGAGCGTGTCGTCATGCAGCAAAAAAATTTCGCCGTCCAGCGAGAGCTTGACGTCGAACTCAATCATCTTGTGCCCCAGCCGCGCGCCGGTATCAATACCGGCGAGGGTGTTTTCCGGGGCCAGCTTGCCGCCGCCGCGATGCGCGACGATGGTCGGGTAAGGCCAGGCTTTAGCAGTCATTCGAGCCGTTGTCCGTTGTCAGTATCAAAGAAGTGTAGCGAATCAGCCGGCAGCTGTAGCCACAGCAGGCTGCCGATGGCCGGGCGCTCGATGTGCGGCAGCCGCACCACCATATTGTGGCCGCCCCAGCGCCCGTGCGCCAGGTTGTCCGCGCCCAGCATTTCCAGCGTATCCACCGTCAGCGCCAGCCCGCTTTGCCGATCGGCCAGTTTAATATGCTCTGGGCGGATCCCCAACGTCAATCGGCGTCCGGCCCACTGCGGCCTGGCCTGAGGCAGCGTCACGGCGCTGTCGCCCAGCAGCAGCCGCGTGCCGGTCGGATCGATCTCGCCTTCCAGCAGGTTCATCGCAGGCGCGCCAATAAAGCTGGCAACGAAGCGCGTGGCCGGACGCTCATAAATCTCTACCGGCGTGCCCAGCTGCTCCAGCACGCCTTTGTTCATCACCATCACCCGCTGCGCCAGCGTCATCGCCTCCACCTGATCGTGCGTCACGTACAGGCTGGTAGTCTGCAGGCGACGATGCAGCTGCTGTAGCTCCAGCCGCATCTGCACCCGCAGCCGCGCGTCCAGATTCGATAACGGCTCATCAAACAGGAAAACCGCCGGTTCGCGAACGATAGCGCGACCCATCGCCACCCGCTGCCGCTGACCGCCGGAAAGCTCGCGCGGACGACGGTGCAGCAGCGCTTCCAGCTCCAGGCTTTTCGCCGTTTCCAGCACGCGCTGGCGGATATGCGCTTTGCCCATGCCGCGAATTTTCAGCCCCCATGCCATGTTTTCTTCCACGCTCATATGGGGATAAAGCGCATAGTTCTGGAAAACCATCGCGATGCCGCGATCTTTCGGCTCCCGCTCGGTGACGCGTTCGCTGTCGATATAGATATCGCCGCTGCTGACCCTTTCCAGCCCGGCGACCATGCGCAACAGCGTCGATTTACCGCAGCCGGAAGGGCCAACCATCACCATAAACTCACCGTCGCGAATATCGACGTCAAGCGGCTGAATAATCTGGTTTTTACCGTCGTACGTTTTGGTAACGGCCTGAAATTTTACCCCTGCCATGCTATTTCTCGCTCTCTACCAGCCCGCGAACGAAAGCGCGCTGCATCACTAAAACAATCACTACCGGCGGGATCATGGTCAGCAGCATTGCGGCCATCACCAGATTCCACTGCGTGGGCGTGCCGTCGCCGGTGCCGATCATGCTGCGAATGCCCGCCACGGCGGTGCCCAAATCAACATCATTAATAATCAGCAGCGGCCAGAGATACTGGTTCCAGCCATAGATAAAGGTGATAACAAACAGCGCGGCCAGATTGGTTTTCGACAGCGGCAGCACAATGTCCCAAAAGAAGCGCATTGGCCCGGCGCCGTCGATGCGCGCCGCTTCGACCAGCTCGTCAGGCAGCGTCATAAAAAACTGGCGAAACAGGAAGGTGGCGGTGGCGGAGGCCATCAGCGGCAGCGTCAGCCCGCTATAGCTATCCAGCATCTTCAGGTCTGCAATCACTTCTACCGTCGGGAAAATGCGCACCTCGACCGGCAGCATCAGCGTGATAAAAATCATCCAGAAAAACAGGCCGCGCAGCGGAAAGCGAAACCAGACCAGCGCAAAAGCGGAGAGGATAGAAACCGAAATCTTCCCTGTGGTTATCGCCAGCGCCATCAGCGTGCTGTTAAACAGCATCCTGCCGAAAGGCGCGCTGTTCTGTCCCACGCCGTGCTGCCAGATAAAGCTCACGTTGTGCCACAGCGAACGGCCGGGGATCAGCGACATCGGTACCCGGAACACCTCGCTGTCGTTCAGCGTAGCGGCCACAAAAGCGACATAGAGCGGAAACAGCACGGTAAGCGCGCCCAGACCCAGCATGATCTGACTGAAAAGGGCCAGCCCGCGTCGGTTTTCAATCATTGGTAGCGCACCTTTTTCTCAACAAAACGGAACTGGATCACCGTCAGCCCGATGACCAACACCATCAGCACCACCGACTGTGCGGAAGAAGAAGAGAGATCCAGACCGGCAAAGCCTTCGCGATAGATTTTGTAGATAAGCGTGGTGGTGGACTGCACCGGCCCGCCGCCCGTGGCGGCATCGATCACCGGGAAAGTGTCAAAGAAGGCGTATACCAGATTGACTACCACCAGAAAGAAGCCCACCGGCGTAATCAGCGGCAGCGAGAGGTAAAAAAAACGGCGTACCGGGCCTGCGCCGTCGATAGCCGCCGCTTCGATCAGCGATTTGGGAATGGACTGAAGCGCCGCAAAAAAGAACAGGAAGTTATAGCTCATTTGCTGCCAGACGGAAGCCAGCACGACCAGCGTCATCGCCTGGCCGCTGTTTTGCGCATGGTTCCAGCTATAGCCCAGCTGCGCCAGAAAATGCGTAATCAGGCCCTGCCCCGGACTGAACAGGAACATCCACAGCACCGCCGCTACCGCAGGCGCTACTGCATAAGGCAGCAGAAACAGCGTCTGGTAAAAGCGCTTCAGGCGCAGGACATGATCGGTCAGCGCGGCAAAAAACAGCGAAACGATCAGGCCGATGACCGTAACCAGGCTGCTAAAAATCAGCGTGGTTTTAAAGGAATCGAGATAGTACTCATCGTCCAGCAGCCTGGTGAAATTTTCCATGCCGACAAACGTGCTGGAAAGACCAAAAGGATCGACGCGCTGCACCGAATACCATAAGGCTTCACCAGCGGGCCACAGGAAAAAAATCAGCGTAATCAACAGCTGCGGCAACATTAATAAATAAGGCAGCCAGCGTGAACGAAAAACAGGGCGTGAAGAGGACATATAAAGCTCGATAACGGTGCGGCGCGAGGGTTTTAGCGAGGCGCTGCCGTACGCTGTATAGCACGGCAGCGCTACAGATTATGGCTTAACGGTTTGCTCAAAGCGCCTGAGCAGGAGATTGCCACGCTTCACTGCGTTATCCAGCGCGGCCTGCGGCGTTTTTTTGCCGGTCCAGACGCCTTCCAGCTCCTCATCCACGATAGTGCGGATCTGCGGCATATTGCCCAGCCGCATCCCTTTAGTGAACGGCAGCGGCGGCTTGTTCAGCATCTGACGCGTAGCGATATCGGCGCCCGGATTTTTCTCGTAGAAGCCCTGCTGACGGGTCAGCTCGTAGGCCGCCGTGGTGATCGGCAGATAGCCTGTTTTCTGGTGCCATTCGGCGGCGATTTCCGGCTGTGTCAGGAACTGCATAAACGATGCCACGCCTTTATAGGTCGCTTCATCTTTCCCTTTCATTACCCACAGGCTGGCGCCACCGATAATGGCGTTTTGTGGGGCGTTCGGCACCGTCTCGTCGTACGGCATCATGCCGACACCATAGTTAAATTTGGCATAGTGACGGATATCGGCCAGCGAGCCGGAGGATGCCGTGGTGATACCGCAGTCGCCGTTATAGAACCTGGCGGTGGATTCGTCTTTACGGCCAAAATAGGTAAAGTCGCCTTTTTTATTCATCTCTGCGAGCTGCTGAATATGGCGTACCTGGGTCGACTTATTAAATTCCAGCTCTGCATCGGTGCCGTCAAAGCCATTGTTTTTTGTAGCGACCGGCAGGCCGTGCCAGGCGCTGAAGTTCTCGATCTGGATCCAGCCCTGCCAGCCGCTGGCATAGCCGCAGCTCATGCCTGCTTTACGCAGCGCTTCGGCATCTTTAGCCAGCGCCTGCCAGGTTTTCGGCGGCTGCTCCGGATCCAGACCCGCTTTTTTAAAAGCGTCCTTGTTGTAATAAAGCACCGGCGTAGAACTGTTGAAAGGCTGGGAGATCAGATGGCCGGTTTTTGCATCGCTGTAATAGCCCGCTACCGTCGGCACAAACTGTTTTTCATCGAAGGCAATACCCGCGTTTTTAAAAACCTCGTACACCGGCACAATTGCCCGTGAAGCCATCATCGTGGCGGTGCCGACTTCATAAACCTGAAGAATGGCAGGTGCGCGGTCAGAACGCACGGCGGCGATCCCCGCAGCCAGGCTTTGCTCGTAGTTACCTTTATAGGTAGGCACTATTTTGTAATCAGGGTGCGATTGGTTAAAGCGCTGCGCCAGCGAATTGACCTCTACGCCCAGCTCGCCCTCCATCGAGTGCCAGAAAGGGATCTCGGTGACAGCCAGCGCCTGTGCGCTAAAGGCCAGCCCCAGTGCAATACATATGGTATGTCGGAAGAACAAAGGCATGTCGGTTTCCTGTACCCGGTGTTGTTACGCGCAAAGCCGCGCCCTGTAACGCTTCGGCAGGTAAAATGACATGCAAAAATGACGGAAAGATAACAATGGCATGACAGCCGGATGACGGGCTGGTGACGGAGAGAAGACGGAGGTAGCGACGATAACGGCGATAACGGCGATAACGGCGATAACGGCGATAACGGCGATAACGGCGATAACAGGTTATCGTTACAAATACAGCTAAGCACAGCATGAAATTCTTCTGCGCGGTTTGATTGAGGAAGTATCAAATATTCATCTCGCCTTCCTCGCTAAAAATTTTGTTAAAACCCTCACGACCATTTTTTTTATAAATGGTTAAAACCCATTTACTCAGGTCTGACTGATTGTTTAATCTTGTCTCTGGGCGATATATTTCATACTTATAGTTTCCTCGATAAAAATTATATCCTCTTAGATTACGCCCGAATCCTGTTGTAATAGTCTCCCCAAAGACGCTATACTTTTCCTTTTTTCCCTTATCAACTATTTCAGCTTTAACTTTTTTGCAATCAGTCAAAACCTGGCAGTCACTATCGTTGATATATATATTATAAGCACCTCCGATAAAGTTCACCTGTTCAAACTCAACCTGCGCGTTTACAGTGCAAGGAACGGTATAAAACAGTGCCAACAGAATTATAAGAATCAACTTTATTTTCATTTTCTATTTTCCAATAAATATTTTATCCTTTGCCGATTTTCATCATCTTTTTTCAGTCGGGAGTGCGTTTTTATCAGCCTGACAACATCATTCTTGTCATTATTTGAAAAAAATCTGACCATGCCAGTACGAAGCACGCCCTGGTACTTCATATCAATAAAAACATCTTTAATTCTTTGGTCTAAATCCAACCATGAGATCGAGGCAGGCTTGCGGTACTTATTGTAAAATCTTTTTGCATCAATGATATATTCATCATAGACTGCTTCAAACAGCTTAAGTTGCTGCACTTCTGTTATCTCACCAATTTCATTTTTATGCTGTCTGACGAATTTTTCAGCCTCACAAAATTTAAGCTGGCTACCTGTAGAAATTTTTTCTGCTTTTTTCGCCTCTACCCCGGCCTTTATCAAATAACCATAGGATTCGGCTTTGGTTCTGCTGCCCATATCGAATCCGCGTCCAATCGTCACGCCCGACGCATCCCCCTGACAAGCTGAGGCATTGCCAGGCCAGTGAATGACTCTGGAATAATAACGACTTCCTCTGAAATTATTGCCTTCCGCACGAAAAGTAAGTAGCCCTTCCTTTGGTTCCGACATAGCCTCTCCTTGTGCTTATTCGTCATTCAAATATGAACAAAAATCATACGCCTGCTTCGTGCATATCCGCAATAAATTTTCGATCAGTTCAGTATTAAGAGTCGTTAGTTATATTCGTCACCATTCCAGAAAAATGATTGATATCACTTGGGTTTTAAGGATTTTACCAGATTTAATATAAGAAATTTGCGTTGTTTGTTATCCATAACTTGCCTGCCTTTGTAGTTAATAAGAGAATAGAAAAGCAGGGTATTACACAAATCTAATTACACCCTATAATAATTATCGACCAATCGTATTCGACAATTTTTTCGTGATGAACTTGACCGTTCACAAACATCCCTGAAATGAAACCTGTGATTTATTGAAAGTCATATTTTTTATAAAAATTTATGCGTTGTTCATAAAATCTTATCATGCACTGACTATAAAGCGTATGCCATGCTGGCGAATCTATTATAACCTGATCGGCCCAGGCCTGACATTCACTTTGCATATATTTATCAAAATAGCCTTTAGCTTTTTTGGTTTTCTGAAGAAACCCATTGTAATTCAAAAAATTACTTTTATTTTTTATTATTTCATTAATAAACGTTTGGTAAGTGCGATTGTAATCCGCATTACGTTTTAACTCCAGCGCCGTAAAACAGCCCGCTATAGCGCTAACAGGGCCTTCATTAAGGCAGAATGCTATGGTACTCTCTTCTACTGTAGACGCCTGAGAAAATAGGGGCAGTGGCACAATACTCATCATAATAACAATCATCAATTTTATTTTTTTATAAAGCATTTTTTAACGCCTCCCTTCTTCTTATATATCTGTCCTTGCCATATAAATCCCCAATCGATTCAATTAATTTTAAAGCACTGCCAATATCGTTACGCTTAAAAGAGGATACATAACCAATTGTCATTGCCCCCTGATAGCGCATATCAATAAATACCTCTTTTAAAACCGGATGTAGCTCCCGCCAGGCTACCGCATTAGCGCCCTTATATTTATTATAAAAACGCTTAGCTTTATTAGTATATTCAGGGTAAACAGCTTCAAACAGCATCAGCTGCTGTAATTCGGTTATCTCACCAATTTCATTTTTATGCTGTCTGACAAATTTTTCAGCCTGACAAAATTTAAGCCGGCTACCTGTAGAAATTTTTTCTGCTTTTTTCGCCTCTACCCCGGCCTTTATCAAATAACCACAGGATTCGGCTTTGGTTCTGCTGCCCATATCGAATCCGCGTCCAATCGTCACGCCCGACGCATCCCCCTGACAAGCTGAGGCATTGCCAGGCCAGTGAATAAATCTGGAATAATAACGACTTCCTCTGAAATTATCGCCTTCCGCGCGAAAAGTCAGTAGCCCTTCCTTTGGTTCCGACATAGCCTCTCCTTGTGCTTGTTTTCCATTCACTACTGCACAAAAATCATACTCCTACTACGTAGCTATCTGCAATATTTTAAGGCGGTATTTTCTGAGGTTACGCAGCGTTGGCTTGAAAAATAAATACAGAATATTTCAGAAATAGAATAAGCGGGAGAGCATTTTAATAACGTGGAAAATAAGCAGACTATTAATTGAAAAGTACCGGAAATAATAAAGGGGCCGGTAAACCAGCCCCGTAATCTCAGCCGCCCAGATAGGCGCTGCGTACCGCTTCGTTAGCCAATAGCGCCTCGCCGCTGTCGCTCAGCACCACGTGGCCGTTCTCCAGCACGTAACCGCGATCGGCCAGTTTCAGCGCCTGATTGGCGTTTTGTTCCACCAGGAAGATGGTCATTCCCTCCTGACGTAGCTGCTCGATGGTGTCGAAGATCTGCTGAATAATGATCGGCGCCAGCCCCAGCGACGGCTCGTCCAGCAGCAGCAGGCGCGGCTGGCTCATCAGCGCGCGGCCAATCGCCAGCATCTGCTGTTCGCCACCGGACATGGTGCCCGCACGCTGCACGCGGCGTTCATAAAGTCGCGGAAAAAGCTCGTAGACGCGCCTGATACGTGACTGATACTGCTGACGATCGGCAAAAAAACCGCCCATCGCCAGGTTCTCATCTACCGTCATGCGGGAAAAGACCCGGCGGCCTTCCGGCACGATGGCTATCGCCTCGCGCATAATGCGCGCCGTTTGCCAGTCGGTAATATCCTTGCCGTCAAAAACCACCCGTCCCTGAGTCGCACGCGGTTCTCCGCAGAGCGTACCCAGAATGGTGGTTTTCCCCGCGCCGTTAGCCCCAATCAACGTAACGATTTCGCCCTGATTGATATGCAGACTGACGCTGTGCAACGCCTGGATTTTTCCATAGTGCGCGCTGACGTTTTCCAGAGAAAGCATAGCCATTTTATGCTTCTCCCAGATAAGCGCGGATCACGTCCGGGTTGTTGCGGATCTCTTCCGGCGTGCCGTTTGCCAGCGGCGTGCCCTGATTGACCACATAGATGCGATCGGAAATGCCCATGACCAGTTTCATATCGTGTTCAATCAACAGTACCGACACCTTGTGTTCGTTGCGCAGCTCGGCGATCAGCTCGTCCAGCTCCAGCGTCTCTTTGGGGTTCAGGCCCGCCGCCGGTTCATCCAGCATCAGGATTTGCGGGCGCGTAACCATACAGCGGGCGATTTCCAGGCGACGCTGCTGACCGTAGGCCAGATTGCCCGCCTGACGGTTAGCGAGCGTCAGTAATCCTACGCGATCCAGCCAGCTGGCCGCCCGGTCCAGCGCTTCGCTTTCCGCTTTACGGAAGCCCGGCGTTTTCAGCAGTCCGGCAAACACGCCGCTTTTCAGATGTTGATGCTGCGCTACCAGCAGGTTTTCAATCACCGTCATTTCACGGAACAGGCGAACGTGCTGGAAAGTGCGCACGATACCCATCCGCGCGATCTCCTGCCCCGCCAGGCCCGCCAGCTGGCGCTCGCCCAGCCTGATACTGCCGCCCGTCGGCCGGTAAAAACCGGTCAGGCAGTTAAATACCGTAGTCTTACCCGCGCCGTTGGGGCCAATCAGCGAGACGATCTCCTGCTCTCGCAGCTCCAGCTCGACGTTGTTGACCGCGAGCAGGCCGCCAAAGCGCATCATCAGGCCGTTTACGGCCAATAAAGGCTTCATGGCTGCTCTCCTTTTTTCACGCTTTTTAACTTCAGGTGCGGACGCTGCATCGGCAGCAGGCCTTGCGGTCGCCAGATCATCATCAGCACCATCAGGCCGCCCAGCACCAGCATGCTGTATTCATTCAGATCGCGCATCAGCTCGCGTGAAACCACCAGCAGCACGGCAGCGAGGATCACGGCGAACTGCGACCCCATGCCGCCTAACACCACGATAGCCAGCACAAAGGCCGATTCGGCGAAGGTAAAAGACTCCGGGCTGACAAAGCCCTGCCGCGCAGCGAACAGACTCCCCGCGAAACCAGCAAAAGCGGCGCTGATGGTAAAGGCGGTGAGCTTGATGCGCGTCGGGCTGAGGCCCAGCGAACGACAGGCGATTTCATCCTCGCGCAGCGCTTCCCAGGCGCGACCCAGCGGCATTCTCAGCAGCCGGTTGATCACAAACAGCGTCAGCACAACCAGCAGCAGCGCCACCATATAGAGAAAGATAATGCGGTCACTGGGATCGTATTTCAGGTTAAAGAAATGGTGGAAGGTGTCCCAGCCGCCGTCGCGCACGCTGCGGTTAAACTCCAGACCGAAAAACGACGGTTTCGGGATCTGGCTGATGCCGTTTGGCCCACCGGTGATCTCGGTGTTGTTCAGCAGCAGAATACGGACGATTTCGCCAAAGCCCAGCGTGACTATCGCCAGGTAATCACCGCGCAGGCGCAGTACCGGAAAACCCAGCAGCAGGCCGAACAGCGCGGCCACGATGCCCGCCAGCGGCAAACATTCCCAGAAGCCCAGGCCGAAGTAGTGATTAAGCAGCGCAAAGGTGTAGGCGCCGATGGCGTAAAAGCCGCCGTAGCCCAGCACCAGCAGGCCGGAAAGCCCGACCACCACGTTCAGTCCCAGGCCCAGCATTACATAAATCAGGGTCAGCGTGGCGATATCGACCGTGCCGCGAGACACCATAAAAGGCCAGGCCGCAGCGGCGACGATCAGCAGCAGCAAAAAGAGTTTCTGCTTTGGGGTGGAGCCGTCAATGCCCGGCAGCACCAGCGAAGGCGCGGAAATTTTCTTTAGCCCGCGCTGAAAAACCGGCCGCAGCAGCTGAAAGAAAAAGACCACGGCGCAGCCGAGGGCGATCCAGTTCCAGCGCACGCTGCCGGCGTTGTTAACCACCAGATGCGTGCCGTCCAGGCTAAGGCGCATCCCCATAAAGAAGGCGGCCAGCACCACCAGCATCAGCGCGGAAACAGAGGCGTTAAGCAGGTTTTTCATACCTTTTCTACCTCCGGACGGCCCAGAATGCCGGTTGGCATTACCAGCAGCACAACGATCAGCAGCGCAAAAGAGACCACGTCTTTATATTCAGTGCTGAGGTAGGCGGAGGTCAGCGCTTCGGCAATGCCCAGGATCAGGCCGCCCAGCATCGCGCCGGGAATGCTGCCTATGCCGCCCAGCACGGCCGCGGTGAACGCTTTCATCCCGGCCATAAAGCCGATGTAAGGATTGATGACGCCGTAGAACTGGCCCAGCAGAACGCCCGCTACCGCCGCCATTGCCGCGCCGATCACAAAGGTCAGCGAGATCACGCGATCCGTGTTAATGCCCAGCAGGCTGGCCATTTTCAGATCTTCGGCGCAGGCGCGGCAGGCGCGACCCATGCGCGAGTAGCGGATAAACAGCGTAAGGGCCAGCATCGCGACAAAGGTCACCACCCAAATCACTACCTGCATAGTGGAGATGGTGGCGGCAAAACCGTTACTGACGCCCAGCGTCCACTGCCCGCTGACCAGGCCCGGCAGGGCCAGATCGCGCGAGCCCTGAGTCAGGCTGACGTAGTTTTGCAGAAAAATAGACATACCGATGGCGGATATCAACGCGATCAGCCGCTTGGAGGAACGCACGGGCTTATAGGCCACGCGTTCGATGCTCCAGCCATAGGCGCTGGCGATAACGATAGCCACCAGAAAACCGGCGCCGATCAACAGCCAGCTGGCATCAATGCCCATCATCATCAGCGCGGCAATGACGATAAAAGAGACGTAGCTGCCGATCATATACACTTCGCCGTGAGCGAAGTTGATCATGCCGATGATGCCGTACACCATGGTGTAGCCGATGGCGATCAGCGCATAGGTGCTGCCCAACGTGACGCCGTTGAACATCTGCTGCAGGAAATAGAGAAACTGCTCGGACATAAAGAATACCTTACTGCTATCCGCCCAGGCGGAAAGAGAGATGCTTTAACAACACGGGCGGAAAGCAGTCCGTTATCGGGGCCGATCCGGCACCCCGATATTTCCACCCCTTCAAACCCTGGTAAGCAATGATGCGGGCAGCCCGTGAAGCATCGCGCTACGGACGTCAGCGTATGACGTCCGCTATTATTATTTTACCGCGGTAGAAGAGCCGTCGGCATGCCAGGTGAAGATGCCGAACTCAAAGCCTTTCAGATCGCCTTTGGCGTCCCAGCTTAAGTCACCCATTACCGTTGGCACCGGCGCGCCCTCTTTCAGGTTTTTAGCAATCTCTTCCGGCTCGGCGCTTTTGCTGCGCTCCATGCCGGTGGTTAAAGCCTGTAGCGCGGCATAGGTCGTCCAGACAAACGGGCCGGTTGGATCAAGCTTTTTCGCTTTCAGCGCATCGACAACGGGTTGGTTAGTCGGCACCTGATCGTAACGTTTCGGCAGCGTAACCAGCATGCCTTCGGAAGCCGCGCCGGCGATATTAGAGAGCGAAGCGTTACCTACGCCTTCTGGCCCCATAAAACGGGTTTGCAGCCCGGCCGCGCGTGACTGGCGCAGGATCTGCCCCATTTCCGGGTAGTAGCCGCCAAAATAGACAAAATCGACGTTCTCTTTTTTCAGGCGCGCCACCAGCGTGGAGAAGTCTTTATCGCCTGCGGTCACGCCTTCAAACATCACCACGTTGCCGCCCGATTTTTTCAGGCTCGCCTGCACGGAGCGCGCCAGCCCTTCGCCGTACTGCTGCTTATCGTGGATCACGGCGATACGCTGCGGTTTGATTTGTTCAAGAATATATTTCGCCGCGGTCGGGCCCTGATCGGAGTCCAGGCCCGTGGTGCGCATAATCATTTTATAGCCACGGGTCGTCAGGTCGGCGTTGGTGGCCGCCGGAGTAATCATCAGTACGCCTTCGTCTTCATAGATATCGGAAGCGGGCTGGGTGGAAGAAGAGCAAAGGTGGCCGATAACGTAGCGAATACCGTCGTTGATAACTTTGTTAGCGACCGCAACCGCCTGTTTGGGATCGCAGGCGTCGTCATACTGCACGCCGACCAGTTTATTGCCGTTGACGCCGCCTTTGGCATTGATATCGGCAATAGCCTGTTTCGCGCCGGTGAACTCCATATCGCCATATTGCGCAACCGGGCCAGACATAGCGCCAACGATGGCTACTTTAATGTCTTCTGCGGCGGCGGCATGACTGAGCGCCAACGCCATGCAGCCTGCTAAAAACGCGCTACCTTTCATTTTCATCCTGACTACCCCATCTTGTGTTTGCTGTTTTTTATACTGCTCCCGTCGATAAACGCCATAAGAAGAACAGGTTAACGCGGGATACAGCCATTTTTATTAATAAGACTATAAATTTCAGGTTATTAAACAGGAATTTTCTTCTGTAAATCAACTGACTTCATGTGATATTACCGTCAGCTTTAGCATAAATGACTGGTACAAATGCGGGCCGTTTGGGCATTCAGCCAGCGGGTTATTCTGCATTCATCGCATTAACTCAGCGTTTATCTTTAACTTTAAACGCCACCCTGACAGATTGCTTTGTTTTTATACAAAAAAAGTTACGCGCCTCTTCACGTCCGTTTTCGCTACAATCTGCCTCTCACGTCGGCACGGTAACTTTTTATGAAACTGACTATTCTCAGGCTGCAACGCTTAAGCGCTCAGGATCTTGTGGATCTGAGCAAAATCTGGCCGCAAGACGATCCGGCAGATCTGGAAAACAGGCTGGACGATCGTCATCGGCTCTATGCGGCAAAGTTCAACGATCGGCTGCTGGCGGCGGTGAAAGTGACGCTGAATGAAGCGCAGGGCGAGCTGAAGGATTTTATGGTGCGGGAAGTCACCAGAAGGCGCGGCGTCGGCAGCTATCTGCTGGAAGAAGTGCTGGCGCAAAACGCGGCCGTAACACGCTGGAGGATGGCGAAGACGGGTGACGAAGGGCTTTCGACTTTTATGCGCAAGCAAGGATTTATCGCCGACGCAGACGGCTGGGTTTGGCAGCGGGCTTAGGCAGCAAGAGCCGCTTCAGGTATAAGGCCTCGGGCTGTAAAGTCCGGGTCAGGATTCAGGCCTCGGGCTGTAAAGTCCGGGCCTGGGGTCAGGATTCAGGCCCGGGGTTAGGATTCAGGCTTTGGGCTTTGGGGTTCGAACCTGAGGTCTGGCACGTCGGGCCTGGGGTTTCAGCATAAGAAAGCTTAGCAGCGTGCGGAGCCTGAAAACAAAAAAGGCGACCCGAAGGCCGCCTTTTTTACCGCTGCGAATTACGCTTCAATCGCGACGCGCAGTTTTTTCATCGCGTTCTTTTCAAGCTGACGGACGCGCTCGGCGGAAACGCCGTATTTGTCGGCCAGTTCCTGCAGCGTGGTTTTGTTGTCATCGTCCAGCCAGCGGGCACGGATAATGTCCTGGCTGCGCTCGTCCAGGCCCTGCATGGCGTCGCTCAGCTTGTCTGCGGCGTGGTTATCCCAGTTGTCTTCTTCAATGCCGTCGGCAAAGTCAGAAGATTTGTCCTGCAGATAAAGCATTGGTGCCATTGAGCGACCTTCGCCTTCGTCTTCCGGCGTCGGATCAAAGGTCATATCCTGGGCCGCCATGCGCGACTCCATTTCGAGCACGTCTTTGCTGGTTACGCCCAGCTCGCGCGCCACCATTTCAACTTCATCCTGATTAAACCAGCCCAGACGCTGCTTGGCTTTACGCAGGTTGAAGAACAGCTTGCGCTGCGCTTTGGTGGTAGCGACCTTAACGATGCGCCAGTTACGCAAAACGTATTCGTGGATTTCGGCTTTGATCCAGTGCACGGCAAAGGAGACCAGGCGCACGCCCACTTCCGGATTAAAGCGGCGTACCGCTTTCATCAGGCCGATGTTACCTTCCTGGATCAGATCCGCCTGCGGCAGACCGTAGCCGGAATAGTTACGAGCGACATGAACAACAAAGCGCAGGTGGGACAGGATCAGCTTCTTGGCTGCTTCCAGATCGCCCTGGTAATGCAGCCGTTCAGCCAGCGCTTTTTCCTCTTCTGCCGTCAGCACAGGCCAGGCATTAGCCGCCCGGATATAGGAATCCAGGTTGCCTAAAGGAGCAATAGCTAAAGTTTGCATTTCTTTGGTCATTCAAACCCTCTCTGTATTAAGCAATATTGCCGCACTTTCCCTGAGCGGTTCACAAGACTACGTGAACGATAACGAGAAAGGAGAGCAATCTGTGCTACTTCGACTACAAAGTTATCCACAAGTTCACTATCAGCTGTGCGTAATATACACACATTTCTCGGGAAGGGGAGCAGGCCGGAAAGATTTTTACGAGGAGGACTTCCTCTGCGGCACGATGCTCATGCAACAGAGGAATAGTATACCAAAAAAAATGAGAAGAGGTTACTGCGGCGTAAATCGACGTAAATGTTGCACCGTCGCCAGCCAGGCGGCAACCCAGCCGATCATGGCCGAAATCAGCAGCAGCAGCAGGCTTTCATCCCAGGCCAGCCCGTGCAGGCTAAAGGTGGTGCCGAACACGGCGGCAACCTGGGTGACCACCGATTCCAGGCGGAAAACCAGGATTTCGGACAGCGCCAGCGACAGCAGCGCGCCGCAGAAGCCCAGCAGCGCGCCGCCATACAGAAACGGTCGCAGAATAAAGCCGTCGGTCGCGCCGATCAGCTTCTGCACGTTAATCGTGTCGCGACGAGCAAAAATACTGAGCCGCACGCTGTTGCCGATCACCAGGAAGACCGCCACGATCATCAGGATGCCGATCATGGTCGCTACCTGGCCGACCAAACCTGCCAGCGCCGCCAGCCGGGCAAACCAGCTGTCGTCCATTTTTACTTCATCCACGCCCTGCACTTTCGCCACGCGGGAGCTGAGGTTCTTCATGGTGTCTGAGTTTTGAAAATTGATTTGCGGCGTGATGATGGCTACGGCCGGCAGCGGATTCTGCTCCAGCATATCCATCGCGCCGCCAAAGCCGGACCAGTTGCGGAACTCGCCCATCGCTTCTTCGCGCGACAGGTAGTTAACCTTATCCACACCCTCTTCTTTTTTCAGCTGGGCCACAACGTTCTCCGCCGCGTCGTCATCCAGCGTTTTGCTCAGATACACCGTCAGCTGCGGCGCGGGATACCACTGCTGCGCCGCGCTGCTGACGTTTTTCCACACCATAAAGCACACGCTTGGCAAGGTCAGAGAGATGGCGATCACCATCACCGTCAATAGCGTCGCCAGCGGCTGACGCCACATGTCGGACAGGGTGCCGCGCAGCGCATAGCGCCACTGCTCCTGCCAGCCGCCCTTCAGCGCTTTGCTTTTGGAAGGCTGCTTCGCCGCTTTTGGCGCGGCCGGACGCGGGTTACGCTTATTCGCCATAGTTGCCTCCGTGCAGACGCCCCTGATTCAGCGTCATCAGACGATAGTTGCGGCGGGCGATCAGCGCCCGGTCGTGAGTAGCCATCAGCACGGTCACGCCCACGCGGTTGAACTCTTCAAACAGGCGCAGGATATCTTCGGACAGGGCTTCATCCAGGTTGCCGGTTGGTTCATCCGCCAGCAGCACCGCAGGCTTATTAACCACCGCGCGAGCGATGCCAACACGCTGCTGTTCGCCGCCCGACAGCTGAATAGGATAACTTTTCGCTTTGTCCAGCAGACCGACTTTATCCAGCGCGGCAGACACGCGACGGCGGATATCTTCCCCGCTTGCGCCCGCGATAATCAGCGGAATAGCCACGTTGTCATAGACGGACCTGTCCATCAGCAGATGGTGATCCTGGAAAATCATGCCGATCTGGCGGCGTAAAAAAGGCACTTCCCGGCTCTTCAGGCGGCTGATGTCGTGCCCGCTGAACCAGATATGGCCGGCGCTGGGGCGCTCGATGCCGCAGATCAGTTTCAGCAGGGTGCTTTTCCCCGCCCCGGAATGCCCGGTCAGAAACGCCATTTCTCCCGGTTGCAGATGAAAATCCACTCCCTGTAGCGCTTGCCGACCGCCGAGATAAGCCTTACTGACTTCTTCAAAGCGAATCATCCTAACTAGTCCTCTCGGGCAAATAGTGCCTCTATAAAATCGTCTGCCTTGAACGAGCGTAAATCTTCAATGCCTTCGCCGACGCCGATGTAGCGAATAGGAATACCGAACTGATCGGCCACCGAGAAGATCACGCCGCCTTTGGCGGTGCCGTCCAGCTTGGTCAGCGTGATGCCCGTCAGGCCCACCGCCTCATGGAACAGCTTAGTCTGGCTGATGGCGTTCTGGCCGGTGCTGGCGTCAATGGTCAGCATGACCTCGTGCGGCGCCTGCTCGTCCAGTTTTTTCATCACGCGCGTGATTTTCTTCAGCTCTTCCATCAGGTGCGATTTATTCTGCAAACGGCCTGCCGTATCGGCAATCAGGACGTCGACGTTGCGCGCTTTCGCCGCCTGAATCGCATCGAAAATGACCGAGGCGGAATCCGCGCCGGTATGCTGGGCGACAACAGGAATGTTGTTACGCTGCCCCCAGACCTGGAGCTGTTCGACCGCTGCCGCGCGGAAGGTGTCGCCCGCCGCCAGCATGACCGATTTGCCTTCCGCCTGATACTGGCGCGCCAGCTTGCCGATGGTGGTGGTTTTACCCACGCCGTTGACGCCGACCATCAGGATAACGAACGGCGTTTTGCCGGTGACGTCCAGCGGCGCCTCGACTTTCGCCAGAATGTCGGCCATTTCCTGCTTCAGCAGCCCGTATAGCGCTTCGGCGTCGCGCAGCTGTTTGCGGCTTGCCTGAGCGGTCAGGTTGGTAATGATGCGGCGCGTGGTCTCGACGCCTACGTCGGCGATCAGCAGCTGCTCTTCCAACTCTTCAAACAGCTCATCATCGATTTTTTTACCGCGGAACAGGCTGACGAAGCCGGAACCTAAATTCTGTCGCGTTTTAACCAGGCTGCGCTTCAGGCGGGCGAAGAAGCCTTCTTTGGTCGGGCGCGCCTGCTCTTCCGCAGCCTGCTCCTGCTCTTCAGCGGCGTTAGCCTGCTCAACTTTAACCAGCGCGGCAGCGACGGATTCTTCTTCCTCAATGACCTTCAGCTCAGCTTCTGAGGCACCGGCAGAGAGCGCGGCGGCTTCCAGTTCTTCCGGCGTGATGTCATCGGCCTGTTCGGCGGCGATCGCAGCTTCTTCCGGTTCCGGCGCGTTAGCAACAATCTCTTCAGGCAGAGGTTCCGGCTCCGCCTGTACGGCCGCCGTCTCTTCCGGCAGCCATTCTTCTTCTGGTTCCGCCTTAGCGACCGCAAGCTCTTCCGGCAACGGCTCTTCTTCCGGTTCCGGCCTGGCGGCTACGCTCGCTTCCGGCAGCCACTCTTCTTCTGGCTCCGCCTTAGCGACCGCAAGCTCTTCCGGCAACGGCTCCTCTTTCGGCTCCGTCCTGGCGGCATGTTCTTCCGCCAGCGGCGCAGGCTTAGCGCCTGCGCGCGCTTCCGGCTCTGTTCTGGCCTGTTCGTTCGGGTCTCGTACTGCCTGCTCGCGAGCGACGGTTTCCGTCACTTCTACAACGGCTTCGGCGCGCTGCTCCACGTCAGGGGGCGTGGCGGCGTCTGCGGTTTCGCTCTGCTGCTGTTCTGACGTTTGGACCTCTTCCTCAGGCGCTTTTTCTTCGCGTCCTAATCCCAGCCAGGAAAAAAAGCCACGTTTTTTATTTTTTGCCATGGTGCAACCACACTCCTCGCGGGGAAAAAAACCGTCAGGTCTCTGAAAATAATCTTAATCCCCTAGTCTAACACTTTCCTGCTGACGCAACACAGCACCCTTTTTACGTTTCCTCTGCCCGGTAAGCCCGTTAAACTGTGCAACAAATTATGAAGAGTTAAGTCAGATGAATAAAAAACCTCGCGGCGGCAGCGCCGGACAGATCCGCATCATTGGCGGCCAGTGGCGCGGCAGAAAGCTGCCGGTGCCCGACAGTGCCGGACTGCGCCCTACCACCGATCGCGTGCGTGAGACGCTGTTTAACTGGCTGGCGCCCGATATTCAGGGCGCGCGTTGTCTGGACTGCTTTGCCGGCAGCGGCGCGCTGGGTCTGGAAGCGCTGTCGCGCCATGCGGCCTCGGCTACGCTGCTGGAGCTGGAGCGCCCGGTCGCGCAGCAGCTGGAGAAAAACCTGGCCACGCTGGGCGCGGCAAACGGCCGCGTGATTAATACCAATACGCTACAGTTTCTGGCGAAGCCTGGCGAACCTCACCAGATGGCCTTTATCGATCCGCCGTTCCGCAAAGGGCTGCTGGAAGAAACGCTGACGTTGCTGGAAAGCCAGGGCTGGCTGGCGGAAGAAGCCTTAATCTATGTAGAAAGCGAAGTGGAAAGCGGCGTGCCGCCCGTGCCGGTAAACTGGCAGCTGTACCGCGAGAAGGTCGCCGGACAGGTTGCCTGTCGTCTTTATGTTCGTCGTTCCCCTGAGAAGAGAGAAAGCCATGCTGATTAATCTGGGCAGAGCGCTGATGGTATGCGTATGGGCCTTTTTGCTGCTCAACCTGATCCATCCTTACCCCGCGCCGCTAAAATATTTTATTAACGTCGCGCTGTTCTTTATGGTGATTATGCACGGCTTACAGCTGGTGCTGATGCGCGCCACGCAGGCTAAAGAGGCGCCAAAACTGAGCGGCGCGCTTCAGGCTAAGATCTTCTTTTTTGGCGTGTTTGAACTGCTGGCCTGGCAGAAAAAGCAGTTTCCCAAACAGTAGGCGGCCGGGTCGTCTTTCCGGCCATGCCGTCAGCGCGGCCGGAAGGCGATAAATCGCGTGCCCTGTACCTGTAGTTCGCCCTTTTCTCCCCGTGCCAGCTGGTGATAGTCGCTGGCTTTCAGTACCAGCTTAAAATCTCCCGCGCCGTTCAGCGGATGGAACCACGCTTCGTATCGCATTGTTTCGACCGGAATATTTTCACGCTGGCGCGAGCGTAGGGCAGAGGTGGAGACTTCCCGTTTGTCTTTGATTTCGACCGGCAGGCTGCGTACGGGCGAAGCATCGTTGACCGCCACTTCCTGTCGCTGTTTGATAAATTGCCGGGTTGCCAGCACGGCGATAATGGCCAGCGTAATAAAAAAAATCAGGGGTGGCTTCACGACTTTTCCTCTTTTTTGCAGCGTAAACAGAAAGAATACAACCAGAGACCTCTCATTGTCACATCGTTGGCCCCTGTCCTAAACTAAAACCAGAACTGTGGAATTTAGCATCTAAAAACAAAGGGACACATTATGATCTGGTCGTTTCTGGCAGTGCTTTTTTCCGGCTGGCTGTACGTTGACGCTACTTACCGTGGCCCGCAATGGCAGCGCTGGGTCTTTAAACCGGTCACGCTTTTACTGCTGCTCGCCTGGGCCTGGCAAGCGCCAGCGTTAAGCGCCACGGATTATCTCATTCTGTTTGGTCTGCTGGCGACGCTGGTCGGCGATGCGCTGATGCTGCTGCCCGAACGGCGGATGCTCTACGCTATCGGCGCATTTTTCCTCTCGCATCTGCTTTATACCATCTGCTTCGCCAGCCATATGACGCTGACATTCTTCTGGCCGATCCCATTGACCGTATTGGTTATCGGCGCGCTGCTGATTGCGGCTATCTGGACAAAGCTGGAGGATCTGCGCTGGCCGGTTTGCACCTTTATCGGCATGACGCTGCTGATGGTCTGGCTGACTACCGAGCAATACGTTTTCCGGCCGACGGACTACGGTTTCTCATTAATGGTCGGAACGTCGCTGCTGCTGCTCGCCAATATCGTTTGGCTGGTTAGCCACTATCGTCGCCGCTTTGCCGCCGACAGTGCCATCACGGCCGCCTGTTATTTCGCGGGTCACTTTATGATCGTCCGCTCGCTCTATCTCTGATTTATGCCTTGACTCTGGAGTCAGCTCCAGAGTGTAAGATAAGCCTGGCGGGGAAGCAGCCCGTCAGGCTTATCAGGAGGCGTCATGCAACAACACCCATCTTTTCCCTGCCCTTGCGGGCAGCGACACGCGGCCGGACAGCAAGGTTGCAGCAGGCCGCGTCCCGAACTGGGGAAAATCACCTCTTTTCACGTCCAGCGCGCCACCGCCAGCGATCCGCTGCCTGAGAAAGAAGAAAGCATCGGCGCGGACTACAGCTGGCAAATCGGCGGCATGGACTGTCCGGGCTGCGCCAGGAAAATCGAAAACGCCGTAGGCCAGCTGCAAGGCGTCACTCAGGCTCGCGTCCTGTTCGCTACAGAAAAGCTGGTGGTAAGCGCCGATAAAGATGTGCAGCAGCAGGTTGAGCAGGCGGTTGCCAGAGCCGGGTTTACCCTGCGCTCTGCCACGCAGCCAGCGGCAAAGTCAGCCGGGTTCTGGCGGGAAAACGGCATGCTGCTGCTCGGCGGGCTTCTGCTCGCCAGCTGGCTGCTACAGACGATCGATCCGCAGGCCGGGAAAGTCGCGTTTATCGTCACCACGCTGGCGGGCTGCTGGCCCGTTGCCCGTACCGCCCTGCGCCTGATGCGCAGCGGGACGCCTTTTGCCATTGAAACGTTAATGACCGTAGCCACGCTTGGCGCGCTTTTTATCGGTGCGACCGCAGAGGCGGCCATGGTGCTGCTGCTGTTTATGCTTGGGGAACGTCTGGAGGCTTTTGCAGCAGGGCGCGCGCGCCGTGGCGTAACGGCGCTGATGGCGTTAAAACCCGAGCAGGCGTTGCGCATCCGGAACGAGGTGCGTGAAACCGTGGCCGTGAGCGCGCTACGGCCTGGCGATCTTATTGAGGTTGCCGCAGGCGGGCGCCTGCCTGCCGACGCCAGCCTGGTCACATCCTTCGCCAGCTTTGATGAAAGCGCGCTGACTGGCGAATCCATGCCGGTAGAGCGGCAGGCAGGCGAAGCCGTGGCGGCAGGCAGCCTGAGCGTCGATAGCCTGGTGAGGCTGAAAGTCACGTCAAAACCTGGCCAGAGCGCTATCGACCGTATCCTGCATTTAATTGAAGAAGCAGACGCTAACCGCGCGCCGGTCGAACGTTTTCTCGATCGGTTCAGCCGCATTTACACGCCGCTGGTGATGGCTGTCGCGCTGCTGGTGGCAACCGTGCCGCCGCTGTTCTTTGCCGGCGACTGGCCGTCATGGATTTATAAAGGGCTGACTTTGCTGCTGATCGGCTGCCCCTGCGCGCTGGTGATCTCTACGCCAGCGGCGATCACCTCCGGCCTGGCCGCTGCGGCCCGCCATGGCGTACTGATTAAGGGCGGCGCGGCGCTGGAAAGCTTCAACGGCGTGCGCACGCTGGCGTTCGACAAAACCGGCACGCTGACCGAAGGCAAACCCCGTATTGAGAGCATTCAGGCCTTTGCTGCCCTCAGCGAAGCGGAACTGCTGACTAAAGCCGCTGCCGTTGAGCAGGGTTCTTCTCATCCGCTGGCCAGGGCGATTGTGCGGCTGGCAGAGCAGCGCCAGCTTGTTATACCTGCCGCTACGGCGCAGCGGGCGGTGGCAGGAAGCGGTATAGAAGCAACAGTGAGCGGTCACAAACTTTTAATCTGCGCGCCCGCTGGACTAAGGCTGACAGCAGAACAGCTGAAGATTGTGGCGGAGCTGGAGTCGGCGGGAAATACGGTGGTCATTATCGTACAGGATGCTATGCCGATCGGACTTATCGCACTGCGCGATACGCTACGTGCGGACGCTGTTGCCGCGCTGAGCGAACTTCATGCTTTAAACATAGAAACGGTCATGCTGACCGGCGACAACCCGCGCGCGGCGGCCGCTATCGCCAACGAGCTTGCCATCAGCTATCGCGCGGGCCTGCTGCCTGCGGACAAAGTAGCGGCCATTCATGAGCTAAACCAACGGCGCGCCGTAGCGATGGTCGGCGACGGCATCAACGATGCGCCTGCGATGAAAGCGGCAACGGTGGGCATTGCGATGGGCGGCGGCAGCGACGTCGCGCTGGAAACCGCCGACGCGGCGCTGACGCATAACCGGCTGGCGGGCCTGGCGACGATGATCCGCCTGGCACGCGCCACCCATGCCAATATCCGGCAGAATATTGCGCTGGCGCTCGGGCTGAAGGGGGTATTTCTGGTCACCACGCTGCTGGGCATTACCGGGCTGTGGCTGGCCGTGCTGGCGGACTCCGGCGCCACCGCGTTGGTCACGGCGAACGCGCTACGATTGCTGAGTAAGCGCTAACTTTACAACCTGCCCGTGGTGATACGGGCAGGACGCGGCGCTACAACCCCTTTTTTAACAGATAGCGATAGGGTAATTTCTCGGTTGCCTGTGCCAGCAGCGTATGTTCCATAAAGCGGCAGAAACCGGGGATATCGCGCGTGGTGGCCGGATCGTCGGCGATAACCAGCAGCGTTTCGCCCTCCTGCATATGGCGTACGGCTTTACGCACCATCATCACCGGCTCAGGACAGCGCAGGCCCAAAGCATCCAGGGTTTGGTCGGGATTTGCGAACGGTTCGCTCATAACATTCTCAATCAGACAGGAAATGCCCCTATTTTACCCCCGACGTCGGTATGTGCAAGCCAGGCTCTGAACGACAACGTTTGCGCTAAAATTAACCATTGCATTAGCAGGCTGATTCGGTAAGATGCCGCGCAATCGCTCAGGCGAGACAATTTTTTGGGTTCCCTCACCCCATAGTTAAAAAAGGCTACATCGATGATCTCTTTCTCTTCTCGTCAGCGTACACATGCGCTGATCTGGCTATCGCTGTTCCATCTGCTGGTTATTACCTCCAGTAATTATCTGGTGCAGCTGCCCATTTCGATTTTTGGTTTCCATACCACCTGGGGCGCGTTCAGCTTTCCCTTTATCTTTCTGGCTACCGATTTAACGGTACGAATTTTCGGCGCGCCGCTGGCCCGACGAATTATTCTTGCGGTGATGATCCCGGCGCTGTTTATCTCCTATAGCATTTCTGCGCTGTTCTATCAGGGCGAATGGCAGGGACTGGGCGCGTTGGCAAGCGTTAACCTGTTTGTCGCTCGTATCGCCTGCGCCAGCTTTATGGCCTATGCGCTGGGACAAATCCTCGACGTGCACGTTTTTAACCGCTTGCGCAAGCTGCCGCAATGGTGGGTAGCCCCCGCCTCCGCTATGTTCCTGGGCAATATCAGCGACACGCTGGCGTTCTTTTTTATCGCTTTCTACAAAAGCCCCGATCCGTTTATGGCACAGAACTGGGTGGAAATTGCGCTGGTGGACTACAGCTTTAAGGTGCTTATCTGCATGATTTTCTTCCTGCCGGCCTATGGCGTGCTGTTAAACGCCACGCTGAAGCGGATAACGGAAAAATCCTCTGGCGCTCAGGTCAACTTCGGCTAGTCTGTCACTCTGTGGCGTCGCGCCCGGCCATGCATTTTGGCGGGCAGCGCGCCACGGCAGGTTGCTTTTAGCCGCTGATTACTATTGTATAAGTTGCTGAACAGCGCGAACGACTAACGTAAAAGGGATCACGATGCGTAACTTACTGAAATATGCCGGTATCGGTTTACTGGTGGTCGGACTGGCCGCCTGCGACGGCAAAGATGATAAAGCCGCCGCCGATGATAACGGCGTCAGCAGCAGCCAAAGCAGCCAGACCGTTACCCTGATGGACGGCAAGCTCAGCTTCTCGCTGCCGGCAGGCATGTCCGATCAAAGTGGAAAAATGGGCACGCAGGCCAATAATATGCACGTGTACGCCGATGCCAGCGGCCAGAAAGCGATTATCGTGATTGCGGGCGACGCCACGAATGAAAGCCTGGACGTGCTGGCGAAGCGCCTGGAAGATCAGCAGCGTAACCGCGATGCGCAGCTGCAGGTAGTGACCAATAAATCTGTCGAGCTGAAAGGCCAGCCAGCACAGCAGCTGGATTCGGTGATTTCGGCCAAGGGCCAGTCTTCCTGGTCGTCAGTGCTGCTGGCGAAAGTTGACGGCAAACTGCTGACCCTGCAGATTACGCTGCCTGCGGACAATCAGCAGCAGTCGCAGACCGAAGCAGAGAATATTATCAACACGGTAGTGCTGAAATAATTTCCCTTTAAAAAAATAGCGCCCGGCGGAAATATCGGGCGCTATTTTTATTTACGCGGCGGTTTTGCAACAGCCTTTTCCCGACCGCGCCGTTTACTAAGTCCTGTTGCCGTTGTGATGGGAAACGCATGCCTGACCATCACTTTCCCGGCTTACTCCTTACTGGCTAACATTTCCCTGTGGGCAATGCCTGACAGATCGGCTTACAGACCTGCGTGTTCGCGAATATATTTTCGGGCCTTAACGGCATATTCGAACGGATTCGCCAGCGCCGGATCCTGCTCCGCCTCCACCACCATCCAGCCTTTGTAACCCGACTCGTCCAGGATTTTAAACACCGGATCAAAATCAATCACGCCATCGCCGGGAACGGTAAAGGTACCTTTTTTTACGCCGTCCAGGAAAGAGAGCCGCTGGCTTCTGACCTGTGCCACCACCTCATCACGCACGTCCTTCAGATGTACGTGATTGATTCGCGGCAGATATTTTTCCAGAATGGCCAGCATTTGCGCCTGGCTGCCTTCCGAGTAGTAGGCATGGCCGGTATCGAACAGCAGATAAACGTTGTCCTGAGTCAACGACATAAATTTGTCGATCTCTGCCGCGGTCTGAATGGCCGTCCCCATATGATGGTGCAAACAAACCTGCATGCCTTTTTCCGCCGCCAGCGCGGCCAGCTCGTTATAGCCCTTCGCCGTCAGCCGCCACTCCTCCTCGGTAAAATGCGGCTTCTCTTCCAGCACCGCCAGCGTGGTGCCCTGAATGCTTTTGCTCTGCTCGGAGCAGCCGATCACTTTAGCGCCCATCGCGTGAAGAAAGTCGCGATGGTTGATAAATTCATCAATGGTTTTTGCCCTGTCGCCATTGGCGAAAAAGGTGCTGAACCAGGCGTTGCAGATTTGAATACCGCGAATGTTCAGCATCGGTTTCAGCACCGCCGGATCGCGCGGATATTTACTGCCGACCTCACTGCCGGTGAAGCCAGCCAGCGCCATTTCGCTGACGATTTGCTGGAAAGTGTTTTCTGCACCCAGCTCAGGCATATCGTCATTGGTCCAGCCAATCGGGGCTATCGCCAGCTTTACGTTCTCTTTGTTCATGGTGGTGCCTCAGCGGTCTGTCATTAAGATGGCGCGGCGCGCCTGCCTGGGCTTTCCGCGCGTAGGATCGGCCTGTTGCGCCTGAAGGTTAGCGAAGCAGTTCGCGCTCGATCAGCTCACGGGTTTCCACGGCCTGATATTTCATTTTTTCCGGATAGCCAAACAGCGAGGCGGCAACTATCGACTCGCCGCCGACTTTATAAGTGCGGTTGGCAAAATCCATCTCGCGCAGGGTTTTAAACAGCGTATCGAAATCCACTTCGCCTTCGCCCACGCCCACGTGCTGATGGATGGTGGCATCCACGCCTGGCGGATTGACGATATAGCGGCAGTGTTTGGTGTGGTTCATGGTATCGGCGATGAGCACGTGTGAAAGGTCGCCGCCCGCATATTCCAGCATGCTTTTTACGTCGCCTTTGCCTTTGTCGTAGAAGAAGGTATGCGGCACGCTATAAAGATATTTGACGTTTTCGCTGCGGAACGACTTCACCAGATCGGCAGTTTCGTTGTTTTCTTCGCAGAAATCCCACGGGTGTGACTGAATTTCAATACGAATACCTTCCCGCTCGACGATGGGCAGCAGCTCCTCCATGGAGCGGTAAAACATCTCTTCGCAGATCTCCGGTTCGTTCGGCGTGCCGGAAAGCTCGGTATTGATAACCTGCACGCCAGTTTCCACCGCGATTTCAATCATACGCTTCCAGTTGCGCACGGCCGCCTGGCGACGTGCCTCATCCGGGCCTGACCAACGGTAGACCACGATATAGGAAGAGATTTCCAGCCCGGTTTCACGCAGCGCGTTTTTGTATTCGGTGATGATTTCCCGGCTGGCCCTGGGATGTTTGTAGAACGGATTAATCTGCGGATGCGGCGACTGCTCAATATATTTGTAGCCCCACTCCGCCACCTGGTGAACCATTTTGGTGATGCCCAAATCTTTAATGACGTCTACATCAAAGGCGATTTTCATCGGTTTCTCCCTGCTAATCATTTGACAACCCCTCTGCCTGCGCAGAGGAGTCGGTCGGCATTATTTGTTGTAAAACGCCGGACGCGGCGGCAGCTCAACGCTTTCAATCGCCCCGCTTTCCTGCGCCTTCAGGCAGGCATCTGCCGCTACGGAAGCCGCATAGCCATCCCATGCGGAAGGGCCGTGCAGTTGGCCAGCCGTGACGTCATTGATAAACGCCTGTAGCTCAACGTCATAGGCATCGATAAAGCGATCCTTCCAGTCGGTCAGAATGGAAGTGGAGAGCTTCGCCTCTTTACGCAGCTGGACAGAGGCTGGCTCCGGCAGTCTGGCGATCCCGGTTTCGCCCACGACCTCACACTGAATGTCGTAGCCATAGGCGCAGTTAACGAAGATTTCGACGTCGATGCGCACGCCTTTTTGCGTTTCAAACAGCACGATTTGCGGATCGCGCAGCTTCGCATGCGTATTTTTGGTATCACGCGGGAAAACCACCTGAACCGTTTTATAGTCGTCCTCGGTCAGCCAGCGCAGCACGTCCAGCTCGTGGATCAGCGTGCTGGTGATCGCCATATCGGTGGTATAGCTTTCTGGTACGCTTGGGTTGCGATGGGCGCAGTGCAGCATCAGCGGCTCGCCGATATCGCCGTTGGTGATAACCTGCTTTAACGCGCGATAGCCGGTATCGTAAGGACGCATAAAGCCCACCTGCACCAGACGCTTGCCGTGGGCAATTTCAGCCTCCACCACGCGGCGGCAGCCTTCAGCCGTCAGCGCCAGCGGCTTTTCGCAAAATACCGGTTTGCCCGCCGCGATGGCCGCGAGCGTAAATTCTTCATGCGTGGGATCCCAGGAGGTGACGATTAGCGCGTCAACGTCAGAGGAGCGAATAACATCGTGGCCGTTGGCATAGACTTCCGCCTCCAGACCCAGACGGCTAACCACGCCTTTAGCGCCTTCGATATTAATATCGGAGACGGCCACCACTTTCGCGCCCTGCAACACTTTGCTGCAGCGACGAATATGTTCCTGACCGATTGCGCCGGTGCCGATTACGCCAAGTTTCAGTGTCATAACTACTCCGTTCGAATGTAGGGTATAGGGGAGTCTTCCGGACGGGAAAACCCGTCCGGTTCAGGCCACAGAGAATGAATTAGTATTTACGTGCCTGGTCGAGATGCTCGTTCAGCATGTGGGCCACGGCGTTAATGCGTTCGGACTGCGATACCTGCGCGCCGCCCACGTGCCACCAGCTGAAATATTTGTGCACCATGGTTTTTGGCAGCACTTTAATGTCAATCAGCGTGGATACCGGCGACTGACGCGCTTCTTCCAACGCCTGCTTCAGCTGCGCCAGCGTGGTGACGCGCCATGTTTTACAGCCGTAGCCAGCGGCGATGGCGGCGAAATCTACCGGGATCAGGCCGCCATCCAGCTTGCCGCCTTCGGCATTGCGGAAGCGGAACTCGGTGGTAAAGCTGTCCATGCCGTGTTCCATTTGCAGGTTGTTGATGCAGCCGTTAGTCATGTTGTCGAACAGCACCACGTTGATTTTGGCGTTCTCCTGGAGAGAGGTCACCAGCTCGGAGTGCAGCATCATAAAGGAGCCGTCGCCGACCAGCGTGTAGACCTCGCGGTGCGGCTCGGCCAGCTTGACCCCGAGCGAAGCGTTGACCTCGTAGCCCATACAGGAATAGCCGTACTCAACGTGATAGCCGTTGTAATCCTTATTGCGCCACACGCGTTGCAGATCGCCCGGCAGGCTACCGGCCGCGGCGACGATCACCGCATCCTTTGGGAGATTTTCATTTAGCGTACCCAGCACGCTGCTTTGCGTCAGGAACGAATCGGTCAGCCGGTTGAATTCGGCAAAAACGGCCTCGCGATCCAGACGATCGTCAATCTCCGGCACAAAACCCTCGTTGCTGTAAACCGCCTGATAAACGCGCTGCGTTTCCTTCAATAATTTGCTCTGTGCCTGAGCAATTTTCTCTCCCCAGCCGCTGGTGAAGCCCTGAGCGGCCAGCCGGTTATCCAGTGCGGTAAGCGCCTCGCGCGCATCGGCCACCACCTGTACGCCGTCCAGCTTCCAGGCATCAAAGCTGCTGACGTTAACGTTGAGATAGCTGACGTCCGGGTTCTGGAAGATCCATTTTGAAGCGGTGGTGAAATCGGTGTAACGCGTGCCGACGCCAATCACCAGATCGGCCTCCTTCGCCAGCAGGTTGGCCGCCAGGCAGCCGGTTTCACCCACGCCGCCGACGTTCAGCGGATGATCGGAAAGGATCGTGCCCTTACCGGCCTGCGTTTCCGCAAACGGGATTTGATGACGCTCGGCAAACTGGCGGAGCGCCTCGCCCGCTTCGGAATATTTCACGCCGCCGCCGCAGACAATCAGCGGCTTGCGTTTGCCGGCGATCAGCTTCAGCGCGGCCGCCAGCTGGGCTTCGGTCGGCAGACGGCGATCGAGCAGGTGCACGCGCTTCTGGAAGAAATAGTCGGGATAATCCCAGGCTTCGCCCTGCACGTCCTGCGGCAGCGAAAGGGTAACGGCGCCGGTTTCTGCCGGATCGGTCAGCACGCGCATGGCGTTGATGCAGGCGGTCATCAGCTGTTCCGGGCGGTTTATCCGATCCCAGTATTTGCTGACCGCGCGAAACGCATCGTTGGTGCTGATGCTAAGATCGTGACTCTGTTCAATCTGTTGCAGCACCGGATCGGGCTGGCGGGTAGCAAACACATCGCCAGGCAGCAGCAGTAAAGGAATACGGTTAGCGGAAGCGGTGCCCGCAGCGGTGATCATATTGGCCGCGCCAGGCCCCACGGAAGAGGTGCAGGCGATGATCTCCCGCCGCAGCTTCTGCTTGGCGTAGCCGATAGCAGCGTGCGCCATGCCCTGTTCGTTACGCCCCTGACGCACGATCAGATCGCCGCTGTCCTGCTCCAGCGCCTGCCCCAGCCCCAGCACGTTGCCGTGGCCGAAAATAGCAAAAATGCCCTTCACAAACTTGGTTTCGACGCCATCTACCGACAGATACTGATTGTCGAGAAATCTGACTAAAGCCTGTGCCGTGGTTAATCTGATCTTGCCCATTTGCTCTTCCTTACGGTACGGCGACAGACCGTCGGTCTGCCGCGTTTCGCCCGAGTAATCGCCACTGCGGTAATGGCCGAAAATGAAACGTGAGGCGATTATAAACAAATATTTTTTTCACTAAACCACATTACAGAAGAAACATTTCATTTTGCGAGTGAGATCAAATTATGCCCTGCAACGCACATCGCCGGAATGCCTGGCCCGGCAGCAGCAGCATGGCCTGATGCCAGCAACAAAAATGCGGATTATTTCTTTATATATCAAATAAATAATTAATATAAATACACATTTTTTAACCTGTCTGTTGCCTGGCTGAAACCATGAAAAGAGTGCCGTGACAGCGCCATATCGCCGCAAAATGCGAGAGTTTTAGCCACTTCACATTTTTGGGGTATAAATTTCATTCTTGGTTGAAGTTGAAATATTTATTCCCCATACTGATTTTCACTTCATATCCGGACGCCGCTATGCGTTCAGGAGGATGCGCTGACACAGCGCGGCTGGCCTATCACAGAAGGAAACAGAATGAGTACACAACAGAAGCGGCTTGATGTGATCTGTATCGGGCGCATTGCCGTTGACCTCTATGGTCAGCAGATTGGTGCCCGGCTGGAAGATATGAGCACATTTTCCAAATATCTGGGCGGGTCGTCCGGCAATGTCGCTTACGGTACGGCCATTCAGGGGCTGAAATCCGGTATGTTGGCCCGCGTGGGCGATGAGCATATGGGCCGCTTTCTGCGGGAAGAGCTGCAGCGCGTAGGTGCGGATACCGAATGCCTGATCACGGATAAAACCCGCCTGACAGGCCTGGTGATCCTCGGGATCAAAGATCAGGATACTTTCCCGCTGGTGTTCTATCGGGATAACTGCGCTGATATGGGCCTGACGCCTGAAGATATTCAGGAAGATTACATCGCCTCTTCCCGCGCCGTGGCGGTGACCGGCACGCATCTGTCTCATCCTGATACCCGCGCTGCCGTGCTGAAGGCGTTGGACATCGCTCGTCGCCACGGTCTGCGCACCGCGCTGGACATTGATTATCGTCCGGTTCTGTGGGGGCTGACCTCGCTCGGTGACGGTGAAACCCGCTTTATCGAATCCAGCCACGTGACGCAGCAGCTGCAGGAAGTGCTGCATTATTTCGATCTGGTGGTCGGCACCGAAGAGGAGTTTCATATCGCCGGCGGCAGTACCGATACGCTGACCGCGTTGAAAAACGTCCGTCAGGCAACTAAAGCGACGCTGGTTTGCAAACGAGGAGCGCTGGGCTGCGTGGTGCTGGAGGGCGAAATCCCGACAAGCTGGGAGCAGACGAAACTGCAAAGCGGCGTGCGCGTGGAAGTGTTGAACGTGCTGGGCGCGGGCGATGCTTTTATGTCCGGCCTGCTGCGCGGCTGGCTGAACGATGAGAGCTGGGAACAGGCGTGCCGCTACGCCAACGCCTGCGGCGCGCTGGTGGTTTCGCGTCACGGCTGCGCGCCGGCGATGCCGACCAAAGCCGAGCTGGATGACTTCCTGAGCCGCGATAAAGAAGTTAAGCGGCCCGACCTGGACAGCCGCCTGAATCACCTGCATCGCGTTACCACGCGTAAACAGCAGTGGCCGGAGCTGTGCGTGTTCGCTTTTGACCATCGTAAACAGCTGGTAGATATGGCGAACGAGGCGGGCGTGGACACGACCCGCCTGCCGGAGCTGAAAACGCTATTGCTGCGCGCGGCGCAGGAAGCCGCCACGGAAGCCGGGCTGGATCGCCGTAGCGGCATTCTGGCCGATACCACCTTCGGGCAATCCACGCTGAATGCGATTACCGGCAAAGGCTGGTGGATCGGTCGTCCGATTGAGATGCCAGGCTCAAGGCCGCTGCGTCTGGAGCATGGCAATATCGGTTCGCAGCTGGTGGACTGGCCGCAGGAGCATGTGGTGAAGTGCCTGGTTTTCTATCATCCGCACGACAGCGCCGAGCTGCGTAAAGAGCAGGACGAGCTCATCCTTGACGTCTGGCAAGGCTGTAATAAGACCGGCCATGAACTGCTGCTGGAAGTGATCCTGCCGGAAAATAATCCGGATAAACAAGAGTCTTACTATCTGGAGATGCTGAGCCACTTCTATTCGCTGGGCATCCAGCCGGACTGGTGGAAACTGCCGCCGCTGAGCCTGGAAAGCTGGCAGGCCATCAGCGGGCTGATTGAGCAGCAGGATCCCTGGTGTCGCGGCATTTTGATCCTGGGACTGGATGCGCCGGAAGAGAAGCTGAAGGCGGGATTCGCCGCGGCGGCGCAGGCTCCCTGGGTAAAAGGTTTTGCGGTAGGCCGCACTATTTTTGGCCAGCCTTCACGCCAGTGGCTGCAAGGTGAACTTAATGACGAAGCCCTGATCGCTGAGGTAAAAGGGAATTATCTGCGTCTGATCGACTACTGGCGGGAAGTCCGTCCTGCAACCTGACCTTCCGTGCCTGTGCCGCCCGCCAGCTTCATTTTCCGTCCGCTGGCGGTGCGGTTAATTTCACCTGTTTTGTAACTTCCTCCCGGTTTACGTTTTTAAAAAAGGCGAACGTCGGCAAAGCCGCAGCGATCGTGTTTTTTTCTGTGATGGAATTCATATAGCGATGAAATAGAACCGCTGAATTTCGTTAGCAAGTGAAATTTTTTGTTCATCTGATAGAATAACCGCCAGAAGAATATGACTAAAATTTAGCGAGCCTGAGTCAATGACTATTACCCCAACACAGCTTTCCCTGTTACAGGACGATATTCGTCGTCGCTACGATACCCTGAGTAAGCGCCTTAAACAGGTGGCTCGCTATATCCTCGACAACAGCAACAGTATCGCTTTTGACACCGTAGCCTCGATCGCCCAGCAGGCCGACGTGCCGCCTTCTACGCTAATTCGCTTCTCCAACGCATTTGGCTTCAGCGGCTTTAACGAAATGAAGCAGGTGTTTCGTCAGCATCTGATGGAAGAAACCGTTAACTATACCGAGCGCGCGCGTTTGTTCCGCCAGACCTCGACGGATGAAACGGCCACGCCGCCGGAAAACCCGGCTGAAATTCTCAACGTCTTTACCATGGTCAATTCCCAGGCTTTGCAGCAGCTGGCGATGCAGACCAACCCGGAACAGCTGAATAAAGCCGTAGAGCTGCTGGCGCAGGCGGAAAATATCTATGTGATTGGCCTGCGTCGTTCGTTCAGCGTCGCTTCCTATCTGACCTATGCGCTGCGCCATCTGGAACGTCGCGCTTTTTTAATCGACGGCCTGGGCGGGATGTTTACCGAGCAGCTCAGCATGGTGAACCCTAAAGACGTGGTGATCGCTATCAGCTATTCGCCCTATGCGCGTGAAGCCGTCGAGCTGGTTGAGCTGGGTGCTAAACGCGGCGCGCAGCAGATTGCCATTACCGACAGCCAGGTCAGCCCGCTGGCCGCCTTCAGCGACGTCTGCTTTGTGGTGCGTGAAGCCCAGGTTGACGGCTTCCGTTCACAGGTTGCTTCGCTGTGCCTTGCGCAGACGCTGGCCGTTTCTCTGGCGCTGCACAACGTCAAGGACTGATCGGCCGCCTGATGGCGTTAGTGTAAAACCAGGCAGCGGCTGCCCGGGAGTTTAAAGCCGCTGACCCGAGGGTCATAAACCGCCAGGCCTGAAGGTTAGACACAGCCAGACCCGAAGGTCGCAAACCGCCAGACCTGAAGGTTAGAAATAGCCAGTTTTGCGAGTTAAAAGCCGCGGATCCGAGGTTGTAAACCGCCAGAACCGAGGGTTGCAAACCGCCAGGCCTTACGTCAGCGGCGCCGCCGCTTTCGCCAGGCGATCCTTCATTTGTCGATAGCGCTCCGTAACCTGCTGTTCCGCCCACTGCGCATCGGCGATTTTCTCTACCCTGACAGCGCAGTGTTTAAACTCCGGCGTTTTCGCTACCGGATCGACATGATCGAGGGTCAGCTCATTACAGGCACCTATCCACCACTGATAGGTCATATAGACCGCACCCTGATTTGTTCTGTTGCTGACTTCAGCTCTGCTAAGCACCCTGCCGCGCCGCGAAGCTACCCATACCAGCTCGCCGTTATGAATATTCAGCGCACGCGCGTCCGCCGTATTCATCTGGATCCTGCCGGGTTCATCGGCCTGAGCCGCCAGGGCGTGGCAGTTGCCGGTCATCGAGCGGCAGCTGTAGTGGCCCACTTCACGCACCGTACAGAGCACCAGCGGCCAGGCTTCATCGGTTGCTTCGGCGGGCGGCTGCCAGTCGCAGGCAAACAGCAGCCCTTTACCGGAAGGACGCGAAAAGCGGTTTCCTTCATAGAGGTAAGGCGTGCCGGGATGTGCTTCATCAGGACAGGGCCACTGCACGTAGCCGAACCCGGCCATTTTCTCCCAGGTGGCGCCGGTGTACAGCGGGCAAAGCGCGCGCAATTCATCCCAGATCGCTTTATTGTTTTCGTAGCGCATGGGATACCCCATCGCCTGCGCCACGCGGCAGATAATTTCCCAGTCCGGCAGGACGTCGCCCTGCGGCTCTACAGCTTTTTCAAAGCGCTGGAACCCTCGATCGGCACTGGTATAAACGCCCTCATGCTCGCCCCAGCTGGTGGCGGGCAACAGGACATCCGCCAGCTCTGCCGTTTTGGTCATAAAAATATCCTGCACCACGATCAGATCCAGCTTTGCCATCGCCTGACGCATCAGGGCGAGATCCGGTTCGGTTTGCAGCGGATCTTCGCCCATAATCCAGTAGGCACGCAGCTTGCCCTCCAGCGCTAAATGGGGAACATCGGTAATGGCGTATCCGGGTTTATCACTGAGCGAGTCAACGCCCCAGGCGGCGGCAAATTTTTCGCGTACCGCCTTATCCGTTACGGGCTGATAGCCGGGGAAAACATCTGGCAGAGCGCCCATATCGCAGGCACCCTGCACGTTATTTTGCCCTCTGACCGGCCCCACGCCGACGCCCGGCCGTCCGAAATTGCCGGTAGCCAGCGCCAGGCTGGCCAATCCTTTCACCACATCCACGCCCTGCCCCCACTGGGTCACGCCCATTCCCCATAAAATAGTGGCGTTGCGGGCGCTGGCATAAAGGCGAGCAGCCTGGCGAATAAGCTCCGGCTTGAGTCCTGTGATGGCTTCCACCGCTTCCGGCGAATAGCGCTGGACGCCTTCCCGCCACGCTTCCAGCCCTTCCGTATGCTTATCGATATAGCTTTTGTCCCACAGTTTTTCAGCGATCAGCACGTGAGCAAGCGCGTTCACCAGCGCCATATTGCTGCCGTTTTTTAGCGGTAGCCACAGATCGGCCAGCCGGGCGCTTTCGATATAGCGCGGATCGCAGACGATAATTTTGGCCCCTTTCTCTTTGGCATGCAGAATGCGTCTGGCCACGATCGGATGAGAATCCGCAGCGTTATAACCAAAGATAAGCAGGCAATCGCTTTCTTCAATATCCTTCATGCCGTTGCTCATCGCCCCATTGCCCAGCGTCGCCCGCAGGCCGGCGACGGAAGGGCCGTGGCACACCCTGGCGCAGCAGTCGATGTTATTGCTTCCCAATACGGCGCGCGCAAACTTCTGCATAACATAGTTGGTTTCGTTTCCCGACCCGCGTGAAGATCCGGTAACCATAATGCTTTCAGGCCCTGAACGAGCGCGAATTTTTTGCAGCCGCCTGCTGACAAAATCGATAGCTTCCTGCCAGCTGACTTTTTCAAAAGGCCCGCCTCGTTTACGACGAATGGCAGGATGCTGCAAGCGCGGCGTCAGCAGGCGGGTATTATTCAAAAACTCCCAGCCGAAGTAGCCCTTCAGGCAAAGCTTTCCCTCATTGGTTACGCCGGGCGCGCCTTCCGCGCCAACGACTTTCCCGTCTGCAATCTGCAACGCAATTTTGCAGCCGCAGCCGCAGTAGGGACAAACAACAATCGCTTTATCCATGTGTCTCCACCTCCTGTAAATAAGGGCCGTTCAGCTGGCTTTCTGCTGCGGCTCGCTGCTGCTTTTGCTGCTGTCGCTGTGTCAGTCCGGCGGCGGTCATCAAAGTCAACGCGCCGGTTGGGCACACGTGGATGCAGGCAGGCCCGTCGGATTGACCCGCGCAAAGATCGCATTTCACTATCAGCGGCTTTTCTTCAGGCTTGCTGACGATTTCAATGGCGCCAAACGGGCAGGCGATAACGCAGCTTTTGCAGTCAATACAGCGGTGACGGCGGGTTGCTATCATACCCAGCTCGCCCTTATACAGCGCCGCAACAGGGCACGCAGAGACGCAGGGCGCGTTATTACACTGATGGCACATAACGGGTACGCTAACCTGCGACGATTTAATAACCTTCAGGCGAGGGAAATAGCGCTGCGCAGCCAGTAACGGCGTGCCCGTATGCGCCACGGCGCAGGCAACCTCACAGGTATGGCAGCCGATACATTTTTCAGGCTGGGCGACGATAAACTGGCTCATAAGGCCCGCTCCTTTCTTTCTGCGCGGGTCATTTCCGCGCTCTGTTCAAACATCGCCAGCATCTCGCGCGCGCTGCGACGCCCTTCCGCCATAGCCGTTACCACCAAATCGGCACCGTGCACGGCGTCCCCGGCGGCAAACACTTTTGGATGATGCGTTTGCGTTGTGCGGCCCGCCTGGCCTGTTTTAATCAGCCCCCAACGATCGAAACGAATCGCCTGTCCCGCCAGCCAGGGCATCTCGTGCGCCTGAAAGCCAAAGGCCAGGATCAGCGCGTCGGCAGCCAGCACGAATTCAGATCCTTTGACCGGCTGCGGTCGTCGACGCCCGTCGCTGCCTGGCTCACCGGCAACGGTGCGGATCATCCCTATGCCGCTCAGGCGACCGCCCTTATCCAGCTCGATATATTGCGGCAGCAGGTTAAACATAAATTCCACGCCTTCTTCGCGCGCGTTGGCGACCTCTTTTTTAGAGCCAGGCATACTCTCTTCATCGCGTCGATAGGCGCAAATTACCTGTTTCGCCTGCTGCCGGATGGCGGTACGCACGCAGTCCATCGCCGTATCGCCACCGCCCAGTACTACGACTTTTTTTCCCTTCAGCGAGACATAAGGCTGCTGTTCATCCTCTGCCAGCCCCATGACCCGTCGCGTATTAGCGGTCAGATAGGGCAGCGCCTGAATAACGCCGGGCGCATCCTCATGCTCAAGGCCCGCCTGCATCAATTTATAGGTGCCCACGCCCAAAAAGACGGCGTCGTAATCCGCCAGCAGACGAGAGAAAGGAAGGTCGCGGCCAATTTCGCAGCTAAGGTGAAACTTAATTCCCATTTCGCTGAAAATAGCGCGGCGGGTTGCCATCAGCTGTTTATCCAGCTTGAAAGAGGGGATCCCAAAGGTCAGCATCCCGCCGATTTCGGGATGGCGATCGTAGACATCTACCTGAACGCCGCTGCGCGCAAGGATATCGGCACAGCCCAGCCCGGCAGGCCCGGCGCCCACCACCGCTACCTTTTCATGCCGGGCCTCAATCGCTGGCGGCGTCGGGCGCCAGCCCTGCCTGAACGCTTCATCAGTGATGTAACGTTCGAGGTTACCTATCGAAACCGCGCCCGACCGACCGCTGAGCGTACATGCGCCTTCGCAGAGCCGATCCTGTGGACAGACGCGCCCGCAAATTTCCGGCAGGCTGCTGGTCTGGTGCGACAGCTCTGCCGCATCGATAATTCGCCCCTCCTGCACCAGGCGGATAAAATCGGGGATGGCGTTGTGCAGCGGGCAGGCCCAGCCGCACCACGCTTTTTGCGCGCAATAAAGGCAGCGCTCGGCCTCATAGCCCGCCTGCGACGGCGAGAGGCCCTGATAAATCTCGCAGAAATGCCTGGCGCGCTCCGTGGGTTTAAGCTTGCGGGCGCCAATGCGCGGCAGCTTATCCAACGCCTTTGCGGCGCGTCCGGCTACTGGCCGCAGCGCTTTATCGTCAGCGGTGGCGTACTGACGGTATTGCCGAAGCCGCGTCAATGTATTTTCATCCATCACCTGTAGCGCCTGGGTCGGGCAGGAAGCCACGCAAGCGGGCTTGCCCTGCTCGGTTTGCTCGCAGAGATCGCACTTACTCATCACGTCTTCAGAAGCAGCCGGTTCAATCGCACCAAACGGGCAGGCCAGCAGACAATTTTTGCAGCCTATGCACTTTTCCTCATGCAGCCGCACGCTGTTGTATTGAAAAACAAGCGCCTGAGTTGGGCAACTGGCGACGCAGGGCGCTTTGTTGCACTGACGACAGGTAACGGGGCCGCAGCCTTTGACAAGATGAATGCGCGGCCGAAACTGCCCACGATGGGCTGGCCATTCGCCATCGCCGTGCGCTAGTGCGCAGGCCACTTCACAAACATGACAATCGATACACTCGCTGGGATTAACAGTGACAAACCGGTTCATTTTTACTCCTTTTTATGCCGCACAGATCCCTTTCGTCGGGTTATGCAAAAAAAGGGCACATTTGCGGAAAAAAGCCATTCAGAACTGATTTTTGTGAGGCATTACGCAGTTGCTGACGAGAACGTCGGTTTGACAGAGGGATGTCGCCGCTATGGCAGATGTAGACAGGAGAATTACCGTCTCATTTTGAGAAAAAAACCTCAAAGTGAAACGACTCCAGCGACACACGCGCGAGCAGCGGACTTGTTTTAAATCAGTTTCTTCGAGATGCCTCTCAGCCCTGTCGCTTGTCGCGGACATCTTCACACTCTGGCATATCACTTGCTTAGGGCTGTCCCGGGAAGCATCTGGAGGGCCAAAATCCGTGAAAACTCTTTTAGTGGGCAATGAAGTACCGCGCGTCGACGGCAAGGCGAAAGTCAGAGGCGCAGCCGTATATGGTGACGATATTGTGCTGAAAAACATGCTTTATGGCGTGTGTCGCTACGCTGATATCGCCGCAGGCCAAATCGCCTCGCTGGATATCTCGGAAGCGGAAAAACTACCTGGCGTGGTGAAAATCGCCACCTGGAAGGACATCCCAGGCCAGCGCTGTATCGGCGTGGTTATCCCGGACTATCCGCCTATCGTTGAGAGCGAAATTGCTTTTCGGGGGGACGTCATTGCCGTGATCGCGGCGGAAAGTTATGAAATAGCCTGCCAGGCCGCCGATAAAATCCGCGTAGCCTATACGCCCTGGACACCGATAACATCGGTGAGAGAAGCCATCAGGCCGGGGGCACGGCCCATCCACAGTGACAAAGAAAATAATATTATTAATCATCACCATACGATTAAGGGCGATATTGAGGCGGGCTTTGCGGCCTCCAGCTATATCTTTGAGCGCGATTTTGAGGTCGGCTTTCAGGAGCACGCCTATATTGAGCCAGAGTCGATCACCGTTGGCTACGACGATAATGAACAGATCGTCACGATTTATGGGTCAATACAAAACGCGCATCGCGTGCGCGGCATGGTGGCGAAATATCTGGATCTGCCGCAGTCGAAGGTTAACGTGAAGCGCTCCGTACTGGGCGGATCTTTCGGCGGCAAAGACGATATTATCGATCATCTTGCCTGCCGCGCGGCGCTGCTGGCCGTGCTGACTTCGCGCCCGGTAAAAATGACCTATAACCGCGAACAGTCAATGCGGGAAAGCTATAAACGCCATCCTTATCAGATGCATTACAAAATCGGTCTGGACGATCGGGCGCGTATCCAGGCAATAAAAATAGATATCCTTGCGGATGGCGGCAGCTATGCCGGGCAAACGCCTTTTGTCACCTGGCGTAGCTCCGTACAGGCTGCCGGGCCTTATAATATTCCCAACGTGCGCGTCGATATTACCGGCGTCTACACCAACAATAATTATACCTCCGCCTATCGCGGCTTTGGCGCGCCGCAGGTTATTTTTGCCAACGAATCGCTGATGGACGAGGTCGCGGAAAAAATGGGGCTGTCGCCCGTCGAGCTGCGCCTGAGAAACGTACTGCGCCAGAACGACACCAGCATGGCTGGGCAGGTTCTCAGCGAGCATCAGGTCTCCGCGCAGGAAGTCCTGCAAAAGGCTATCGACAAAACCGAGTTTTTGGCGAAGCGGGAGCACTATCGGCAGCTCAATCAGCTGGGCGGGCCGATTAAATATGGCATTGGGCTGGCGCTCAGTCATCGGGGCTGTTCGCTGGGCGCCGAGGGGCTGGATGCCTCTTCCGCGCTGATACAGATCAATGCCGACGGCAGCCTGAATCTTTCCACTTCCGTGTCTGAAAACGGCCAGGGATTGCAGACCACCATGTCGCTTATTGCAGCGGAAGCGTTTGGTCTGGATCTGACACAGATTCATTTCACCGATCCGCCGACCGCCATGATTGCTGATGGGGGATCTACTGTCGCGTCGCGCGGCACGCTAATGGGCGGACAGGCGGTGCTTAGCGCGGCGAATACCATCAAGCGACGCATGGCTAAAGCGCTGGCGCAAACGCTGGATGTAACCGATCCCGACGATCTGGTATGGGAAAACGGCACCGTATTTCACCGGCGACAACCCTCTAAGCGACTGCCGTTCCGGCAGGTCGTTGACGTGACCAAAGCTGCCGGTGCCAATCTTTCGGCTTACGGCTGGCACGTCGCGCCGGCTATCCACTGGGACGAAGAAAAAGGAAGCGGCAGCCCCTACTTTACCTGGGTTTACGGCTGTCAGGTCGCCGATATCGCACTGGATACCCGCACCGGAAAAATTACGTTCAACAACGCCACGGCCGTGCATGACGTCGGCAAAGTGATCAACAAAGTCGGCTTTGAAGGGCAGGTCTACGGCGGTCTGGTTCAGGGCATGATCGGCTACGCCATGCTGGAAGAGTTCAATACAGAGCAAGGCGAGGTTAAGTCTGAGAACTTTGATACCTATCTGCTGCCCACGATTAAAGACGTGCCGAATATCGACATCGTCGCGGTAGAAAACCATGACAAGGCTGGCCCCTATGGCGCCAAAGTTATTGGCGAACCCGTGCTGGAGCTTGGCGGCGCAGCGCTAAATAACGCCGTGAGCTTCGCGCTTGGACGTCGCAACTATACGCTGCCGCTGACGCTGGAGCAGGTTCGCCTGGGCTACGCGTTGAAAAAACCGGTCCGCCAGAGCGAGCTGCAGGCTGAATCGGGCGGTAAAAAACAGGTTTTACGGCTGAACACGCTACAAATTTACCGGCCGGACACGCTGGATGACGCGCTACGGGCGCTGGCCGACGGCCAGGCCAGGCCGATTGCAGGCGGAACGGATGTGCTGGTACAGGCGCGGCTTAGTACGGTGCCGCTGCCGCTGGTGGATATTTCAGGTTTGAAAGAACTACAGCGTATCGCCCTCTGCGATGAGGGCGTGACCATTGGGGCTGGCGTTTGCTTTAGTGATTTGACGGCTGACCAGCGGCTTCAGGAGTACTATCCGCTATTAATTACCGCCTGCAACACCATTGGTTCACTACAGCTCCGTAATCGGGCGACGCTGGGTGGCAATATCGTTAATGCCGCGCCCTGCGCAGACTCCGTACCGCCGCTGATTATCTATGACGCTATCGTCGTGCTGCAGAGCCAGCAGGCGCAGCGCCGCATGCCGCTGTCGGACTTTATTACCGCAGGCTATCGTACCCGGCTACAGCCTGGCGAGTTGCTGACCGCGGTGATACTGCCCGCGCCCTATCGCGATCCTGGCCTTGAGCAACGCTATCTACAACTGGGTCGTCGCAATGCGCTGAACATTACCCGTCAGAGCTTTACCGGCCAGTTTACCTTCAATCATGCGGGGATGCTGGTTCGCTGTCGTCTGGTAGATGGCGCGCTGTTGAGTAAACCTCAACGCTTGATTGCGGTAGAGAAAGTTCTGACCGGACAGGCGTTGACGGTCGCACAGATAGAGGCGGGTGCCAGCGCGCTGGAAGCCCTGCTAATGGCGGCGATAGGCAACCGTTGGTCCGCCGCGTACAAGGTGCCGGTAGCGCTAGATATGCTGCGTCAAATGTTGCAGGAAGCCCGTGAAGCCGGGACAAAATAAGGAGCAAAAAAATGAACAGGATCGGGCTGACAGTAAACGGGGTTCAGGTTGAGAAAACGGTTGAGGATAATCGCCGCCTGCTTGATTTTTTACGGGAGGATTTACAGCTGACCGGCACCAAAGAGGGCTGCTCGGTAGGCGAGTGCGGCGCCTGTACGGTGATCATGAACGGTAAGGCTGTCTGTTCATGCCTGGTGCTGGCGGCGCAGTGCGATGGTGCGACGGTCAGCACTATTGAAGCACTACACCAGGATGAAACCGGTAGAAAACTACAGCAGGAATTTGTGCGCCACGGCGGCGTGCAGTGCGGCTTTTGCACGCCGGGCGTGCTGATGAGCACCAAAGCGCTGCTGGATAAAAACCCTCGCCCGAGTGACCAGCAGATTGCAGAAGCGCTGGAGGGAAATCTTTGCCGCTGTACCGGTTACAAGCCAATTATTAAATCAATTAGGGCGGTGCTGAAGACGGAGTAAAGCCATTATGAAGGAATGTATTATGCTGGCGGCCGGACGCTCATCGCGTATGGGATGTTGGAAAATGCTGCTGCCATGGCAGGATACGACGGTGCTGGACATGGCCATCCGCAATGCGCTGGCGTTCTGCGACAGAGTTATCCTGGTTACAGGCTATCGTGCTGAAGAGCTTCATCAGCGTTACGCCCATTGGCCTGCCGTGGATCTTTGCCACAACGCCGGTTACCAGGCAGGGATGTTCTCTTCGGTACGCTGCGGTGCCGCCGCGCTTTCCGGCGGGCGCTTTTTCGTTGTGCCCGGAGATATGCCCGCGATTGATCCGACCATCTATGCACAGCTGTGGCGGCATCAAAGTCTCTGCTGCCAACTGCCCTGCTACGCGGGCAAAAATGGGCATCCGGTGCTGCTGCCTGCCGGGATGGCGGCGCGAATAACCGCAGCGCCTGAACAAAGTACGCTGCGCAAGCTGATTCAGGAATATGGCTGCATCAGCGTACCGATCGACAGCCCAACCGTTCACTGGGATTTAGACACGCCCGCACAGTATCAGCAACGCCTTAGCAATGCCTGCTGAAGCTCAGGCCTGCAGGCCATATTTTTTTATTTTCCGATAAAGCGTCGCTACGCCAATGCCCAGCTCTTCCGCTATCTGCTTCTTATTGCGGGTGCGCTGCAGCGCTTCTTCTATCAGACTTTTTTCTACTGATTTCAGCTTTGCCCCTTCCTCTTCCTCGACCGGGCCGCAAACCGTTTTCGGCGGGTACGCCATCAACGGCACAGAACGAATTGTGGTATGGAACAGCGGAGGCAGTAAGGCGCCGTCTATTATCTCCCCTTCAGGAACGATATTGACCAGATACTCCACCAGATTGCTTAACTCGCGCACGTTGCCTGGCCACAGATAGCGTTGTAACAGCTCTATCGCTTCCCGGCTGATACCCGGATAGGCGCAGCCGATGCGCTGCGAGTGATGATTAAGAAAATAGTGCATCAAAAGTTCGATATCCCCTTCGCGATCGCGCAGCGGCGGCACCTCCAGCGGAATAACGTTCAGGCGATAGTAGAGATCCTCCCGGAACTTTCCCTCCTCAATAAATTGCCGCAGGTTTTGATGCGTAGCGGAAATAATTCGAATATCGACAGACACAGGGCGGCTTGCGCCAACGGGCAGCACCTCGCGGTTTTCTATCGCCCGCAGTAAACGAGCCTGCAGGCTCAGCGGCATATCGCCAATTTCATCCAGAAACAGCGTGCCGCCATTGGCTGACTGGATCAGCCCCGCCCGTCCGCCGGGCGCCGCGCCGGTAAAAGCGCCTTTTACATAGCCGAACAGCTCGCTTTCCAGCAGGTTTTCAGGAATGGCCGCACAGTTTATCGCCACAAACGGCCTGTCGTGCCTTTTGCTGAGCCTGTGGATAGCCCGCGCCACCACCTCTTTTCCGGTGCCGCTTTCCCCCAGTATCATCACGCTGGAAGGGCTGGAGGCGATGCGCATAATCAGCCGTTTCAGTTTGTGGATTGCTTTGGATTTTCCTACCAGCCGTTCAATGCCGGGCGGCTCGTTTTCAGTCAGCAAAGAAGCAGCCAGCGCGTCCTGATGAAAAGCCATTAAAAAGAGTTTTTGCTGACCGATATGATGTAGCTGCCCCGTCAACAGCATCTGCTGGTCGCCCATAATCACGCGGTGCTGGGCATGACCGTGAGCCGCTTTCCGCTGACGGCTGAGCGGCTCAATAGCCAGGGATCTTCCCGTTAAACTTTCGTGAGTGGCATCCAGCTGGCTGAGCGCACGATCGTTAACGGCTTTCACTTTACCGTCCCGATCCAGCAGGATCACCCCTTGATCCATACTGCCTAACAGCGTGTGCCAGACGGCATCGCTTTGCGTTTGCCGTGGCTGAGCGCTGGCGAGATTAGCCACCAGCAGTCGGGAAACGTGCCGCATATACTGCACAAACATATCCGCGTTATCGCTGAGTTTTCGGTGCTGCTCATTATTGACGGCAATAAGGCTGATGACGCCCAGACAACGGTGAGGGGCCAGGATAGGTACGCCGATAAAAGCTCGCTCTTTGCAAAACTGTCGGTGCTGACAGGCTTTACACAGGGGGTTGTACCGCGAGTCGACGACAACCATTTCCTTTTGCGTTTCGATGACGTTTCTGAGCAGATGGTTATTGCTTTCCGGACTATGTCCGAAGCGATAACTGTAAGGGCCGGTGCCGGCAATGCGAATGAGGTGGCGATCGACAACCTCCACTTCCATTTCCAGCACGTTAGCCAGCAGGCTGCTGAAATTCAGAATGGTCGGCTGTATGGCCATCAGACCAGAGGGTAACGATGGAGCTTCATCCATGACGTGCATCCTTTTGTTCACAATCCCTTCTCTCATCCTGGAGAGTCATGTGCTGAATCTCATTTTGAGAGAAACAGCAGGCTTTATCATTTTGAGCGCTGAGAATCCAACGATCGCGTAACACCATACTCCGTCATGCCCTTGGCTGTCATGCCCGTTACCTTGCTCAAGCCCTCTTCATTAACCACATCGTTTTAAAATTGCTACATATCTCGCAAATTCGGCGACAGATCACGTTTTTCCGCCACCGATAGCCGCGTCTTCCACTCCTGGCACAGAAGTTGATTACAGCGGTCAGGCTTCCTGCCATGTCGTTAGCGGCAGGGATAACGTATCGCTATAAGGAATCGCTTAAATGGAAGAGACAGGCGCACTGCTACGGACCATTGGCCAGAGGAAAACTGGCCTGGCCAGTAAAGATTTTTTGCTTACCTGGGAGCAAACCCGCGAAGAACTTGAGCAAGTGCTGGATATTGCTCAGGTGATGAAAATCATGCGTGAGAAAAACATCGATACCCGGATTTTTAATAGTGGGCTCGGTATTTCAGTTTTCCGCGACAACTCCACCCGTACGCGTTTTTCCTACGCCTCGGCGCTGAATCTGCTGGGGCTGACGCAACAGGATTTGGACGAGGGCAAATCGCAGATCGCGCATGGCGAAACGGTACGTGAAACCGCCAATATGATCTCCTTTTGCGCGGATGCGATCGGCATTCGCGACGACATGTATCTGGGCGCGGGTAACGCCTATATGCGGGAAGTCGGTGCAGCGCTGGATGAGGGCTTTAGCCAGGGCGTTCTGCCCCAGCGACCTGCCCTGGTCAATCTGCAATGCGATATCGATCACCCCACGCAGTCCATGGCGGATTTGGCCTGGCTTAAAGAACATTTCGGCGGGCTGGACCAGTTGAAAGGCAAAAAAATCGCCATGACCTGGGCCTATTCGCCCAGCTACGGCAAACCGCTTTCGGTACCTCAGGGCATTATTGGATTGATGAGCCGTTTTGGTATGGAAGTCACGCTGGCGCATCCCGAGGGCTACGACCTTATCCCCGACGTGCTGGAAGTGGCCCAGCGCAACGCCAAAGCGTCCGGCGGCAGCTTCCGTCAGGTCAGCACGATGGAAGAGGCGTTCCGCGACGCCGATATCGTCTATCCAAAATCCTGGGCGCCCTGGCAAGTGATGCAGCAAAGAACCATGCTGCTGCGCAATCAGGATACCGCCGGACTAAAAGCCCTTGAGCAGCATTGTCTGCAACAAAATACGCGTCATCAGCAGTGGCACTGTACGGAAGAGATGATGAAGCTGACCCGCGACGGCAGCGCGCTCTATATGCACTGTCTGCCCGCCGACATCACCGACGTTTCCTGCGAGGCGGGCGAGGTCGCCGCCAGCGTTTTTGAGCGCTATCGCATTGCCACCTATAAAGAGGCCAGCTGGAAACCGTGGATCATCGCCAGCATGATCCTGGCCCGAAAATTTGCCGATCCCGCTGCCGTGCTGACCCGCCGCCTCCAGGAAGCGCAGCCAAGGATTAAATGCTGAAAAAACCACGGTTCCCGATCACTTTTTTGAGGAAAGGTCAGCTATGTCCAGCTTCGAGTTAAAAATGGTTATTGAAGACAACGCGGCATATGCGCCTGAACGGTCCGACCTGTTCAACCGCCGCACCGCCAGGGCCGCACGGGCTTTTCACAGCAAGCTGCCGGGCTATCGTCCGACTCCGCTGCTCTCTTTGCCCGCTCTGGCCGCCGCGCTCGGCGTTGAACAAATCCTGGTTAAGGATGAGTCGCAACGCTTTGGTCTGAACGCTTTCAAAATGCTTGGCGGCGCATGGGCTATTGCCCGCCTGCTCTGCAAAGAAACCGGCAGCGATATTAACGAATTTTCCTTTGCCGCCTTTCGTCAGCAGCAGCGCGTACCCATGACGTTTGCCACCACCACAGATGGCAACCACGGGCGCGGCGTTGCCTGGGCGGCGCGCCAGCTGGGACAACATGCCGTTATCTATATGCCTAAAGGCTCCTCGCCCGCCCGCGTCAAACATATTACCGACCTGGGCGCCGAGTGCATCGTTACCCAAATGAACTACGACGACACGGTGCGTCTGACCATGCGCAATGCCGAAAAGCAGGGCTGGAAAGTCGTGCAGGACACCGCCTGGGAAGGCTATCGCGAGGTACCCACCTGGATTATGCAGGGCTACGCCACGCTGGCGGATGAAGCCGTAGAGCAAATGCAGGCGCTGGGCACTTCGCCGACCCACGTTTTTTTGCAGGCGGGCGTGGGAGCAATGGCTGCTGGCGTGCTCGGCTATTTGTGCGACGTATACGAGGCCGCCAGCCTGCATGCCGTGGTCGTAGAGCCGGACAAAGCCGACTGTCTCTTTCGTTCCGCCAAACGGGGCGAAATGGTCAACGTGGGCGGCGAGATGAATACCATTATGGCCGGGCTGGCCTGCGGCGAGCCCAATCCGCTTGGCTGGCCGCTATTGCGCGGCTGCGCCCGGCAGTTTATCTCCTGCGAAGATCGCGTCGCCGCTTTGGGGATGCGCGTGCTGGGTAATCCGCTGGGCGACGATCCACGCATTATATCCGGCGAATCGGGCGCGGTCAGCGCAGGCGTGCTGGCTGCCGTTCTGCATCATCCTCAGTCGCAGGCGCTAAAAGAAAAACTCAGGCTTACCCCGGCTTCGCGCGTGCTGCTGCTCAGCACCGAAGGCGACACCGATCCTCAGCACTACCGGGAAGTGGTGTGGGAAGGAAAAGACGGCATTACCGCTTAATTAACAGGAGTTAACCATGAAATCCGTTCCGTTCGACGATATTCTTGCTCTGGCAAATAAATACCAGCCGGAAATGACGCGTTTTCTGCGTGAGATGATCGCCATTCCCAGCGAAAGCTGCGATGAAAAGCTTGTGGTCGCGCGCATACGTCAGGAGATGGAAAAAGTAGGGTTCGATAAAATCGAGATCGATCCCATGGGAAATATTTTGGGCTATATCGGCCACGGCCCACGCCTGCTGGCGATGGACGCCCATATCGACACGGTGGGCATCGGCAATCGCAAAAACTGGCGTTTCGATCCATACGAAGGCATGGAGGATAACGAGCTGATCGGCGGGCGTGGATCCTCGGATCAGGAAGGCGGCATGGCGGCAATGGTTTACGCAGCAAAGATCATCAAGGATCTCCGGCTGGAAGACGACTACACGCTGCTGATTACCGGAACGGTTCAGGAAGAGGACTGTGACGGCCTTTGTTGGCAATATCTTATTGAGCAGATGAATATCCGGCCCGAATTTGTCATCAGTACGGAGCCTACCGACTGTCAAATCTATCGCGGACACCGTGGCCGCATGGAAATACGGGTAGAGGTACAGGGCGTCAGCTGCCACGGCTCTGCGCCGGAACGCGGCGATAACGCGATTTTCAAAATGGCGCCCATCCTGACCGAGCTGCAGACGCTGTCCGGCAAGCTGGGCAATGACGAATTCCTGGGTAAAGGCACGTTGACCGTTTCGGAAATCTTTTTCACCTCGCCCAGCCGCTGTGCCGTCGCAGACAGCTGCGCCATTTCCATCGATCGTCGCCTCACCTGGGGCGAAACATGGGAAAACGCGCTGGAGGAGATCCGCGCTCTGCCTGCCGTTAAGTCGGCTAAGGCAGAAGTCTCGCTTTATACCTACGAGCGCCCTTCCTGGACGGGGCTGGTCTACCCAACCGACTGCTACTTTCCTACCTGGAAAGTGGAGCCTGACCACATCACCGTCAAAACGCTTAGCGCGGCCTATCGGGGCCTGTTTAAACGCGAGCCGGTGGTGGATAAGTGGACCTTTTCCACCAACGGCGTTTCCATTATGGGACGTCATGGCATTCCCGTTATCGGCTTTGGGCCAGGTAAAGAGCCAGAAGCCCACGCGCCGAATGAAAAAACCTGGAAAGCGCATCTGGTCACCTGCGCCGCACTCTATGCCGCCACGCCTTTGACCTGGCTACAGCAGCAGGCCTGACGGCAACCGGCGTCGACAGGAGGACGGGGATGAAAACGTTACTGAAGGGAGGCACCCTGGTAGATGACGCCGGGGAATACCGCCAGGATCTGCTGATCATGCAGGGAAAAATCGTTCGTCGCGCGCCGCAAATCGAGGCGGACGAAACCATGAACATTATCGACGCTCGTGAGCTACTGGTAATGCCGGGCGGTGTGGATGTGCATACCCATTTTAATATCGACGTCGGCATCGCGCAGAGCTGCGACGACTTTTTTGCCGGTACGCGCGCCGCAGCCTGCGGCGGTACCACCACTATTGTCGATCATATGGGCTTTGGCCCGCCAGGCTGTACGCTGCACCACCAGCTGGAGAAATATCATCGCGACGCGGTCGAGGCAGTTATCGATTACAGTTTTCACGGCGTGATCCAGCATGTGACGCCTCAAATTCTGGAGGAGATCGCGCCGATGGCGCAGCATGAGGGGATCAGCAGCTTCAAATTTTATCTGACCTACGATTATATGCTGCATGATGAAGATGTCCTGAACGTGCTGCAGCGCCTTAACGAAGCGGGCGCGCTGGCCACGGTGCACCCGGAGAACGATGCGGCCATACGCTGGCGACGACAACAGTTTAAGCAACAGGGGAAAACGGCGCCCGTCTGGCACGCTCACAGCCGTCCGCTGGCCTGCGAAGCGGAGGCGATCGCGCGCGCTATCAACCTGGCCAGGCTGGCGGACAATGCGCCTTTATATATCGTTCATCTCTCCAACGGCCTCGGGCTGGATTATGTCCGTATGGCGCGCGCCAGCGGCCAGCCGGTATGGGCAGAAACCTGCCCCCAGTATCTGCTGCTGGACATCAACCGCTACCTGCGGCCTGACGGGCTGAAATACATCCTCAGCCCGCCGCTGCGGCCATGCAGCGAGCGGGATAAATTATGGGTTGGTATCGCCAACGGCGCGATTGATACCCTGGCTACCGACCACTGCAATTTTCCTTACCGGCAACGCCAACAGATGGCGGCCAACGATTTTACCCGCTGCCCCAACGGCCTGCCGGGCGTAGAGAATCGCCTGGCCCTGCTTTTTTCCGAAGGCGTGATGAAAGGGCGTATCAGCCGTTCACGCTTTGTTTCGCTAACCAGCACGATGCCCGCAAAACTGTTTGGTCTGTGGCCGGAAAAAGGCAGCCTACAGCCCGGCGCGGATGCCGATCTGGTGCTTTTCGATCCCCGACGTCAGCAGATTATCCACCATGCCGATCTGCATGATAACGGCGACTATACGCCCTATGAAGGCTTCTGCTGTCAGGGCTGGCCGGTTATGACCCTTTCACGTGGAACAGTGGTCTGTCGGGAAGGCCGCTTTACCGGTCAGGCAGGACACGGCCGCTTTATTTCTCGCAAGCCATTTGTAACAGGGAGTCACCTATGAAAAAGAGGATAGTACTGGCGCTGGGCGGCAACGCGCTTGGCGCGGGGCTGATGGAGCAGATGCAGGCCGTGCAGAATACGGCGGAAACCATTGTGGCGTTGATAGCCGAAGGCCACGAGCTGGTGATCACCCACGGCAACGGCCCACAGGTAGGGATGATCCATCAGGCCTTTGAAGCGGCGGCCCACACGGCGGCGCATTCTCCGGTATTGCCGATGTCGGTATGTGTGGCGCTTAGTCAGGGATATATCGGTTACGATCTGCAAAACGCGCTGCGGGAAGCGCTGCTTAATCAGAACATGGATAAAAACGTGGTATCGCTGATCACGCAGGTGCGCGTGGACGCGCGCGATCCCGCTTTCACTCATCCCGACAAGCCGATCGGCTCTTTTCTGTCAGAAGAGGAGGCGCGCAAGCTGAAATCAACAGGGATGCTGCTGATGGAGGATGCCGGGCGCGGCTGGCGACGGGTAGTTGCCTCGCCCAAACCGTTGGAGATCGTCGAAGCGCGCGCGGTAAAAACCCTGCTGGAAGCCGGTCAGATTGTGATTACCGCTGGCGGCGGCGGCATCCCGGTGGTCGCCCAGGGAAATCATCTACAGGGCGCAAATGCCGTTATTGATAAGGATCTTGCCAGCGCGGTGCTGGCTCAGGATATCGATGCGGATATGCTGATTATTCTGACCGCGGTCGAAAAAGTTGCTATCGATTTCCGTAAGCCGACGGAGCGCTGGCTGGACACGCTGACGCCGCAGGAAGCTTTGCACCATATTACTGATAATCAGTTCGCGCCAGGCTCGATGCTGCCGAAAGTCGAAGCGGCCGTCGCGTTTGCCGAATCAAAGCCTGGCCGTCAGGCCCTGATTACGCTGCTTTCTAAGGCCAGAGAAGGGATTGTTGGCCAGACCGGCACGCTTATTCAACAGTAGCGGCAGAGCGCGCATCGGCGGCTGTTTCAGGCCTGCCCTGCCGCCGATGCGTCGGATCGGCGCGGCCACAATGCTTACCGCTATCTCTTCCGGCGCCAGATGTTCAATCATTCCCCCTCCAATCGTCCCGTCCGTTTTGCCCTATTCTCGCACCAGCATGGTGGCTACGTGACGCGGTGCAGAGCCGCGACTCTCGACGACATGTAATAGCGTAAAAGCGCGGTTTTCCTTCCCCAGACGGCTGGCTATAGCAGACAGGCTCACCTCCTTCTCCTGAGTGTGGATCTTTTAGTCTGCTGCAACCGTTGCGCCGCTTTTTTCAGCGCGCCGGGCAACCGGCCAGGGCAAGCCTTCTCATAATGAGAGCTTACGTTCTTATATTGCGAAGATTTCCCCATGTCGCGCCAGGCCTGGCCATTCTGGATGCTACTCATTCTCACTACCTGCTTTTCTACGGGCAGGCAGACGATGATTTTGCGAATAGTGTCACGAAACCTGCATGAAAAGACATCGCTAAACGCCTCTGGCTCACTTGTTGCTACGCACTGACAAAACTGCATTTGTTTACACGAGCGGCATCGCTCAGCAGCATTAAGGAGCTACTTATGGGTGACATCATGCGTCCCATCCCTTTCGATGAACTTTTGATGCGAACCTGCGCGGAATATCAAGAGAATCGTTCGATTTTCGGCATCCCGGAAACGGAATTTTATCAACGGGATCCGCGTCGCCAAATCGCTTTGTTTGGCGAAAGCTGCGACACGCCTGTCGGCCCGGCCGCCGGGCCGCATACGCAGCTGGCGCAAAATATCATCGTGTCCTGGCTGACCGGCGGCAGTTTTATCGAGTTGAAAACCGTGCAGATCCTGGACAGGCTGGAGCTTGAAAAGCCCTGTATTGATGCCAGCGACGAAGCTTTTAACACCGAGTGGTCCACCGAATTTACGCTGAAGAAGGCCTGGGACGAATACCTGAAGGCCTGGTTTATCCTGCACCTGCTGGAAACGATTTATACGCCACGGCGCGACGGCGCAAAACGCTCTTTTATTTTTAATATGAGCGTCGGCTACGACCTGCAGGGCATAAAGCAGCCCGCTATGCAGACCTTTATCAATGAGATGCTGGACGCCGCTCAGAATGAGAAATTCGCGCTTTATCAACAAAAGCTGCAGCGTTTTATTACTCAGGGCGACTGGCAGCTGCTGCAAAAAGCCCAGCCCGCTGATTTACAGGCGTTGCCCGCACGCATTTCCAGCCGCATGGTCAACAGCGTGACGCTTTCCACCATGCATGGCTGCCCGCCTGACGAAATCGAGTCTATTTGTCGCTATATGCTGACAGAGAAGCAGCTGCACACCTTTGTTAAGCTGAATCCCACGCTGCTGGGATATCAGCGCGTGCGTCAGATCCTCGATAACAATGGTTTTGACTATATCGAGTTGAACGAGGCGTCTTTCAGCCACGATCTGCCGCTTGGGCAAGCATTGGGAATGCTTGAAAGATTAATGGCGCTGGGGCGGGAAAAACAGCGGACTTTCGGTGTAAAACTGACCAATACGCTGGGCGCTCGTAATCATAAGCATCGCCTGCCGGGCGAAGAGATGTATATGTCGGGGCGCGCCCTCTATCCGCTATCGATTAACGTTGCGGCGCTGCTTTCAACCCATTTCGCCGGCAGGCTGCCCATCTCCTATTCGGGCGGTGCCAGCCAGTACAATATCGCCGATATTTTCGCGACTGGCATCCAACCGATCACCCTGGCTACCGACCTGCTCAAGCCCGGCGGCTATCTGCGGCTGAAGACCTGCGCGCAAATCCTGGAAAACAGTCAGGGCTGGGAACGCCAGTGCATCGATGTTGCCGGGCTGCAAAAGCTGGCTGATGATGCCCTGTCCGCCCAATGGGCGCAAAAGTCATGGAAATCTCGCGAGCAGATAGACGTAGGCGGCCCGCTGCCGCTGACGGATTGCTATGTCGCGCCCTGCGTCACCGCCTGCGCTATTCATCAGGATATTCCGGAATACCTGCGGCTGGCGGGAGAAGGCCGTTATGTCGAGGCACTGGATCTTATCTATCAACGCAATGCGCTACCGGCCATTACGGGCCATATTTGCGACCATCAGTGTCAGAACAACTGCACCCGACTGGATTACGACAATGCGCTGAATATTCGGCGTATCAAAAAAATTGTGCTGGAAAAAGGCTGGGAGACCTATCGTCAACGCTGGCACAAACCGGCAGGCTCGGGCGATAAACACCCCGTTGCGATCCTGGGTGCCGGCCCGGCAGGGCTTGCCGCCGCCTTTTTTCTGGCGCGGGCGGGCCATCCGGTTACGCTGTTTGAGCGGGAAGCCACGCCAGGCGGCATCGTGCAGCATATCGTGCCGCGTTTTCGCATTCCGGCGCACCTGATTGAGCAGGACATTCAGTTTATTGCCGACCACGGCGTGAGGTTCGTTTTCAACTGTGACCCTCATCTGACGCTTGAGCAGCTTCGTCAGCAGGGCTTCCGCTGGATCTGCATAGGTATTGGCGCGAGAAAAAGCAACGCGCTGTCGCTGGCAGGCGGCAATCCGCACGTGTTCGACGCCTTTGGCTTTTTGCAGCAATTTAACCAGCAGCGAGTCGATCCGGCTATTCAGGGCGATGTGGCGGTAGTCGGCGCGGGCAATACGGCAATGGACTGCGCCAGGGCCGCGCTGAAGGTGCCAGCCGTGCGATCGGTAACGCTGCTTTATCGTCGGGAAGAGCGGGATATGCCCGCCTGGCCGGAAGAGATAGCGGAAGCCAGGCAGGATGGCGTGCAGTTTATGACGTTGGTGAATCCGGAAACTTTTACGCCTGACGGAGGCCTGACGCTGCGAGTGATGCAGCCCGGCGAGCCTGACTCACAGGGGCGCCGTCGTCCGTTAGCCACATCACAAACGCTGAACCAACGCTTTGACGCCCTGATAGCCGCTACCGGAGAAAAACCGGACGGCGAAATACTCCGGCAAATCGGCCTGCCGCTCTCCGCTTCCGGGCAGGTTGACGTTGACCCGCATACGCTGGAAACCAGCCTGCCGAACGTTTTTTTAATCGGCGACGTACAGAGCGGCCCCGCTTCGGTCGTGGCCGCAATTGGCGACGCCCGTAAAGCGACCCGCACTATCCTCCAGCGGGAAAATATCCACTGCGACGACGAGCACAAGCGCTGGCTGAACAGCAATCCCCTCACCATTTATCAGCGACGCGGCATTGTTGCCGTACGGCAGATTGATGCAGACGACCAGGAAGCTTTTGCCAGGCAGGAAGCGGCCCGATGCCTGGAATGCAACTACGTCTGTGCGCGCTGCGTTGATGTCTGTCCAAACCGTGCCAACGTCGCGCTTGCCGTGCCGGGTTTCAGCAGTCGTCAACAGATCCTGCATCTGGATGCGCTTTGCAACGAATGCGGCAACTGCGCACAGTTCTGCCCGTGGCGGGGCAAACCTTATCAGGACAAGATTACCCTGTTCAGTCGTCAGGATGATTTTGACAACAGCAGCAACCCCGGATTTTTGTTGGATAAGCAGAGCGTGCGGCTACGCCTGAACAACCGTGTCTGGCAGCTAAACGTTGACGACCGGGGCGAAATCACGGAAGCGCTGCCTGAAGACTTAAAGACAATGGCCCGCATCATCAGCTACACGCGTCAGCAGCATTCTTATCTGCTGAGCAGAGTGGAGGAATAACCATGCTGCTGCTAAAAAACTGCACCCTAATAAATTTCAATCCCGCCCGGGTTGTCGAAAACGGTGATATCGCCATCGATGGCGAAAAAATTATTGCCGTCGGCGGCGATTTGTCGGCGGATTATCCTCATGCGCAATGCAAATATCTGCACGGCAAACTGGTTATGCCAGGGCTGGTCTGTGCGCATAATCATTTTTACTCCGGCCTCTCGCGGGGGATCATGGCGCCGATAGCGCCCTGCCCGGACTTTATCTCTACGTTAAAAAACCTCTGGTGGCGGCTGGATCGCGCACTGGATGAAGAGTCGCTCTATTACAGCGGCCTGATCTGTTCGCTGGAGGCCATCCGCCACGGCTGCACTGCGGTTATCGATCATCATGCTTCGCCAAATCTTATCAAAGGATCGCTGGCGATCCTGCGGCGCGGCTTTATTGAAGCCGGACTGCGCGGCATGACCTGTTTTGAAACCACGGATCGCAACGGCGGCCTGAAGGAGCTGGAAGCAGGCATCGCGGAAAATATCGATTTTGCCCGGCTGATTGACGCCCGGCGAAACGATAGCCTGGAAGAGCGCCTGGTGGAATGCCATATCGGCGCGCACGCTCCCTTCACCGTGCCGGACAGCGGCCTGACGATGCTGGCCGAAGCGAAGCAGGAAACGGGGCGCGGCCTGCATATCCACGTAGCGGAAGATCGTTACGATGTTTCACACAGTCACGACAGATACGGCATGGATCCTATTGCCCGCCTTGATAAATTCGGCCTGCTGGATGAGAAAACGCTTATCGCCCATGGACTCTGGCTCTCGGCCGATGAGATTGCGTTGCTGAACCAGCGTAGCGCCTGCCTGGCGCACAATGCGCGATCCAACATGAACAATCATGTCGGCTACAACCATCATCTGGCTGATTACCAGCTGGCAGCGCTTGGCACCGACGGTATCGGTGCCGACATGTTTGAGGAGCTGAAATTCGCTTATTTCAAACACCGGGACGCGGGCGGCCCGCTCTGGCCTGACAGCTTTTTGCGCATGTTGCATAACGGCAATATTTTGCTGGAGCGTAATTTTGCCCAACCTTTTGGTCAGCTGGCGGCGGGCTATACCGCCGATTTGACCATCTGCGACTACGTTTCACCGACGCCGTTGCAGGCGGAAAATCTCGCCGGGCATCTGGCTTTTGGACTTAACAGCGCGGCGGTGCACAGCGTCATTATCGCCGGCCGGCTGGTCTATGAAGATCGTCAGTTCCCCTCCGACATTGCACCGCTCTATGCGCGGGCGCGCAAAGCCGCAGCCAGGCTGTGGCAAAACATGGCAAAGCTGTAGATCTGTACGCCTTCGAATCGTAGCCGGGTGCGTTCCCGGCCGTAAGGGAGATACATTAATGAACGCTTCTGTCGCTCATCCTGAACCGCTTCCGGTTTCTGCGCCGCCTGTCGATCGGGTATTGCCCGCCGGACACCCGACCCTCTTTGGCCTGGAGCATGTGCTGGTATGCCGTGCCGCTGGCCATCGGCACGGCGTCTGGCATAGCCGGTAAACGGATTATCGTGTCGTCCGGCTGCGCTTTGGTGGTCTGTCGCTTTGCCACCTCGCTGCCGCCGCAGCATTTCTTCCGCAGGCAGTGTGAAATCGCGGCCTGCAAGGCAGACAGTAACGGGGCTACTCCCCGATAAAGGACAACTGTTATGAGCATCGATCGCGTCAGGCCAGAAGATACACTTTATCCGGTAGGCAAATCCTTTGTCTGGGGATTGCAGCACGTATTGACGATGTATGGCGGCATTATCGCGCCGCCGCTGATTATCGGCTCGGCAGCGGGGCTGCATGCTGCCGAACTGGGCATGCTGGTCACGGCTGCGCTGTTTGTCAGCGGCTGTGCCACCTTATTGCAGGCGCTGGGCGTGCCCTTCTTTGGCTCCCGTTTGCCGCTGGTACAGGGCGTCTCTTTTGCGGGCGTGGCGACCATGATGGCGCTGGTGGCGGGAGACGGTGGCTTACCGGTAGTGTTTGGCGCAGTAATAGCCTCGTCGCTGATTGGCCTGCTGATTGCGCCGCTGTTTGCTCATGTCATCCGCTTCTTCCCTCCCGTCGTTACCGGGACGGTGATTACGGTCATCGGTCTGTCGCTGATGCCGGTTGCCGCCCGCTGGGCGATGGGTGGCGATGCCGACGCGCCGGAATGGGGATCGCCAGGCAATATCGGGCTGGCCGCGCTGACCTTAGGTCTGGTGCTGCTTTTTCATCGCGTGGGTAATGCCGCGATGAAAAGACTGGCCGTTCTGGCGGCAATAGTTCTGGGCACGCTGTTTGCCTTTGTCAGCGGCAAAGCGCATTTTACTGATGTCCTGCACGGCGAGATGATAGCGCTACCGGGTATCCTCAGCTTTGGGCTGCCGGTTTTTAACGTAGCGGCCATTCTGTCCATGACGCTTATCGTGCTGGTTCTGCTGACGGAAACCACTGCCGGACTGATCGCTATTGGCGAGATTATCGACACGGAGGTCGACGGCAAACGTATCGCCAGCGGTCTGCGGGCGGATATGTTAGCCAGCGCGCTCGCGCCGCTGTTTAACTCCTTTCCACAAAGCGCATTTGCACAGAACATTGGTCTTGTTGCCATTACCGGCATCAAAAGCCGCTATGTAGTGGCGGCGGGCGGCATTATCCTGGTGCTGCTTGGCTGTCTGCCCGTGCTGGGTCGGATAGTCGCAGCCGTTCCGGCTCCGGTACTGGGCGGTGCGGGCGTGGTACTGTTTGGTACCGTGGGGGCATCCGGTATTCGTACGCTGGCAAAAGTCGATTATAAAGACACGATGAATTTGGTAGTGGTAGCAACGGCTATTGCGTTTGGCATGATCCCCATTGTGATGCCCACGTTTTACGATTGCTTCCCGGATTGGATCAGAACGATTTTCCACTCCGGCATTAGCGCCGCCTGCGTGGTTGCCGTGCTGCTGAATATTGTGTTTAACACCATCAAAGGAACGCCAGACGTGCAGGAAAGTCAGTCCGGCTGAAAAATTCGTACAGCTAAAACCGGGTAGCAATTAACCTGAGGCCGCTATTTCTGGCATCTTATCCAGAGAGCAGCCAGCTGCAGAGGCTGGCTTCAGGAAAGAATAAATATTAGCCCCTGCGTATCGCCATGCTGTCAAAGTTGTGACGCAGTATTTTGATACCGATAGCCTGTGCCGACATATTTATATTCATTATCCCTGACCGACACGGCTCAAACACGACCAGGAGCGACTGAGTGCGTGACCCGTACCGGCAAGCCATATCGTTTAGCGGAAAAACGGTCAAAACGGTCAAAACGGTCAAAACGGTCAAAACGGTCAAAACGGTCAAAACGATCAAAACAGTCAGGATGGCCAGAACAGTCAGAAAGGTCAGAAAGGTCAGAAAGGTCAGAAAGGTCAGAAAGGTCAGAAAGGTCAGAAAGG